>CAYTQC010000007.1:20972-35002 GCA_964439735.1 uncultured Synergistaceae bacterium
GTCAGGGCCAGCATTTTCAGGAACAGGGGGGAAAGCATCAAGCCGATAAAAGCAAATAAAACCACGGAAATAATAGTAACGAAAATCTTGCACGGAAGCCACATGGGGAGCCAGGTCGTTTCCGGACAGAACCATGCCTCGGGAACCATGGGAAGGATAAACTGGGCCGCCTGTGCACCTATCATGCCTCCAAGAAGAATCAGCAGACCGGAGAAGATCATTTGTACGATCTTCCCGAAACCCTCTGTCATATTCTCACCTCGCTTTGTAAAAAAAGGCCCCTTTACTCTCATAAGCGAATACTCCGAATGAAACCGCCCTTCATTCCTTTCTCTTCATGATCACCCGGGATTCCAGGGACGCAAGAAGCGTCGTCCTGTCGGCAAACTCGATGCTGCCGCCCACAGGAAGACCATAGGCGATCCGTGAGATGGACACGTTCCGCCCTTCCAGCTGTTCAGCTATCGTATGATAGGTGAGGTCACCCTCTATCCTCGGATTTGTCGCCACAATCACCTCCTCCGTACCGTCCTCGTCAATATGCCGTATCAGTTTTCGAAACACCTCATCGTCCAGGTCCTCTCCGTCCAGAGGCGACACTCTGCCTCCAAGCACATGATAGACCCCTGAGAATACTGCTGCCTGCTCTATGCTGATAAGGTCCTCCACGGTCTCTACCACGCACATGGTTTTTCTCTCCCGAAGCAGATCTTTGCAGATCGAGCACGGGTCGTTTTCAGTTATGTTTCCGCACCTCGAGCACGTCGTGATGCTGTCCTTAAGCCTTGCCAGGCAGTCAGCAAGCTCGCCCGCAAAAGAGGGCGGCTGCTGCAGGACAAAAAAAGCCATTCGCCTGGCTGTCTTCGCTCCCACACCGGGGAGCTTCCGGAACAGAAACGTCAGGCGCTCGAAAGAATCCGGAAGAGACACGGGGCGGAACCTCTAGAAAAGCCCCATGGATCCGAGTCCGCCGGTGACCTTTCCCATCCGCTCTGCGGCGAGTTCCCTGCCCCTGCGTGCGGCTTCGTTCACTGCAGCAAGCACAAGGTCTTCGAGCATTTCCACGTCTTCGCTCTTCACCACTTCCGGGTCGATCTTCACACTCACCACGTCGCCGTGACCGTTCGCTTCGACGATCACCATGCCGCCTCCGGCGCTTCCCTCGACCCGCTCTCCCTCCAGCTCTTCCTGTACCTTCGCCATCTGGGCCTGCATTTTCTGGGCCTGCTTCATTATCTTGTCCATGTTCATTCAAACCAGCTCCTGTTCTCTAAAAAAGGTTTCAGTGGTGATACTCCACGCCTTTCAGTATCGTACATGCCCGGTAGAGCTGCTCGAGAAGGAACACGTGGCACAGTTCGTGAGGCATCGTCATCTCTGAAAGGGAAAGGGAGTGATCCCCCCTGTTCTTCACTTCTCCCGAAAGACCGTACGAACCGCCGATGACGAACACGATCCGCCCATCCGTCCCGTTCACTGTTTCAGAAAACCATTCCGCGAAGGAGACGCTGTCCGTTTCCCTGCCCCGCTCGTCCAGGGTCACCACGAAATCCCTTTCCCGGATCTTCCTGAGGATATCTCTGCCCTCACGCTCCACTTTCCTGGCGGGGTCAGTGTCCTTCGCCTCTGAAACGTATTCAAGACCCAACTTTACAAATGATCCGGTCCTCCGGAAATATTTATCTGCCAGTGCAGAAAAATTCTTCTCCTTTGGTTTTCCGACACTAAGGATAATGATTTTCATAGGCTGTGTCCAGTATGTTTTCCCGATTCCCGCCAGAAATACCGGTTTTCTTTTTTCCCGCCCGCTTCGCCACGTATTTTTCCTGACGCTCCCGTTCGGAAAGAAGATCCTCGATCCTCCTGCTCTCACTGTGAAGGGAGGGAAGGAAGACATGCTCCAGGGTGTTTATCCTGAGCGTGGTCTTGGCAAGCTCCCTCTCTATGGCTCCGACCTTCGCCTTCAGGTTGATGTACCTCCACATGCTTTTCTCGCTCTCTTCCATGGCCTTGAGGAGATCCTCAAGTGAGAGGGACGTGACCGCAGGGTCAAAGGGCAGCTTCCACGAAAGCCCGGAAAGCTGCCCTTCTTCAGGAAAAAAGCCTGCATACCGGCACCCCATTATGGATTTTTTTACCACATCCACTGAAAGGGGCGGATTGCCCGCGGAAAGGAAGTGAAGGGCCCCTTCACCCTCGAACATCCTCACCACGGTGTAAAGGAAAGTGATTTTTTTCGTACGCTCGCGGAACTCCTTCTCAGCTTCCCTGAAAAGACGCCGCTCCTCATCCATAGCGCGGACAAGGGCGTCCCTCTTTCTCTCAAGCAGTTTCTTCCCGTGAGTGACTGAAAGGATCCTTTTCCTGACTGCAAGAAGGTGTTCCCTTGTGGGCGGTCCCGAAAACGTGCCCGTCATGGTTCTTCTTCAGACGAGGGGTAGCCCGCGTTTTCCACCACATAAACCTCAGGCAGCTTGAAAAGCTCCTCCCGCGGAAGGATCTTCAGGCACTCCCACGCCGCTTTTTCCGATTCGGCCAGCGACCGTCTTCCCTGTCCCTGGGCAAGGAATCGTTTCTCGAAAAGGGATCCGAACTCGAGATAGGTCCTCTCCACCGGAGAGAGCCCGTCGTCTCCCACGATCAGCCGCATCCGCTCCACTTCCCGCGCCCGGGCATAGGAAGCGTACATCTGGTCCGCCAGGGCCCTGTGCTCAGGGAAGGTCTTCCCTCTCCCTATCCCCTTGTTCATGAGCCGGCTCAGGCAGGGAAGGACGTCTATGGGAGGGTAGATCCCCCTCTCACGGAGGCGCCTGTCCAGAACTATCTGTCCCTCGGTGATATACCCGGAGAGGTCCACCACAGGGTGGGTCATGTCATCGTCGGGCATGGTGATAATGGGTATCTGGGTGACGCTTCCGGGAATCCCTGCAATACACCCGGCGCGCTCATAGAGTTCCGCGAGGTCCGAATACATGTAGCCCGGGTAGCCCCGTCTCCCTGGAATCTCCTCCCTGGCGGCTCCCACTTCCCTCAGTGCGTCGCAGTAGGCCAGCATGTCGGTCATGACCACCAGAACGTTATACCCCTTCGTAAAGGCGAAATACTCCGCGGCGGTCAGTGCCGCCCTCGGTGTAAGCAGCCGTTCGACGGTGGATTCTCCCGCGAGGTTGAGAAAAAAAACACCGTTCCTGAGCGCCCCGGATTTCCTGAACGAGTCCAGGAAATACTGTGCCTCTCTCCTTGTAATCCCCATGGCTGCGAAAACCACGAGGAACGGATCATCCGAACCCGGGATCCGCGAGCCTCTCACTATCTGTACGGCGAGCTCATTTGCCGGAAGCCCCGCACCCGAGAAAACAGGGAGCTTCTGTCCGCGGACAAGGGTGTTCATCAGGTCGAGGGCGGAGATGCCCGTCTCCACGAACGTGTCGGGGCTGCTCCTTCGAACGGGGTTGATGGGGGCCCCGTTTACCGGGAGAAAGTCCTCGGCGAAATCGGCTGGACGCCCGTCCAGGGGGGCTCCTCTTCCGTCGAATACCCTTCCTATGAGCGATTCTCCCACCGGGATCTTCAGAACGTCCCGTTCAAGCCACACAGTGACGCCGCCTCTCGAGAGCCCCATGGTTCCCTCGAACACCTGTATGACCGAGATATCTCCCTGTATCTGCAGGATCTGTCCAGAACGGACTCCCCCTGCAGATTCCACCGTGACGAGCTCACCGTAGGCAGGGCGGGAGATGCCCCTCACGAAAAGAAGCGGTCCCCCGAGCCCCTCCACCCGGCTGAATCCTTCCCTGTACAGTGGTTTCACTGCAGCACCACCTCTATTTCCTCCATCTTCGAGGCAAGCCGGCCGAGCCACTGGGCGCCCCGCGTCTTCATCTCATCCCTTCCGAGACCGCGAAGGTTCAGGAGTTCCGCTCTGTGCGGAAACGCCGAAACCTGTTCGAATGCGGCTCCGCGGACAAGTCCCCGGCGGACCGTCTTATCGAAGTTTGCCAGAAGTTCGAGAAAAGCTTTCTGAAGCTCCGGGGGATAGGACGCATCGCCCGGGGCAAAGGCATTCTGCTGCAGGAAGAGCACCCGCACAAGGTCTGCCATGAAAAGGACCCACTTGTCCTCCTCTGAGAGCCCGTCCCGGCCTACGAGCTGGACAAGGTCCAGAAGGGACTGCTCCTTTTCCAGCATCGACTTGAGGTATTCCCTGAGCGGGAACCAGTCCTCTCCCAGGTTTTCCCTGAACCACGGGGCGAGCATTTCATCGTACAGGGTGTAGCTCTGGCTCCAGTTGACAGCCGGAAAATGACGCTGCTGGGCTAGGCTCTTGTCCAGGGCCCAGAACGCCCCCGACATGCGCAGGCTGGCCTGTGTAACCGGTTCGGAAAAATCTCCCCCTGCCGGGGATACCGCGTTGACCACCGTGATCGAACCGTTCCGGAAAGGGGATCCGAGAGCCCGGGCTCTTCCCGCCCGTTCATAATACTGGGCAAGCCGCGAGCCGAGATAGGCCGGGTAGCCCTCTTCCCCGGGCATCTCCTCGAGCCGTCCACCGATCTCCCTGAGGGCTTCTGCCCACCGGGAGGTCGAATCTGCCATGATGGCCACGTTGTACCCCATGTCCCGGAAAAACTCACCCATGGTCATCCCGAGGTAAATACTCGCCTCCCTGGCGGCCACCGGCATATTCGACGTGTTGGCTATGAGGATCGTCCTGTCCATGAGCGGTCCTCCGCTTACAGGGTCGATAAGCCCGGGGAACTCCTCGAGCACTTCGGTCATCTCGTTTCCCCGCTCCCCGCATCCTATGTAGATGATCAGGTCCGCAGAGCTCCACTTCGCCAGGGACTGCTGCGTCACGGTCTTTCCGGTGCCGAATCCCCCGGGAAGGACGGCCGCCCCTCCCAGCGGAATGGGGAAAAGGGTATCAAGTATCCTCTGCCCTGTTATCAGCGGAATTTCGAAAGGCAGCCGCTCCTGCACAGGGCGAGGTATCCTTACCCTCCATCTCTGGACCATGGAAAACTCCCTGCCGTCCTCCAGCCTCACCACCGGTTCCCTGGGCGAATATTCTCCCTCCGGAGCGCACCATGCCGCCCTGCCCCCTTTCTGGTCCGCCGGGACCATGACAAGGTGCCTGAAGGTGGGATTCTCCCCGACCGTCCCCATAATATCCCCCGGAGAGAGGATATCTCCGGGACTCACCGAAGGAGTGTAGGAATAGGTCCTGTTTCCGGTAATGGAATCAAGCCGGGCGCCCTTCGGAAGGAAAATGCCCTCCTTCCCGAGTACGCCGAGGGGCCTGCCGATACCGTCAAAAACGCCGCCCAGCAGTCCGGGGCCGAGGTCCACGGAAAGGAGGTCGTTTTCAAAAAACACCGGCGCGCCTGACGCCAGACCGTTCGTATCCTCGTAAACCTGGATCCTCACGGAGAATTCATCAACCCTGATCACTTCACCGAGAAGGCCTTCCTCCCCCACGCGGGCGACCTCGAACATTGAGGCAGGAACATCTGTCCTCACCGTCACCACAGGTCCGGAAACCCCGATCACCGTTCCTTTTTTCTCCATCCGTTCGGTCACCTCATTTCACTGCCTTCACAGGAAGGAAACTGTATCCACACGGGATCTCCCGATTTTTCCAGTTTTTTTCTCAAAGGTTCCTGGAGGCCTGCGAACCATCGCTCCTCCGCGACAACGAGCGCTGCCTTTTCTTTTCCAAGGGTCTCGAATACCCCGGAAAGATTCCCCGGAGACTCGCACGGAAGGGGAGAAAACCCCATGAGCGCCCATAAATCGACGAATACCTGGCTTCCCACCGCAAAAACCGCTCTTTCTTCCGCCATCGGGATCGCCCTCCCCTATTCCCCGGGCAGCAGGAGATGCCGCCCGATTTCCGCAGAGGGGATGTTCAGCGACAGCCCTGCTGCGATCATCGAGAGGTTCGCCCATTCAAGCTGGACCTGTGCCGCATATCCCAGGGAAACGTGAATGCCGAGGAGGTCTTTGCGGTAAAGCTTTTTCTGCCAGAGATGGAAAAGGCCCTGGAACTTCCGCAGGACAACGGAATCCGCCTCACTTTGTCCGCTCCGGAAGGGGATTTCCCATCCGCTCTCTTCAAAAAGACATTCCAGCGTCCCGCATTCCTCCAGTTTCAGGGGGGACAATCCCCACCCGCCGACGAGAAAAGACCTCACCCCGGACTCCAGTCCGGCGCCTGACCGGAACCAGGTACTCAGGTTCCAGGTATCGGTGAGCCTGCCGAGATACTCTCCCATCAGGCGCGCATTGGTGCCCTTCAGGGGCCTGAGTTGCTCCCTCCAGTAATCGAGCCATCCGGAATACAAAACACGTTCTGAAACTGAAAGAGAGCCCGTTTCGTACAGCGTCCTGTATGCCTCGCCGAGAAGTGATGCCATGGCGTTTCCCTCTTCGTGACACCGAATCGCACCATCCGCGGGGTTGAAGCATTTGTTCCACAGATCACCGTAGAAAGCCGTACCCGCAACGCAGTACATCCTCCACAGCGGCGGCTTTCCCCTGGCTTCTCCCGCCCTGGATGCACGCAAAAGCAGGCGGCCGTTCTCGAGATCCGCCATAGAGAGCAGAATATCAAAAAAAAGCCCGGCTTCGCCCCTTGCGAGGGAAGCCGTCTCAAGAAGAATATCAGCCGTTCCGGCGGCAAGGGCGTTTTCCACCCGGAACAGGACCGACGAACCTCCGATCGCGAGCTGTTCCCTGCACCGCATTCCATACACGCTCTCCAGAAGGAAAAGCTCAAGACCTTCAAGCGTTCCGCCGGCCAGCGTATAGAAAACCTTCCGTTCCAGCAGTTTTGTTCCCCTGGCACGGATAACGGCGTTCAGATATTCATAATTTGGAGATTCGGCTGTGGATTTCTGAAAAAGAGTCATTCATCAGCAGGGACAACCGTACAGAAAAGGAAGGGATCAATCTTCTCCACCTGGCCAGGAGAGTATTGTCCACGACCATATTTTCCGATACCGCCCGGCAACCACCCCATCCGTCAAGATTTTCCTCCCGTACCTCCACGCCTTCTTCGAATCCGCTTTCCATGGCGCCTGCAGAAAGCAGATCCATGTCCTGCGGCTCCACGAAGACAACTGCAGGCCTTCTGCAAACGCACAGTGCTTCTGCCGCGAGACGACGGAGGACCATACCGTAACGCTCCCTTTCACTGCGCCGGATTTCCTCGATTCGCCCCCGGAGCGCATCCTCGAATCCGCTCCTTATTTTGGAGAATTCATCAAGAAACGAGGCTCTGGCAGCAGCACAGGAATCCTTGCTCTTTTCTCCCGCAAGGAAAAGGTATTTCCCCTCCTGCTCCTTCCGGAGTTTCGAAACCCTCCGCAGAACAGACGTTCTCCTGTCGGCGATAAGTTCAGCAATTTCGTTGTCCCTTTGCTTCTCGAGGGATTCAACCTTCTGAATATGCTCCCTCCGAAGCGCCTCCCTGAAGGACGGCAGGTCTCCTTCAGGTGAAAGACCGGTCACGGGGCATGCCTCACGCAAACTGAAGAATCAGCATGATAGCCACGACGAAGCCGAGGATGACCATTGTCTCCGGGATCGCCTCCAGGATAATGATCGTTCCTCCGGTTTCCGGCTTCTCGGCCACCGTTCCCGCACCGGCGCTCCCTATCTTTGCCTGTGCGTATGCCGTGGCTATGGCAGGGATCGATACTGCGAGGGCAGCCGCAAATGCTATGAGTGCTTTTTCCACGAAGATCCGCTCCTCCGCTGAAATGGTTTGTATTCCTTTCCGTTGCCGGAATAAAACTTTCCAAAAAACTCTACGTAGTGCAGGCGGGCCGAATGCAGTCCCGATCCGCCGATCGCCAGTACAAAGTTGAGCAGGTGGATCATGAGCGCAAGAAAGATCCCGAAGAGAGAAAGCCCGAAGACATCCATGAACTTTGATGCCACAAGTGCGAGGATGGCCGACGATAGCCCTATTGCCGCGATTCTGACGTAGCTTATGATGTTGCCGATGCTTCCCAGTGTTTCGATGATGCCGCCGATCCCTCCTCCTCCGATGAGAAGGACCAGCCCCACCACCAGCAGGGATACGGGAAGAGTAAAAAAGCTTCCGGGAAGCTCCTGCTTCATCACCACAAGAGCCCCCACAAGGGAAAGAAGGACGGCGAGGTTTCCCGCCTTTTCCATCCACTGGTGCCTGTGCCTGTTTTTCACTCCCTGGTACACTCCTATAAGCAGGCCGAAGAACACGTGCGCAGCCCCCAGCGCTATGGTGAATACCACCACCGGCATAACGCTGACCGAGCGCTCCACCCAGAGCGGCTCAAGGTGAAACAGGCGGTGTCCCACATCGCCGAAGAACTCGCCCCATACCGCTCCCCAGACCAGGCTCCACAGTGACATGGAGAACAGGATCGCCCCTATGTCACGGATAAGAGGACTTTGCCCTTTCTTCAGCCGGATCGACAGCAGAAATATGATGAGGCCGTATCCCATGTCACCGATCATGCAGCCGGAAAAGAAGGGGAAAAAGAGCGCTACGGCCGTAGTGGGATCGAAACCGGAATAGGAGGGCGGTCTGAGCAGCTTGAGAAAGAGTTCGAAGGGCGCCGACAGCGGACTGTTCATAAGAGCCGTGGGAACGCTGCTCCATTCATCCTCTCCCGGGCTTCGCCACTGGAGCAGCACATCGTCTTCGAACTTCTCCTTAAGGTGGGCAGCTGCAGGGCCCAGTGCATCCTCGGGCATCCACCCCTGGAGGGAGAAGAAATCCCTTCCCGTCTCGAGGCGTGCCTCCACGGCAGCCTGCTCCGTCCGTTCGTCGATAAAAAGAAAAAGTGATGCGAGCCTCGGTCCCCATTCAACAGAGGTACGGCTGATATCAGAGGTGATGGTTTCTATCCTGGCCGAGAACTCCTCTGTTTTTTTTCCGAGGAAGGGAAGCGATTCTTCCGGCCGTATCTCCCCGCAGAAATCAGGCAGCCTCCAGGGAAGGGCCTTCCATTTCGCAAGAACCGAAAAGACCGTTTCTTCACAGTTTCCGGGCACACGGAGAGCAAGTACGCCCAGGGAATCCCTACCCGGGAGAAAGTGATGGCTCTCTGCAGCTTCACCTGCTTTATGGAGCTCCGCATTCACCTCGGCAAGAGCCTTCTGCAGGGAAGATTCCGGAATCCACCATATCGAGAGCGGTTGAAGTCCATCCTCACTCCGCCTGAAAAAGGCCCCGAAGCGCTCGATGGCATCCCTGGCCTTTTTCGCCTTCCCCAGATTCTCCACGCACTGCGCCTTTTCCTCCTGCAGGGCTGCAAGCCTCCGGCCGAATTCCTCGAGGCTCCTGTCAATCTCACGGATCAGGTCTTCAGATGGAAGGCCGGAATAAAACTTTTCCGCTTCAAGGAGTTTGTCTTCTGTGACAGCATTCCACCTGTCCCATTCGAGGGACTCGATGAGGCCCAGGATCTTGCCCCTCAAAAGCCTGAGGCTGTTCAGCCTTTCTGTTTCCTCCCCGCCTTTCGGCGAACCGTGTTCCAGGTGCAGCACGCCGAGCATGTGGAGCTCCCCGATGATCTCACGACTCCGGCTCTGTACTCCCCAAAGTGAAAGACGGACCATATTCCGTATCATGACGTTTCCTCTCCAAGCACGAGCAGAAGGGCTTCGTTGAGAAGGGCTTCCATTTCCTCTCCCGTGAGCGTCTTTTCAGCAATTATCCTCCGCATTTCCCGGGCCTCTTCTGTGAGTCTCCCGTCAAGGGCCGCGAGCAGCTGTTCTTTTTCCGCCCATTCGCCCTCAACCTTTTTTACCGTCTCCCGCTCCATCTCGGAAAGACGAAGGAGCGCCTCTTCTCTTGCGAGACGGCACTCCTGTCTTTTCTGTTCAAATTCAGCTTCAAGTTCGGCCTGGAAAAGGCGGATTTCTTCCTCTACGGAATCAAATACACCACTGCCGGCCTTCTGGTCATCGAGTTTCTTCACTGCCCTGCCTGCTTTCTTCCATAAGGAATTCACAGAAAGCCTCTCTGCTGATCATCCCCGCAAGCTTTCCGTCTTCGACTACAGGAAGCCTCTTGACTGACTTCCGTATCATGAGATCGGCTACTGCCATCAGGCTGGTATCAGGTTCCACGAAGATGGGCTTCCTGTTCATGAATTCACCGACCTTTTTACCGCCGAAGGACCGGAATCTTGACAGGAGGAAAAAGTCCTCGTCCTCGAGAAAGGAAGACCGGGCAAGAACTTCAAGGTAGGTGGGAACAGAGGCCTTGAGGATGTCCGATTCGGAGAGGAACCCTACAAGGTTCCACTCCTCGTCGAGGACGGGGACACCCGGCAGGTTATGGCTGTACAGAACGTGTATGGCATCATGGACCGTATCGTCCTCCATCACGGAAGTCAGGTCGTAATGCATGAGATCTTTGGCTGTGGTCTTCACCGGGGATCTCTTTTCTTCCTGTTGCGGTAAAGGCCGGCCCTGGTCAGGACAACTTTTCCGGCAAAACGGAGGAGGTCAAGATCCCTCTTCCACCTCCACGGTTCCTGTATAAGGCGGTAGAGCCATTCCATCCCGAGTTTCTGCCAAATCTCCGGCGCCCTTTTCAGCATTCCCGAGATGACGTCAAACGCACCTCCTACTCCCACGGCCACCAGGTTTCCCAGTTCCGCTGCGTTCTTGGCCACCCAGATCTCCTGCCTGGGGACTCCCATGGCGACAAAAAGGACCCTTGCCCCGCTTTTCCTGATATCCCGGGCGACAGAGATGTCATCGGGCTGGAAATAACCGTTCCGCCAGCCGGCGATGACGATCTCGGGGAACCGTTCCTTCAAGGCCCTCACTGCACCCTCAACTACGTGGGGTTTCGCCCCCAGGAGGTACACAGGCCACCCTTCAGAAGAGGCCATCCGTGCAAGCCTTGTCATGAAATCAATTCCTGCGACCCGCTCCTGCACGGGGGTGCCCAGGAACTTGAGCGCCCAAACGAGCCCCGCACCGTCAGCAAGCGTTAGAAATGAATTCCGGAGCGCGGAGGCGTATGCACCGTTCGTTTCCGCTTCCATGACGGCAAGGGCATTCACGGTGGACACCAGGGATACTCCTTCGCCGCCCGTAACCGCCGCCCGCGTCTTGGAGAGTGCATAGTCCATGGAAACATTGTCAACAGACGTACTCCATATTACGGGCTTCAGCTGCATGTCCCCATTCTCCTTCATATTCCGGATGAAAGGCGTGATCGTAAGTCCGGTGAAAAGCACGGTAACGCTCAGCCAGATCGTCATAAAAACAGAGTTCCCAAGCTGGGAAATGGCGATGGCCGCACCGCCCAGCGCACAGAGAGCGGTTATGAACCTCACCGCGCTGGGGTGGTCGAGCCCCCTGCTGATAAGATTTCTGTAGAGTACCGCCGCCCCACGTGATCTCGATGAGAAGGCCAGAGTCGCGAAATGGAGCGAGGCCTCCATGATCGGAATGGCGAAAAGCCCCAGGGGAAGGAGGAGAAGCGTGCTGAAGGTGATCCCCTTGCTCACTCCAAGTATGGACGTACCTGCGACGAGCACGCCCCACATGGCGGTGAGCGACTCTCCGATGCGGCGATACATGTGCCCGTGGCGGCTCCAGAAAACGCCCAGAAACGCCAGTCCGCACAGAGACATGAAGAATGCGTCAGCCAGGTCCTGACCGGAGAAGACAGTGGCAAGGAAAAGAAGGGAGAAGCTTATTGCCAGCAGGTGGCCGGCCATTCCGGGGATATTGTCCAGCTCCTGCAGAAGCACCGGGAAAACGGCAACCCACAGGGCCGTAACGGTTATCGACGTCCAGGGAGAGAAGTAAAAATACTGTCCGTCCGGCAGGGCGAAGTAGGTGATCCTCGGGCCTGCCGCGGCGAACAGGAGGCCTATTCCCAGGTATGCAAGCTTCCACGACCAGTGAGGCCGTGTATGCTGGAACGTGCCCGCCATGGAAGCGAATACAGCCATCCCCACGATGAAGCGCGAAACATCGCTTCCTGCCCAGAGGGCGGAAAGCAGCCACACGGAAACCAGCGCAAGGTCCCGGAAATAATTGTACTGCGCAATGTCCATGCGCCTCCTGCAGGTGCGCTGCAGAAGAAAGCAGACCACCACGGCGGGCAGAACAAATGAAAGAACCTGTACCATGTATGTCTCCGCAATAAGTATTTGTGAAACCTCCCTGATAAAAAGGGGTCTGTTCCTGATTTTACCAGTTTATTTTAATAATTTCCAGTCCCTGGAATCATTCAGCCTTTTATTTCCGTTGCCCCGCCCATATACGGTACCAGGACCTCAGGAATTCCGACGGAGCCGTCCTCTCTCTGATAGTTCTCGAGGACCGCGATGAGAGTCCTTCCGATAGCGATTCCCGATCCGTTCAGTGTGTGGACGAAGCGGAGTTTTCCGCCGTCCTTCGGGCGGAACCTGGTGTTCATCCTGCGTGCCTGGAAGTCCTCGCAGTTGCTGCATGAACTGATTTCCCGGTATTTATGCTGTGACGGAAGCCAGACTTCCACGTCATACGTCTTGCTGGAGCCGAAGCCCATATCACCCGTGCACAGGCAGATGGTCCTGTGGGGGATCCCGAGGGCACGCAGCACTTCTTCGGCGTTGTCCGTAAGCTTCTCGAGCTCATCGTAGCTCTCCTCGGGGGTGGTGATCTTGACCATTTCCACCTTGTCGAACTGGTGCTGGCGCAGCATGCCCCTCACGTCACGTCCATATGCGCCGGCCTCCCGGCGGAAACAGGGAGTATATGCCGTATAGTACAGGGGAAGCATGTTCTCCTCCAGAATCTCCTCCGCATGGAGATTCGTGAGAGGCACCTCCGCGGTAGGGATAAGCCAGAGGTCGTCGTTTTCGCATTTATACAGGTCATCGGCAAATTTCGGAAGCTGTCCCGTACCCGTCATCGTTTTGCTGTTCACCATGAAGGGCGGCTGGATCTCACGATACCCGTGCTTTTCGGTGTGAAGATCGAGCATGAAGTTCAGCAGGGCCCTCTCAAGCCTCGCACCCATTCCCTTCAGTACGGTGAAACGGCTCTGTGAAAGGGAAGCCCCCTTCTCGAAATCAAGAATGCCGAGCGCCTCCCCGATGTCCCAGTGAGCCTTAGGTTCGAAGTCAAAACGCTTTGGTTCGCCCCATCGCCTGACCTCGGGGTTGTCGTTCTCGTCCTTTCCCACCGGAACTGAATTATGGGGACGGTTCGGAAGTGAAAGAAGCATGTCGGAAATCCCGGCGTCCAGCTCGGTTATACGGGCATCGATCTCCTTCACCCGTTCGCCCAGGGACCGCATCTCCTCCATTATGGGCGCTGCATCCTCGCCCCTGGCCTTTGCGGCGCCGACCTTCTTCGATCCTTCGTTCCTCCTGGCCTTCAGGTCCTCCGTTTCGGTCAGGAGTGCCCTTTTCTCCTCATCCATTGCCAGAAGCGGGCCGATGTCCATGTCATTGTTCCGGTCGGCGAGAAACTTCCTCACCTCATCAGGGTTCGAACGGATCCACCGCAGATCAAGCATTTTCTTCCTTCTCCTTTCCAATACGCAGTTCCTTCATAACATTTGCCATTTCGATAGCGGCGAGAGCAGCCTCTGCTCCCTTATTTCCGCCCTTGCTGCCCGACCTCGAGACGGCCTGGTCCATGGTGTCCGTCGTCAGAACACCGAACGAGACGGGAATGCGCTGCGTCAGCGACACGGACGCGAGCCCCTTGGACATCTCCGCCGACACGTACTCGAAATGGGGCGTATCCCCGCGGATAACAGCACCGAGAGCTATAATGGCATCGTACCTGCCGCTCAGGGCCGCCTCCTTCGCCGCAAGGGGAAGCTCCCACGCTCCCGGGACCCTGACCACGTCGATGGAATGATGGCTCACCTCGTGGCGCAGGAGCATATCCTTCGCCCCTTCCAGCAGCTTGTCGCTGAAAATGCTGTTGAATCTCGACACGAGGATGCAGAACCTGAGGCCTGCCCCGGTCAGATTTCCCTCGATAAATTTCATGCAGCCAGCTCCTTTCAG
>CAYTQC010000008.1:0-30123 GCA_964439735.1 uncultured Synergistaceae bacterium
CGGTTTCTACGAGCAGTACAAACAGGATGCCGAGCAGGAAGTGGGGATCGGAACGCTCATTTCCCTTCAGCTTCCCTTCAGCGTTATGTATCTCATCCTCTTCACGGCACTTCTGGTTTTCTGGTTCACCATGGGATGGCCCCTTGGACCCGGGGCGGATCTTCACATCCCCATGCCGTAAGAGATTTCGGTTGCTTTGTTTTAAAGAGGGAAGGATTCACCTTCCCTCTTTTTTATTGCCCCCCGGTGTTTCAATCTCTTCAGGCACGATCTCAGATGGTTTTAAAAAAACTTCTCTGTTATCCGGATCGTCGTTCGTCAGAAAAACTCAACGCTACAGAATTTCCAGGTAGGTGTTCTTCTTCGGGATATAGTCCGAATGGCCAAATTCTTCCATTTTTCCAGGAAAATATAGAAATATCCTGTTTCCCATGCAGGAGTAAATTCTATAAAGTATGTGAACCCAATCGGGGCTCAATTTCTGCCGAAAGGTTAAAAAACGGTCAGAAATTGGTTGTAAATATAAATTGATATTTCACTCTGGACCTGGTTAAAAAAATGCAGTACACTTTTTTCCGCAGATTTTTCTGCGTCACCGGAATGGTACGTGACAGGAAAAAAGAGAGGGATCTGTTTTCAACGTCCGTTTCTGTTCTGCCCGCATTCCTGCTGCTGAATAAGAATCCCGGAATTTGAAAGAAGGTCTTAAAATGAAAAATGTACCGTCTGACATCAGAGGATTCGCCGCCCTTGAACCGTGGTGGCGCACACGTGTTTCCACCGGGATACTCTGTTCCGGAAACGGTATTGATGATCTTCTCAGAAAGGTAAAGCAGGAGGATCGTAAAGCCTTTTTCCTTATCGATTCGGTTCTCGAAAAACAGCGTTTATTCGCACCCCTTTTTGATGAGCAGTCAAAGATGCTTTTCAATGCGTCAGCTTCGGAACCGAAGACGGGTGATGTGGACGGGATCGTTGAATTCCTGAGATCACGTGATTCTTTACCGGATGTCATCGTCGGTGTGGGCGGCGGCAGTACCATGGATCTTGCCAAGGCTGTCGGTATATGCCTGGCAAATCCGGGAAAGGCCCGGGATTACCAGGGATATGGCATGGATTTGAAGAATGGGCCCCCTGTCTGGGTCCTTCCCACTCTAAATGGTACAGGCGCGGAGATAACCCCGATAGCGGTTCTCCGCGGACCGGAGAAAAAACTCGGAATAAACCATCCCTACGCAGCGCCTGCGGCAGCGGTGATCGATCCACGACTTTCAGCCGGGGCAAAGCCTTTCAACAGGTTTTTCACCATGATGGACTGCTATTTTCACCACTACGAGATCGTGAAAAGCACGACCAGCTCAGCTGATGCCGTAGAGGATGCCTGTGACGGCCTGAAACTCGCTCGGGAAGTCCTTGGTTCAGGCGTTCATGATCATGATCCCGAAAATGCCATTAAATCGGTCATGGCATCCATACTCGGCGGAAGCAGCACGATCGGCGGCAGGGTGGGGGCGGTTCACGCCATCTCCTACGGACTCAGCAATTCAGCTCCGGACCTCCCTCACAGCGTTGCGGTCACCATATCCATGCTCGCGCTTCAGGAACTGTATCCTGACGGATACGAAGACACGATGCACTTTCTTGAGGGAAGTGGTTTTTCAAGGCCGAAGGCTTCCGAATACGGAATCGGTGAAGGAGAGATCGAAAAAATGACCTCTGTTGCCATGGGTATGGAAAAGCTATGGCAGAGCTGTTTCGGCAGGAAGTGGTCAGAGAAGGCATCCCCGGCATTTGTACATGATATTTACAAGAGAATAGTCAATGGCTGAAATCCGGAATGATCCACGTAAAGGGGGAAGTTAAAATGGCAGGGACTGAAATTTTCGGAACTGAAGAGATCAGGGCAGTGACCGATGTAATTGAACGCAGGATGGTACACCGGTACGGTTCTCATCATTTACGGAACGGAATTTACCGGGTTGAGGAATTTGAAAACAAGGCGAAAAAAATCACCGGTTCCGGCTATGCCCTTGGGGTAGCCAACGGCACCGCGGCACTGATCGTCGCTTTAAAGGGCATAGGGATCCAGCCGGGTGATGAGATCATAACGACTCCCTTTTCATTTATAGCCACCGTGGAGGCGATCGTGGCCTGCAACGCAGTCCCAGTCCTCGGTGAAATCGATGCGACGCTGGGGCTTGACCCGGAGTCGGTTGAGAACCTCATCTCCGGGAGGACACGTGCAATAATGCCCGTGCATATGTTCGGAGCCGCAGCCGATATGGATCGTTTCGCTGAACTCGGGAAGAAGTACAACCTGCCCGTAATTGAGGATGCATGTGAAGTTGTGGGAGGGACATATAAAGGAAAGTACCTGGGCAGCCTTGGGACGTGCGGTACGTGGAGCTTCGACCCGAACAAGACCCTTACGGTAGGTGAGGGAGGAATTGTCTTTACGGACAGCGAAGACGTGTATTTCAGGATGGACTGCTATCACGATCATGGTCATATCCACAGCAAGGAGCATGACAGGGGGGCGGAAGGGAAATCGGGGCTCGGCGTGAATTATCGGCTGAGCGAAGTGCAGGGAGCCCTTGGGATCGCAGCCCTTGAAAAAATGCCATCAGCGCTGGGCATGCTGAGGGCAACGAAGAAAAAAATACTCGAGGCGGCTCTTGATGCGGGACTGCAGCCGAGGCCGGTCCATGACGAGGAGGGGGATACCGCCAGTCACGTTGTCTTTATTCTCCCCACGGCCGAGAAGGCGAATAGATTCAAGGCGGCTGCAAACGATGCAGGAGGGAGTTTCGGCATAATTGCAGACAATACATGGCATTACGCGAAGCACTGGAAGGCGCTGGAGGAGATGGGGGAGAAGGATTACTTCGGCAACAGGACTCCGTCCTATGCGGCGGCTTCAATGGAAAAGAGCGATGCGGTGCTTTCACGCGCTGTAATGGCGGGGCTGAACACATGCATGGATGACAGTACCGTCACAAAAATGATCGAAGCTGTCGGTGCCGGGGCACAAGCCGCTCTTCAGCATTAAAGTCGCTTTTTTGCTTATACAAAAAAAGGACCTGTACCCGGTTCTTCGGGGACAGGTCCTTCGGTGTTTTCTTACTGTACTCAGTGAACAACACTATCTCCATTCACTGCGAGATATCGTTCCAGGGCCTCTATGTCCCGGGGAGTATCGATCTCGATCGTATCCCTTTCCACGGGAACACACTTTATGGAATATCCTTTTTCGAGCACCCTGAGCATCTCCAGACTCTCCGTCTTTTCCAGGGGCGTCTGATCCCAGGAGAAAAATTCCAGCAGGAAGTCCCTGCGCCAGCAGTACGGTCCTATGTGCTTATAGAAGACTGCTCCCGCGTTTCTCTCATAGGGGATCGGCGACCGGCTGAAGTAGAGTGCGCGGCCTGTCTGGTCGAATACCATCTTGACGATGTCAGGGACCCCTATTTCTTCTATTTTTTCAATGCGTTTCGCCAGCAGCGCAAGCTGTGTATCCCGGTCTGAAAATGCTGCGACCAGGGGGTCGATCATGTCGTGACCGACGAGAGGATCGTCAACCTGTACGTTCAGCACTATTTCCGACGGAATTCTCCCTGAAATCCATGCAACCCTGTCGCCCCCGCTTGGAAGTTCCGGCGGGGTGAGCATGCATTCACCGCCGGCCCTCCTTACAGTTTCAGCGATCCTTTCATCATCAGCTGCGACAATGATCCGGTCCACGGAAAGGCACCGCTGCATCTGCCGAAGCACCCGCACGACAAGAGGCACTCCCGCTATGGAAACGAGCGGTTTTCCCGGAAGTCTTGTGCTGGCAAACCTGGCAGGAATAACTGCGAGTGTTTTCATGGAAACGCCTTCACTGTATTCAAAAAGTCAACTTTTGTGTATCTGTGTTCCGGCTTTTCCCTCGAGGGCTTCAATCGCTTCTTCAAGGCTTGCAATGACTGCCCTGTCTCCTCCGTTCCGCACAAAACGAACGGCTGCCCTGACTTTCGGGCCCATGGAGCCCGCCTTGAAGTGTCCTTCCTTTTCCAGCTGCTCCATCTCTGAAACCGTCATGTTTTCGAGCCACTTCTGATTCGGGGAGTTGTAATGGATCGCTACCCTCGGCACGTCTGTCAAAATCATTAAAAGATCGGCATTTACCGCCGCTGCGAGCCGTTCGCCCGCCAGATCCTTGTCGATGACCGCCTCGACTCCCTGGTACGTGCCGTCCTGTTTCCGTATTACCGGAATACCGCCGCCTCCCGATGCGATAACGATGAATCCCTTTTCGAGAAGAGAGTTTATCACGTCTTTTTCCACAATACTTTTAGGATCAGGGGAGGGAACCACTCTCCTCCAGCCTCTTCCTGCATCGTCGATCCATGTTTCCCCGGTCGAATCCATCCTTTTTTTTGCCGCCTCTTCCGTGTAAAAAGGACCGACCGGCTTGGTCGGGTGTGCGAAAGCGGGGTCGGAGGGATCGACCTGGACCTGTGTGATGAGGCACACGGGCTCATGAGTATGTATGCCTTCAGCGGCAAGGGTGTTGTGGAAACTCTGGCTGAACATGTACCCGATGAGTCCCTGGCTTTCGGCTCCGCAGACGTCCATGGGCATTGCAGGCACCGAAGAGCTTCCAAGTTCGTTCTGTATTAAAATTGCACCTACCTGTGGTCCATTGCCGTGTGTGACGACGACCTCGTGTCCGGCGCTGATCATCTTGACGATCTGGGTCACCGTTTTTTGTACATTCTCACGCTGTTCCGCAGCATTTCCCTTCTGTCCCCGCTGAAGAATAGCATTGCCGCCCAGGGCTACCAGCACTCTCATCTCTTTCTTTTCCCCTCCTGAATGTTGATGCAAATGCGTTTATTCTATTTGATGCGGTTTATTTCAGCAAGTCGCGAAGAAAAGGGGGAAGAACAAACGCTGCCGTATGGATCTCTTTCGAGTAGTAACGGACATTTTCGGGAATTTCCCTTTTCGGTGTCGAGGGGTCGTGGATTTTTGACCCTATGGTGTAGGTCCACATACCGCTCGGATAGGTCGGCATAGTTCCCCAGTACATCCTTGTCACCGGGAAAACGCTTTGCATCTCCCTGAACGCCGACTTGACCACTGACGTATCGGTGAAAGGGGACTCTGTCTGGGCGACCGCCATTCCGTCGTCCTTCAGAGCGGTATATATATCACGGTAAAAGGCAGATTCGAAAAGCCCGGCTGCAAAATCCACCGGGTCGGTGCTGTCAATTATGGCAACATCGAACTCTTTTTTTGCCGCCTTGATGTAGACCATTGCATCCATGGGCCTGACGTCCGCCCGGGGATCACCGAGGGCTGTATTGATGGTAGGAAGAAAGTTTTTCGAAGCGTTGATGACTTCTTCGTCAATATCGATCAGCGTTGCCTTTTCCACGGATTCATGTCTGAGCACTTCCCTGAGTACGGCACCGTCACCCCCGCCTACGATAAGGACGCGCCGTGGGTCCGGATGTGAACAGAGTGCCACATGTGCCATCATCTCCGAGTAGCAGAACTCGTCCCTTTCAGTGATCTGGATAGCACCGTCCAGGATCAGCGTGCGTCCATATTCTTCCGTCTCAACGAGAAGGATGTCCTGGTATGGGCTTTTTTCGTTGAGCAGCACGTTCGAGGCCCTGAGGCTGAGTCTCATGTTTTCACTCTGCTCTTCGGTGACCCACAGTTCATTATATCGTTTCGGCCGTGTTTCCATTATGCAGTCTCCTTTCAGGCATAATAAAAAGGGGACGGCTTTTCACCATCCCCTCCGCCGGTCGTTTAGTCAAGTATAGGGGGTACAGGTTTAATCTTCAAGTACATACGCCCTGAGGGGCGGGAAACCGTTGAAGTTCACCGAGGAATAGCTTTGGGTGTAGGCACCGGTGGTGAAGAAATAGAGCCGGTCTCCTTCAGTGAGTGAAGCCGGGAGTTCATATTTTTCGTTTTCATAGAGTATGTCCATGCTGTCACATGTTGGTCCTGCAAGGATCGTCTCCTGGACAGGGCCAGTTTTCTCGGAAAAAATGGGGTACTTGATCGATTCGTCGAGGGTTTCGATGAGACCTCCGAATTTGCCCGCATCGAGATATACCCAGCTGTATTGGTTTGCCTCAGATTTTCTCGAGATCAGGACCACCTCAGTTATAAGGACGCCTGCGTCCCCGGCCATGAAGCGCCCGGGCTCGAGAAGCACTTCAGGAAGATCATCCCCGAAGTCTTCAGTAAGGTAGCGGATGATCTCAGAGCCGTAGACAGATGTTTCCTTTGTAGGGGCGATGTATGTGGCCGGGAAGCCGCCGCCCAGGTTGATCATCTTGAGTTCCACACCTTCAGCTTTCGCAGCATCGAAGAGATATCTGCATGTGGCGATGGCGTTATCCCACTGGCCGATATCGCGTTGCTGGGAGCCCACGTGGAAGGAAATGCCGTAGGGGACAAGTCCCATTTCGGGAGCCTGAAGGATCAGCCTGTAAATGGTGTCGGGGTGTGCTCCGAACTTTCGGGAAAGCGGCCAGTCTGCGCCGCTTCCGTCTGTCAGGATACGGAAAAAAACCCGGGACCCGGGGGCATTTTTCGCGATTTTTATGAGGTCATTCTCTGAATCTGTTGCAAAAAGGCGGACTCCTTTAGAGTATGCGTAGGCAATGTCCTTTGCTTTTTTTATCGTGTTGCCATAGCTGATCTTTTCCGGCGCTGCACCAAGGGCAAGGATATGGTCCAGTTCATAGACGGACGCAATATCAAAAGAGCTGCCTTTCTTTACGAGCATGCGAATAACTGCTTCATGGGGATTTGCTTTCACAGCGTAGTAAATTTTGGCGAACGGCAGGGTGTTCAGCAATTCATCATATTTCTGTTCGACCTTTTTCAGGTCTATTACAAGAAAGGGTGTATCCTTATCTTCTGCAAATTTTTTGATGCGGGTGAACTTCTCCCTGGAAATATACCTTTCAAGGTCGAACTGAAACTGGTTTTCCACGTCTCTACCTCCTAAATGAATATTTTTGCCTGATGCAGTTTACGGCCTGCAATGAATAATTGCAAGGGGAAAATCATGGAAATTACGTATACTTTTCATCTTTCTTCTGTCTGACCAGCAAAAAAATCCATGGTAGAATCATTTCTGTCTTTATAAAAAATCCGGAAATCCCGGTGAGAAATGAACCGGTTCCCGGTTCCGGCATTTCCGAAAACGGAATTCGCCGGCTTTGTCCGGCGAAATGAAGGGCATCGCCTTTTGGAAAACAGCGGTTATAAACGATACGGCCTGCGAGGAGGCTCCTCCATGTTTTACCACAAAAGAGAATTCCCCGAATGGACAAAATGGGCAGGCATTGCCCTGCTGCTGATTGCAGCATTTGCAGCAGGGTATGCCTGCTATTCGCTTTACCTGGACATGCAGACTCCCGGCACCGAAGAATCTTCAGTGCAGCCGCCCGATGAACCAGCGTCTCTATACCATGTCCGTCCCGAGGCGGAGGAACCGAAAACGGATGAACAGGCTGAAAAACAGGAGGAACCGGTTCCTCCCCCTGTTCCTGAAAGGATAAGAAGCAGTCAGCCCTGGCTTCACGTTGTGAAAGGATCGTACCGCATGTATTATTACCGGGACGACAGGCTTGAGCGGACCTACAGGGTGGCAGTGGGGGCGAACGGAGGGCAGAAGAGGCGCGTAGGCGACAGCAGGACGCCGACGGGACGCTTTACGGTGCAGCAGGTTCAGAATTCCAGCAAGTGGACCTATGATTTCGGTGATGGAAGAGGGCAGACACCCGGAGCCTACGGCCCATGGTTTATCCGTCTCAAAACACCGGGATGGTCGGGAATAGGCATCCATGGGACCCACGATCCTGACTCCATCGGCAGGATGGTTACCCAGGGCTGTATCCGTATGAAAAATTCCGACCTGGAGGATCTGAAGAAAAAAGTATTTGTCGGAATGAAAGTAGTTATTACTGAAAACTAGGAGCGATACCATGAAATACGTCAATATAGATTTGCCGGTGAAAAAGCGCGGATTCCGGCGCTTCATCTCCTCGTGGCTCGTGAGGGATGAAAAGAAGGACAGGACGTACCTTGTGGATACGGGGCCTGCCTCTACATGGCCGATTGTACAAAACGCCGTGAAAACCCATGGAGGAGGCCGTGTGGATGCAGTGCTTCTCACCCATGTTCACCTTGATCATGCAGGAGGTGCAGGACTTGCGGTCAGTGAATATGGTGCACGAATTGCCGCAGCTCCAAGGGGGGTACCCCATTTGCTTGAACCGTCAGCGCTCTGGAAGGGGAGTGTTGACACTCTCGGAGACACCGCCTTCCTCTACGGGGAACCGGTTCCTGTTCCCGGGGACTCTCTGTTCGCACCGGGGATGCTTCCTGAAGGTTTCTCCTCCATTGACACTCCGGGGCACGCCTCCCACCATCAGTCATTTATCCTTGACGAAGGAAACGGGGAAAGAGTCCTTTTCGCAGGAGAGGCAGCCGGTATCTTTCTTGAGGGGGAGGAGCCTTTTCCGTACCTGAGGCCCGCAACTCCGCCCCGGTTTTTCCCTGACGTAACACTGGATTCAATAGAACGCCTGATGAAGGCAGACTGCAGGAGGATCTGCTATTCCCATTTCGGTGCTGCAGACGGGGCGAAAGATATGCTCCGCCTTGCGAAGGACCAGATTTTGTTCTGGAAGGATGTGGTGATAGCACTTTTCAGAAAGGGCGTCTCACCCGCGGATGAAGAAACCATTTTCCTGGAGCTTCTTGAACGGGATCCTTTCCTCGCCGCGTGGCGGAACCTGGAGTCTGACATCAGGGACCGGGAACGGGAATTTATCGGAAACAGCATAAGGGGATTCTGCGGAGCGTTCGGGGCTGAAAAATGACAGATAAAAAAACAAATGGAGCCGTAAGGCTCCATTTGTTTTTTAATGTCTTTTTTATACGGGCATCCTTCACTTTTCAACGGATCCTGTTATTTGTTCCCGGAGTACCTGTATCTGATCCCTTCGAATGATTCCGGGAGAACCCTGCTCGAAATGGTGAGACTCTTTTCATCGTAGGATATGGAATGCAGCCTGAGTGGAAAAACAAACTTCCCAAGGTCAAGGAGCGGCTGGATTTCACTGACTGCTTTATCAGTTATGAACTGGGGCACGTCGACACGGTTGACCTTCAGCGTATAGTCATCGAGCCAGACTTCCTTTCTGTCGACTATCTTAAACCTGCTGAAGATCTCGATGAGTATATCGAGGCGGAACAGCACGGTCACAAGATAGTTTCCCCTGGCGTAAATCCCGTCTGCACGCATATCCACCTGCAGGTTATGCCAGTGATCGTCGTCGCCGAATTCTTTCGACAGCAGATTATTATTCAGATCCTTTTCGAGGATCCTGGCGAGGGCATGAACGTTGAGGATTTCCTTTGCATCCAGTCCCTTCCGGTCCCATTCAGATGGAGCGTTCATCTGTACTCCCATTGCCCGAAGCGTAAGGGAGTCGATTCGCACACCTCCGATAGAGCATCCCCTGATATCAAGGAAAATATCCCGGACATATCCTTTTTCATTGGGTTCCTCATCAATGATCATTGTAATTTCTTCAGGTGAGAATTCCTTTACAAAGTGATCCAGGAGTTTTTTGCCCCGTGTTTCCCCCCATAAAGGCGAAGCTGCAGAAATAATAAAGAGGAGCAGCATTGCAGCCGTTGCAAATACCCAGGGGAAATGCTTTTTTACGTACATGATCGTTCCTCCCTTTTCTGCTGCTGTGGTTCAGCCTGTTTTTTCAATCTCGTCGATCTCCGCCATCAGTTGTTCCCAGTCTGACAGGAGTGTCTCCAGCTTATGTTCTGTTTCGCTTCTTTCGATAAGAAGCCGCGTTACCTTCCCGGAATCGGCAAGAAAAACAGGATCTGCAAGAAGGGTGTCCCTTTGGGACTGCTCTTTTTCCAGTTCTTCTATACTGCGTTCAATTGGTTCAAGCCTTTCGAGAACCTTTCTTTTTTTCCTGTAAAGCATGTTCCGTTTTTCTGCTTCGGCTCTTTTCCTCTCCTTTGTACCATCTTCTTTAAAAGCCTGCGAAAGTACCCCCTCTTCATTTCCGGAAAATGACAGTCTTCGTTTTTCGATAAATTCAGAGTAGTTGCCCGGGTAGTCGATAAGCCTCCCCGATGCTATCTCCACTATACGGGTTGCGAGATTATCCAGGAAGTACCTGTCGTGGGATACGATCACCAGGGTTCCGTCGTACTCCAGGAGTGCTCTCTGGAAAAGGTCTTTTGTCTGCATATCCAGATGGTTTGTTGGTTCGTCAAGTATGAGGAAATTGGCATCTTCCATCAGGATTTTCAGGAGTGCAAGGCGGGATTTTTCACCGCCTGAAAGAACCCGGACAGGCTTGTAAATATCCTCTCCGCTGAAAAGGAAGGCTCCCAGGAGGTTCCTTTTCTCCTGTGCGGACCAGTCGTGGTTTCTGCCTGAAAGGCTTTCCCAGACTGTTTTCGAGTAATCAAGATTATCCGCCGTCTGCTGTGAATAAAACGCTGTGGTGACGTTATACCCGAATTTAACTGAACCGCTGCTGAGATGCTCTGTTCCGCTGAGCATTCTCGAAAGAGTGGATTTGCCGGCGCCGTTGACTCCCACGAGGGCAATTTTCTCTCCGCGCTGTATTTTCAGTGAAGCGTTGCTGAACACAATAGTGTCGCTGTACCGTTTTTCCCCGTCTTCCATTACAAGAACGTCAAGTCCGCTCCGGGTACACGGCGGGAAATGGAAGGATACCCTCCGGGTGTCTTCCTCCACTTCAATCCTGCTGATCTTCTTAAGGCGCTTTATCCTGCTCTGTACGGATGACGCCTTCGAGGCCTTGTACCTGAAACGTTCTATGAATTCTTCCATTCGGGCTATTTCTTCTTTTTGCACTTTCTGCTGTTTCTTGAGTTCCTCGATGCGTCTTTCCCGTTCCTCGAGGTATTTTGAAAAATTGCCCTGGTAGGCCGTTATTGTTCCCGATGAAAGGTCAGCGATAGATGTACAGATCCTGTCGAGGAACAGACGGTCGTGAGAAACGGCGACGATGGTGCCGGTGTATGAGGAGAGCCATCCTTCAAGCCACTCCATGCTCTCCGTGTCAAGGTGGTTCGTCGGCTCGTCCAGAAGCAGAACGTCGGGAACCATCAGAAGAAGTGATGCCAGATGGATGCGCATCTTCCAGCCGCCTGAGAAAATACCGGTTCTCTTCTTCAGGTCAAGAGGTGAAAAACCCAGGCCGGAAAGTATTTTGGCGGCTATCGCTTCGAAAGTATAGCCTTCAAGTGCCTCATACTTTTTTGACAGGCTGTCGTGGAGCAGAAGCGCTTCCTTGTGGTCTGCAGAGTCCGGAGCACACTGCGAGAGTTTTTCATTGCATCGTGAGAGCGCCTGTTCAAGTTTTGCGAGCCCGGCGGATTTCTTCAAAAAATCAAGGATCTCCATATCGGGCAGCTCTACGATATCCTGCGGAAGATAGCCTATACTGAGCCTTCCGGGCATAACGACAGAGCCCGAATCCAAAGGGATTTCTCCCTTCAGTATTCGAAGCAGGGTTGTCTTTCCCGCTCCATTGTTTCCCACCAGTCCTATCCTGGTCTTCGGAAGGATAGTCCAGGATAAGCCGTGGAAAAGAAGCCTTTCGCCGAGCTGCAGTGTGATGTCGGAAATGCGGATCACGTAGTCCAGTACCCCCTAGCATTCTATGACGACAGAAAGAATTATAATAGGAAAACTGTATTGAAAAAAGGGGAAAAAAAGCTGTTCAATGGTATTATAAATCTTTATTCATACAATAAGCTGTTTTTTGCAGGTGGAGGGAGAAGGGCGTACAGA
The DNA here is from genome assembly GCA_964439735.1 of uncultured Synergistaceae bacterium. Taxonomy (GTDB): domain Bacteria; phylum Synergistota; class Synergistia; order Synergistales; family Aminobacteriaceae; genus Aminivibrio. The sequence goes on from CAYTQC010000008.1 coordinate 11,885, forward strand.
ATGAAAATGATACAAGTGGGAGAAACAGGGGAGAGGAAAGGGAAAGATCTTCGAAAAGTCCTCAGCTACCGGTGGGTGGTATGGGGCATAATGGTTTTTGCGTTTATGGTTGTTTTCTTCCACCGTTTTGCCGCCGCAGTGGTGAAGGATGATCTGACAGGGGATTTTGCCTTGAGTGCTGCATCGTTCGGCACGATGGCCTCCATGTATTTCTACGCTTATATGATAATGCAGATACCGGTCGGGTTTCTGGCTGATTCCCTCGGGGCGAGAATTACTGTTTCTCTTGGAATGTTTCTTGCAGGAGCCGGATCTATCCTCTTCGGGTTCGCCCCGACGGCCCTTTGGCTTTTCATCGGCCGCTTCATCGTGGGAATAGGTGTTTCGACCGTGTTTGTCTCTATCATGAAAGTCCAGTCACAATGGTTCAGGGAACGTGAGTTTGCGACCATATCGGGCGCGACCACCCTGGTAGGTAATGCCGGAGGCATTATTTCCCAGGGACCGCTTGCATTTCTTATTTCGATCGTTTCATGGCGGCTGGGATTTGTAGGGATAGGTTTTTTCACCCTTTTCATTGCAGTTTTGTGCGCGATATATATAAGGAATCGCCCCCAGGATATGGGGCTTCCTCCGCTGAACGAACGGGAGATTGCTGTCGCCTCCCTGCTTCCTGTTAAATTTTCCCCGTGGACAGGGCTGAAAGAGGTCCTTGCGGCAAAGGGGATTTTAGCGACCATGTCATTTTACCTTTTCAACCAGGCAGGTTTTTTTGCACTCGTAGGAACCTGGGGAATTCCCTGGCTGGTGAATGTTTATGCTCTTTCTGTACAGGATGCATCATCCTATTCAGTGTACCTCATTCTGGGAATCATGACGGGGGGCTTTCTGACAGGGTGGGTATCAGACAGACTAGGGAGAAGAAAAATGCCGATGATCGCATCTGCCCTGCTGCATGTACTCCTGTGGAGCGTCCTGGTATTCTGGGGCAGCGGCAAGCCGCCACTGTCATTTGTCAAGATCCTTTTCTTTCTCCTGGGCGTTTCAAATACAGCATTTGTCCTTGCCTGGTCAGTGGCAAAGGAACTGACGCCGAGGAATTACACCGGTCTTGCTATCTCTGTCCTTAATGCTGCCGGTTTTCTTTCCATTGCCATCCTTACTTCTGTTTTCGGAGTCGTTCTTGATTTCCACAAAACCCTCCCTGTTGCGGAAGCTTATCGGACAGCCTTTTTCCTCCCCCTTGCCGGCGCAGCCCTGTCGTTTTTTTCGGCACTCTTTGTTCCTGAGACTGGAGGAGGAAGAGCGCACACGGACAAGTTTGAGGAAACAGTTTAATTTCCTCAAAATCAGCGGACCTGAATTTTAATTTTCTTATGAAAAAAAGAGTCAGGAGAAGAAATCAAAAATTTTTTAAAAAGAAGGTCGATGAATTCAAAAAAACCTTGACATGAAGGAGAAAATCCTATATTGTTTGGTAGCGGCTCAGGTCGCGAAATTTAATAAAGTTTTAGGAGGCTGTCTTTGGATGAGTCAGGGAACAGTGAAGTGGTTTAACGACAGTAAGGGCTACGGTTTTATTACTACGGACGAGGGTAAGGACGTATTCGTTCATTTCAGCGCTATCGCTGGGGACGGCTTTAAGACCCTTGCGGAAGGCCAGAAGGTCAGCTTCGACGTCGTAGACGGCGAAAAAGGCCCCCAGGCTGCGAACGTTCACAAGGCGTAATTTATCCCTCGATACCTTATACTTGGGAAAAAAGTGCCGGTTGATTTCAACCGGCACTTTTTTTGACTTCTATTCGGCTGCTGAAGGAAAACCACGTTACTGCCTTTTCCTGTACTCCTGTTTTCCCTGTCTTCTCGGCCTGGGACCGGAGGTTCTTCCTCTTGGCTGGGAGGATACCGGGGCGGGAGAAAGGAAGATGTCTTTCCCTTTGCCCTTCTCGAGGAGGCCATATTGCTCAAGTCCCCTGCAGTCTTCTTCAAACCTGGAAAGGGCAACCGGAAGAAGCTCAACCAGGACGTGGTCATCTTTCATTCGAATGGCCCCCACCTCGGATCTGTCCACGTTAAGGGAAGAACATACGGCGTGAAGCACTCTTCCGACATCCCAGCCGTCTGCCAGGCCCTTGCTCAGGCGGAGCATTGTTCCCTTCGGACCCCTTCCGCCCTTGAGTGCCCTGGGAGTACTTCTTTCCTTTTCCCCGGGGAGGCGGCTTTTTCTCCGCAGTTCTCTTTCAAGTTCGGATGAAAGATTATATCCCGCCGAACGCCTGGAAGTCAAAGCCCAGAGAAGTCTTGCGACAAGATCTTTCGGACTGACCCGGGAAAGAAGGTCTTCCGCCCAGAGGAGAAAGTCTTCATTTTCTCCTGCTTCCTTCATGGTGAGCAGTTTTTCCTCGGCGATCTCCCTCTGGACCTTCGATATTTCCTCCAGCCCGGGGACGTTCCGCCACTCGATGCTCACCTTCGCCGATCCGAGCATGTATTTGAATTTTTCCGCTTCCATCGGTGAAAGAAGAAGAATATCGGTCCCCTCATGTCCCGCTCTCCCGGTTCGTCCGCTCCTGTGAACGAAGGTATCACGGTCGTCGGGAAGGCCTATCTGGATAACATGGGAAACACCTTCCACATCAAGTCCGCGGGCAGCCACATTTGTCGCGACGAGTATGGGAAGACTTCCGTTCTTGAATGCATTCAGAACCGCGTTGCGCTCACGCTGCGTCATCTCTCCGTGAAGTGCGCCGGCGCTGAACCCTTCCTCGGAGACACGCTGCGCCACTGCCATGGTCTCAAGCCTGGTATGACAGAAAACAAGGCCTCTTTTGGGTCTCTCCCAGAGAAGGATGTTGACCAGGCCTTCCATTTTGTGCCGGGACGGGACGAGATATGCCCTGTGGATTATATCCTCATGCTGTTCACCGTCTTCAACAAGGGAAATGGACACGGGAGTGCTCAAATACTTCCGGGAAAGATCGCGAACTTCCCTCGGCATTGTTGCGGAGAAAAGCCAGGTACGTTCCCGTGTGGGCAGTGCGTCGAGAATTCCCTCGAGTTCGTCACGAAACCCCATATCGAGCATGTGGTCTCCTTCATCAAGGATGACTGAGTGGATTTGATCCGTTTTGAGCGTAGCCCGATTTATGTGATCCAGGGTCCTTCCCGGCGTACCGACGACGATAACTGCGCCGTCCTTCAGTGATCGTATCTGTGCGGACATGTCGAGTCCGCCGACGAGTGTCGCCACAGATATGTCCATGTACCGTGAAAGCCATTCCGCCTCCCTGGCGGTCTGCTGGGCCAGTTCCCGTGTGGGGGAGAGCACCAGTATCCTGGGCGATGACTGGGGAAGGTCCATCTCATTCAGCAGCGGCAGAAGAAAAGCCAGCGTTTTGCCGGAGCCTGTCTTTGCACGGACAATGAGGTCGTTTGAAAATTCCTCAAGGGCAAGTACCTTTTCCTGTACAGGTGTAGGGGTTGAAAAACCTTTCTTTTTCAGGGAGAGAAGCAGTTCTTCCCTCAAATCGTAGCACGCGAAACCATTATCACTCATATTTGTTCCTCCTTGAGAATCGAAAGAGGGAAGGGCACAGACGCCTCCGTCTTTCGCCCTCAAAAAAAGTGAACCCCCGGTCACGGGGGTCCACTCGCAAATTTCCCTCCATTACAGCGTATCCATTATCCGGAAATTTTATGATTTGTCAATACTAAAGGTGCATTTTACCTTTTATGCCGCTATTCATTTTTCTTTTTCGCCAACCGCTGTCAGGCGTCAAATCCAAGGGCAATGGATATCCGTGGTCACCTGCTTGTTAAGGAACTTGTCGGTATGGGGTACGTGAATGACCTATGGAAAATATGAAAATGGCAAAAGGGAAAAACATAAATTGTGGAATATTCACTTTTTACATCATAAATCAGGTATTGTAGAGTCCCTTGAAACGACCGACTCGCAGCACTATTGATTTTTGCAGCCTGAACTGTATGATGTTTTTTAAGAAAAACAGGCTGTGTACCGCTGAAAAACCTTCCTTGACAGGTATGACGGGATAAAACTATACTTCTTTAATTAAGAATGAATCTTTTAGTCCGCAACACGTTATGTGTGCCCCGCAGTTTTCGAAGCGGGGAAGGAGAAAACTGAATTTTCCAGTATTTTTAGGGGGACAGGCAATGGTGAAAAAAATCAGGATCCTGTTTGTGCTCATTTCAGTGTTTTTTTTAGGTTTTCCGTTCAGGTCTTCTGCCGCGGTTACGCCTCTGGACGCGTTTCTTGCGATTGTACGGAATGAAAACCCGACGCTGCAGTCATCCTTGAGGAGACTTGAGGCTTTTTACCATACCGTAAGGTCATCTGTCGCGGTACAGCGTCCTTCGGCGGGGCTCCGGGGCAGCACGAGCTGGAACAGTGACAGCGATTCACCAAGAGGGCAGCAGGGGATGTATTCCCTCGGCGCAGCCATTTCCCACCGCTTTGACGTGAGCGGCGTATACAGGGCGCAGGAACGGCAGCTCCTGCTTCAGTACAACGGGATGGCTGCCGACCACATGGCCCTGGTGAACAACACCCTGGCATCAGCTGAGAGTCTCTACTGGCAGGCCTTTATCGCAAGGGAGAATATCCTGCTCCAGAAAGGTATTCTTACACAGCGTAAAGAAGACCTCAGGATAACTGAGGAAAAATTCAAACAACAACTTATACCCAAGCTTGACGTAATTCGGGCACAGGCGAAGGTAGAAGAAGCTGAAAGCCTGGTGGTGGACGCGGAGTCGGTTTACAGGAATACTCTTGCCCAGCTTGCGACCCTTGCAGGAGGCAATGAGATAGTTCCCGCGGAGGAAACGCTCCTTGTTCCATCCCTTTCAATCGACCCGGAGGTTGGAAAAGCTCTGGCCCTCAGGAACGATGTCCGGTCACTGGAGATTGCCCTCGAAAGGGCAAAGGTAATGAAAAGCCTGGCCGCGAAGGGTATGGCGCCGGTACTTGAAGGTTCGGTTGGGTACACGTTCCTTACTGACTCTGACAATGCCAGCCCTGCGGAAAAAGAGTTCCTGTTTTCCCTCAATCTTACAGTACCTGCATATGACGGAGGAAAGACCAAAGAAGACGTAAAGGAGAAGTCCCGAACCATTGATGCAGCAGAACAAAGCCTTGCGGCCAGAAAAAACCTTGTTGAAGAGGATGTCGTCAAGGCACTGAACCAGTGGGAAAAGGCCGTAGCACTTGAAAGCAGCAAAAGAAAACAGCTTGCGCGCTCCGACGAGGAACTGCTCATCACCCAGCTCATGTACAAGGAAGGCATGGGGGCACAGATAGATCTTTTGAATGCACAGGTGGACAACCAGAAAGTAAAGACGGAGCATCTCGCGGCAATAAAGGAAATGTATCTTGCGCTCGTGAGCCTCAAGCAGGCAATGAGCCAGTACGAACCAGCTCCAGCAGAATAAGGCATCTTCATTTATAAAAAGGGACGGTGCCGACCGCATCGTCCCAAAATTTTATGCATTGGTTTTTCAGGACAAAACCATTGGGAAGTTCTAAAAATTCAGGGGGGATAGATATGTTTTTAAGGCCGACACGGATGGAGGTTCGTCTTGACAGTATCAAGGCGAACTGCAGGGCGATCCGCGGACATGTAATGAAAGCCACTGGAAGAGATACGAGGATTTTCGGAGTGATCAAGGCAAACGCCTATAGCCTCGGAGCGATTCCTGTTGCATGGGCGCTCCGGGAAGCTGGAGTACACTATTTTATCGTCGCTACCGCGGATGAAGCCCTTGAACTTCGCTCAGGAGGCATCACGGACCCCGTCCTTGTTCTTGGTGCGTCGCCTTATGAAGCTGCTTCCGAATATGTACGGTACGGAATACGGGCCACGATCACAGACCTGGAAATGGCGAAAGCATTGTCCGCTGCTTCCTGTAGGTTGGGGAAAAAAGCGCCGGTCCACATAAAGGTAGATACGGGCATGGGAAGGATCGGTTTCAGACCGGATGAAACGGCTGAAATTGTTTCCCGTGTCGCTGCCCTTCCCGGTGTTGAATGCGAAGGCATCTTTACGCATTTCGCGACCTCGGACTGCAGTGATCTCTCCTATACGAAGGAGCAGCATGAACTCTTCCTTGAGGCTCTTGGATCGCTCAGGAAAAAAGGTATTTCCATACCCATCCCCCATTGCTGCAACTCGGGAGCAACGCTTTCTTTCCCCGAATGGGGAATGGAAGGGGTTCGGCCGGGCCAGCTCCTTGCAGGCATGTATCCTACCGATGAAGTCCCCCGCAGCATTCCCATACTTCCCGGTTTTTCCTTTAAAACCGCCATATCCGCTCTCCGTTCTCTCCCGGGAGGCAGCGGTATCAGCTATGGGCTTACCTACCATACTTCAACGGAGGAACGGCTGGCGGTGCTTCCTGTCGGTTATGCCGACGGATTCTCAAGAGATCTTTCCAACAGGGGCGAGGTGCTGATACACGGTGTCCGCTGCCCTGTCGTGGGAAGAATCTGTATGGATCAGTGTATGGTCAATGTGTCCGGTCTTCCAGATGCCAAAGTGGGAGACGAAGTGGTTATCATCGGCCGCCAGGGTAAAGAAGAGATTTCTATTTATGAATATGCGGAAAAACTTGGGACAATCGTAGCTGCAATTGGAGCAATGATAAGCAAAAGAGTTCCCAGGGTTTACCATGACGGCAGTGAAACCGTAACCGAACAGAAGTATTGAGGCGGATTGCTGCCTGACGGATCAATGCGGATGATATGAGGAGGATTTGAATGCAGGAACGGTTTTCTTTTCAGACAGAGGCGAAACAGCTTCTGGAGCTTATGATCCACTCGGTGTATTCAAACCGTGATATTTTTCTCAGAGAACTGGTCTCCAACGCTTCAGACGCGCTGGACAAGCGGCGGATAGAACTGATTGCCCATCCGGAATACGAGGAAAGGGAACCGGGGAAAAAACTGGCATCTCCCTGCGTAAGGCTTTCCATAGGAGAGGAAGGGAACATCCTTTTTGTTTCCGATAACGGTGTTGGCATGAACCGTGATGAGTTGACCAGCTATATTGGCACCATCGCAAGGTCGGGAACGAAAGAGTTTCTCGCCGCCCTGAAAGAGAGAAAAGAAGCAACCAGTGCAGAAGCGCTCATCGGGCAGTTCGGCGTGGGATTTTACTCTTCCTTCATGGTTGCCGACCGGGTTGATGTGGTAACGCGAAGGCTCGGGGATGAAAATGGCTGGAGGTTTTCCTCCCCCGGTGACGGGACCTACACCATAGAGGAATCAGAGAGGGAGAAACCCGGTACCACGGTGATACTGTACCTGAAAAAACCTGATCCGGGAAAGAATGAAAAGGACTACACGGATGAATGGACTATAAGGGACATTATCCGCAAGTACTCGGATTTCATCGATTACCCAATAGTTATGGCCACAGAAAAGAAAACTGACGGAAGGACAGAAGTCGTCGACGAGGTCCTGAACTCGGGAAAGGCTATCTGGAGAAGAGCTGAAAAAGACGTATCCGATGAAGAGTATGCGGAATTCTACAAACACATCAGCGGTGACTGGGAACTGCCACTTGGACATGTCACATTTTCCGTTGAAGGAGGCGCTGAGTTCAGGGGACTGCTGTTCTTTCCGGCCCGGGCCCCGTTCGATCTTCACTTCGCCCCGAGAAGGGAAGGAGTCAGCCTTTATATAAAAAACGTGTTCATCATGAACGACTGCAAAGCCCTGGTTCCCTCCTGGCTCCGCTTTATCGCGGGTGTTGTGGATTCGGAGGATCTGCCGCTCAATATATCGAGAGAAATTCTCCAGGATAATCCACTTCTCAGGATCATCAGGAAGAGCCTCGTCAGAAGAGTGCTGTCAGCGCTGAAGAAAATGATGAGCGAGGACCGTACGAAATACAACGGCTTCTGGAAGGAATTCGGCTCCGTGATAAAGGAAGGTCTCGTGCCGGCGGAGCCGTCTGAAAAGGGAAACATTGACGGTATCCTTGATGTCTGCCTGTTTCCGTCACTCAACACCGGTGACGGGTATATTTCCCTCAAGGAATACGTTGACAGTATGAAGGAAGGACAAACCTATATCTATTACATTACGGGAAGGAAACTCTCAGTCCTCAGATCCTCGCCTCTTCTTGAACGGTGCCGGGAGCTCGGCTGGGATGTTCTCCTTCTGGCAGATCCGGTGGACGAAATAATTGCCCCGTCGCTTCCCTCATTTGAGGGAAAGGAGTTCCGGTCTCTCGAACGGGAGGATGCCCTCGAGGGAACGGATCTTACAACAGTGGACGGCGAAAAGACTGAAGGTGTGGCTGGTTTTTTAAAGGAGATCCTCTCTGATTTTGTGAAGGATGTCAGGATCTCATCCCGCCTCACCGATTCTCCGGCATGCCTGGTGAACGACCGTGAAGGCGGATCCTTCGCCATGGAGCAGATCCTGAGAAGCATGGGACAGGAAGTTCCCCTGATGAAAAGGATCATGGAAATAAACCCTGAACACCCTGTAATAAGCGGGCTGCAGCGTCTCCTTGATTCAGGGGAGAACGAGGGAAACATGAAGGAGTATGCTCTTCTGCTTCATGATCAGTGTATCCTCGCCGAGGGTGGACATATAGAAGATCCGTCTCTCTTCGCAAACAGGATAGCTGCAATGTTGTCCAGGATGCTGCAATTTGAAAACGGTCCCGAGAGTATCCGCTGATGACCCTGTCCGGCCTGGCCAGGCTGAAGGCTCTCATCGCAGTCATTGCGTGGGGGGGATCCCTCCCGGCGATCAAGGTCGCGGTCTCCGAGGTGTCATTCACGACGCTCATCTGGCTCAGGTTCGGTACCGGGGTGGCGGCGCTCACTCTTTTTCTCGCCCTGAGAAAAAAACTCTCCCTTCTCTCGTGGAGGGAGGCAGGAATTTTCGCCGCCCTTGGTTTTCTTGGAGTCTTCTTTCACAATGCCATCCAGGCCATAGCGCTCAGATCTGTTTCAGCCGGGATGTCAGGGCTTATCGTCGCTGCCAATCCTGTTGCAATCGCTTTCTTCGGTTCCCTGATCCTTCATGAGCGGCTGGACCGTCGCAAAAAAGCGGGTATTTTGCTCGCGGCATCTGGAGTGCTGGTGATAATCTCCAGGGGTGATCCGGGCTTTTTCATCAACCACTCCTATAGCCCCGGAGAGATGCTTATGGTGGTGAGCGTTTTTTCCTGGGGACTTTTTTCCGTTTTTTCCAGGAAGGCACTGAAAAAAACACCACCCGGGCTGGGCATGCTCTATGCGCTTTCCTTCGGCTGGCTGTATGCTACGGTTCCTTTCCTTTTTTCCGGGGGACTGGGAGAAATATCGGGATTATCAACCATAGTATGGGGGAACATTCTTTTCCTGGGAATTTTCTGTTCCGCCCTGGCATACCTTTTCTGGTACGATGCACTGAAAGAACTGCAGGCATCTGAGGTCGGCGTTTTTCTCTACGTGAATCCCGTGGTTGCCGTTCTCATTTCCGCGCTGTTCCTCGGCGAATCAGTAAGTGTTTCAATGATAGCCGGAGGAATCCTCGTATTTCTTGGTGTATGGTTCGTCAACGCGGGGAAAAAATAAAACCTGCGGCATGGATTCCGGATTTTTATAAAAAGGAGCGAGAACAGAATAATGAAAATATCTTCTTCCGCCACTTGCTTTGATGAAATATCAAGGGGAGGGGCAACAGCAGTTTATGTGCTTTCCGGTGAAAAGATCCCGGAAGGTTTTCCGGAGGGACCTGCCAGGCAAACGGCCGAAGAACTGCTGAACGACAGATCCTTCCAGGGGAAAAAAGGCAGGATTCTGCGAATCCCCATGGCTGCACCCTCTTTTGCATTCCTCTACCTGGTCGGTCTGGGAGACCGGGCTTCCTACACCGAGGACAACGTCCGTTCGAGAACTGCCGAGCTGGTGCGGAGATGCCGTGCAGACGGCGTATCTAAAATCTCCGTGCTTCTTCCGGAGACGCCCGGAGAATCCATGAGCTGCGCTGCAGCCGAGGGGGCGGAACTTGGAAGCTACCTTTTCGGAAAGTACAAAACGGTCAGGGATGAGGACAGGCTCCCTGAACCGGAGGAAATTGTCCTTACCTGCGGTGTTGAATCCGGGCTTTCTCTCGGGAAAATGCTCGCATGTGCGCAGAATATGGCCCGTGATATTGCGAATGAGCCGGGAAACAAGATGAATCCGGTTTCTTTTGCAGACCTTGCGGAGCAGGAAGGAAAAGACTTCAGCCTCGAAACCCACATCTGGGACGAGAAAAAAATACTCGATGAAGGAATGGAGGGCCTGTATTCCGTGGGAAAGGGCTCGGAAACTCCCTCCCGGTTTGTACACCTTGCGTGGAAACCCGAAGGGGTGAATCACCGCAAGGTGGTTTTTGTCGGGAAGGGTATCACTTTTGACAGCGGCGGGCTGAACCTTAAGCCCGGAGATTTCATAAGAAGCATGAAAGGTGATAAGTCCGGGGCGTGCAACGTTCTTGCTGTTTTAAGGGCCGCTGCAAAGCTCAAACTTCCGGTCGAAGTGCATGGAATAATCGCCCTGGCCGAAAACATGCCCGGAGGAAATTCCTTCCGTCCTGACGATATACTGAGGATGAGGAACGGGAAAACCGTGGAAATAGACAATACGGATGCTGAAGGACGGCTGGTTCTCGCCGATGCGCTATGCTACGCCTCTGAACTGCAGCCGGACACCATAATCGACATGGCGACACTTACGGGTGCATGTGCCGTAGCACTGGGCACGAGCATGGCCGGTCTGTTCACCCCCGACGAGGGGCTCGCTGAGGAGTTGAGCCGGGCAGCAGCCAGAAGCGGTGAAAGGATCTGGCGTTTGCCCCATGATGATGAGCGAATCGCTGAGTCCATGAAATCCGGTGCGGCAGACCTTGTAAATTCCGGCAACCGTTACGGTGGAGCGATTTACGCAGCGCGTTTCCTCAGGGAGTTTGTGGGTGAGGGGATACCATGGGCGCACCTCGATATTGCCGGCGTTGATTTTTATAAGGATGAGTTTTCGGTATACGGGAAAGGGGCGAGCGGTTTCGGCGTTCGGACCTGCCTTCAGTACCTGCTTTCTCTGGCCTGAAAAAACGGATCGGACAGAGAAGAGGGGAATCCCTCTTCTCTGTCCCCTTATTTCCCTACGCAGAACTGGCTGAAAATATAATCGAGAAGTGAATCGTCGCTCGATATTCCAATAAGCTTTTCCATGGAAGCCCGTGCATCAGCGATGCATGTTCCCGCCAGATCCTGGGTCATACCGGAGGAAAGGGCTTCTGATGCATCCCTGAGGCTGACTATGGCGGACCTGATCTCCTCCACCTGCCTTGCGGAAGCGTTCAGTCCTGAATCAAGGGTCCCTCCGCCTGCTATGGCCGAAACCACCGCATCCTTCAGTCCTTCAAGTCCAGTCCCGTTTTTTGCCGATATTGAGAGGATCACGCTTTCGGGAAGGAGTTCCGCTATGATTTCCTCCGTGGTCCTGCCCTCGTCAGTCCTGCCCGGAGGAAGGTCCGATTTATTGACGGCCACCACATGCACAAGGTCCTGAAGCCGGACTGCCATTTCCCTGTCGAAGGGGGTGGGGGGCGTGCTTCCATCGGCCACCCATATCCGCATATCGGCATTCCGGAAGGCATCTTCCGCTCGGGATATGCCTATGGCTTCTACCTCGTCCGACGGGTTCCCCAGTCCCGCAGTGTCCACAAGCCGGATAGGTATCCCTCGGTAGGTAAGCACTTCCTCTATGAGATCCCTTGTTGTCCCGGGTATTGCCGTCACAATGGCACGGGCTTCTTTCAGAAGGGCATTTAAAAGGGATGATTTCCCTACGTTGGGGCGTCCCACGATAGCGACACGGATCCCTTCCCTGAGCAGGAAGCCCGTTGAACACCTGTCAAGGAGGTCCTCCAGGCTCTGGCGCAGCGCCTGGAGTGCGTGGTCCAGCTCTTCATCCCCAAGAAATGGTGTCTCTTCCTCAGGGAAATCAAGCCCCACTTCCATTTTGGCCGAAAGGGCGAGGAGTTCGTCGTAAATGTCCCTCGCAAATGAAGCAAGTTCTCCCCTGAGGGTCCGTGCCGCAGCCCTGAGAGCCTCCTCGCTCCTTGAACGGATTATGCCGAGGACCGCCTCCGCCTGGGTAAGATCAATGCGGCCTGAAAGAAATGCCCGTTTTGTGAACTCGCCCGGCTCGGCATGGCGTGCCCCCCTGCAGATCATGAGCTCGAGGCATTTCCTGGCGACGAGGGTGCCGCCGTGGGTATGGATCTCAACAACTTCTTCGCCGGTGTAGCTCTTGGGTGGAGCGAACCTGACGACGAGCACCTGGTCTATGACATCGCCTTTCTCATCGAGGAGAAAGGTGTTTTTCATGAAGCGCGGGGGGATGTCAGACAGAGGTACCGGGAGTGTGAGAAGACCTTCCGCCACAACCGATGCATCAGGCCCTGAAAGCCTGACGATGGCAATGCCGGCCTCACCCCAGGCGGTTGCTATGGCAGCAATTGTATCCTCAACGGCCGGAGGTTTATTTCGCAGGGCCATTTTTCTCTCCTCCCCTTCGATCAGGATGCTTTGATTCTACCGGTATATTACAATAAAACCGCCGTTACAGGTGAGAAAAGAGCTGCCCCTCCGGAAACGAAGGGCAGCTCTCGGGAAACCGTTTTTCCTGCCTGTCAGTGGACAGCGGGAAGTGCCAGTTCTGCCACGGCCTCTGCAAGCCGTTTGACTCCCTCTTCGATCGTCTCCGGCGAAGGAAATGTGTAGCAGAGGCGGGCGCTATGGATGCCTGCACCCTGGGTGGGGCAGAATGGGTCTCCGGGAACGAAAGCGACTTTCTTGTCGATGGCTTTTTTGAAGAGGTCGTTCGTGTTGACGTTGGGGAACTTAAGCCAGTAGAAGAAACCGCCTTGTGGCTTCACCCACGTGACGCCCAGGGGAGTGAGGTGCTTTTCAAAGCTCTTTTCCATAGCGTCTCTCTTCACCCTGTAATTATCGATGATCACCGGAAGATGTCTGTCCAGATGCCCATTGACGCAGTACTCGGCAACCAGCGCCTGGGTGATGGTACTGGAGCAGAGGTCGGTCCCCTGTTTGAAAACCGTGAGGTTCCGTATGATCTCCTTCGGGCCTGTTACCCAACCCACCCGTGTTCCCGGGGAAAGGATCTTGGAGAATGAGCCTGCATAGATAACGCCGCCTTCATCGTGGAAAGAAAAGATGGAGGGCAGATGCTCTCCCTCGTACCGGACATATCCGTAGGGGTCATCCTCAAAAACGGGTATGTTGTATTTTTTCGAGATTTCAACGAGTTTTTTCCGCCGTTCCAACGACATGGTGGATCCGCCGGGGTTATGGAAGTTCACGATGGTGTAGATGAACTTGATCTTCTTTCCCTCCGAACGGGCTTTCTCGATGAGGCCCGGCAGAAGCTCGACCTGCATTCCGTCAGGATCCGTGGGAACTCCGAGGAAACTGCCCCCGTGGTTGAAGAAGACCGTGAGAGCGGCAAGGTAGGAGGGGTCTTCGGTAATGATATAATCTCCCTTGTCGATCATGGACCATGCGAAGAGATCAAGGGCCTGCTGGGATCCGGTAGTGATGAGCATTTCTTCCGGTCCGACCTTGCGGCCCATGCGAGGTGCCGTCCATGATGAGAGGAATTCCTTGAGAGGAGGGTATCCCTCGGTAGTTCCGTACTGGAGAAGATCCTTCCCCTGGTCTTTGAGGATATGAACTCCCTCGTAGAACTGGTCCACCGGGAAAACCTCGGGAGCAGGCATGCCTCCTGCAAAGGAGATCATGCCGGGCTGTTTGATTACCGCCAGCATCTCCCGAATAGGAGAGGGCCGGTTGTTCTTCGCTATGAAACTGAAGTTGTCCTGCCAAATCCCGCTCATTTCTTCGCCTCCCTTGATTTGTTCGCGTTTTTACCAATAATTGGTATTTTACGCCATAGCAACAAAAAAATCGACAATACACGCATATTATAGCACGAATAGGGGGAACGGGATAAAACCGTTCCCCCGGTTCAATGATCCGGTTCCCGGAAGTATCGGGGGCTACTTCGTGTTTTCGGATCTGGAATACCTGATGACTGCAAGAGGTTCACCGGTTGCGGAAAGAACGTCCGCTTCCAGGCGGAGCACGAAGTCGCAGGGCTCGTCATCTTCCGGTACGACTCTGACCATGTAATCTCCCCATTCTCCCTTCAGCGTTATATTTCCCTCAGCCAGCAGATAGCCTTCTTCATCCGGAGGGAGGACCTCAACCGACCATCTGCACGGGATCTCACCGCTCGAGGCCGCCTTCCAGATGAGGAGCACCTCCCCCGTTTCCCTGTCTTCCCGCATGGTTCTGTCCAGTATTTTTGTCTCTACGCCACGGACGTCCACGTTCAAAACCAGATCACCGCACTTGAAGGGGTAGGATCCTGTCGCCATGGCACGGGGAAGAGGTACTTCGAGAATTGCAGTTCCGTCAACTCCCGGGACAACTTCCTTCGTCCCATCCGATCCAGGCGATCCTCCCGGGAGAAGAGACGAGGATATGGAAACGGTTTCTCCTTCCTTTCCTGATATCCGGATACGAATGGTCTCACCTGCTGCGTATTGCTGCCTGTCTGGAAGCATAACAACCCTTCCCGACTTGTCCTGAACCTGGAGGGCATTGAGCAGGATGGATCTCCCGGAGGTATGATAGAGGCCGTAGAGTATCCTGTTTCCCCTGAAGGAGACGGGGATATCTCTGAAAATGACTTTTCCCCTGCCTCCCCGAAGCTGAACTGTTTCCAGTCGGGTTTCTTCGTTGAAGGAAGCCCGGACCTGGTATTCTCCCTCTCCGGAGTCGGACGTCACTTCCACTTCAATATCCAGCGCTTCACCTTCCAGGTAGGCTTCCCTGTCCGTTCGTGCCGAGAGTGTGAATGAAGGAGCCTTGACGGAAAGGACTCCTTTTTTAGATTGCTCACCTGCCTTCACCAGTGCGTACACCCGGGAGTTGATGCTGTCTTCCGGTACCAGGACTTCGAAAGGAACTTCCACCCGTTCACCCGGGCCCAGGACTGTTTCCCTGACGATTCTCCCCATGTCCGGGATCTCGAGGGAACAAAAAGTCCTTCCCCCTTCATCTCCCCTGTTTTCCAGGACGGCCTTGAGGATCTTTCTTTCTCCGGGCCTCAGCGTCTCGTCCGAGGGTACGCTGACGATGACGGGATCGAAAGGAGCATGGGGCCGGAGCTCGGACAGGGGAGAAAGCTCCAGGAAGGCCTTTCCCGTTTCCCCGCCTTCCACGGCGGTTCGCGAACTGGCCTTCCCGTATCCTTTTGCCGATGCAGAGAGGGTATGTATTCCTGACGGCGCGTTCCTGAAGAGGATCTGTCCCGCCGCGTTGGTTTTCCCGCGGACTGCCGTCCCGGCACAGGAGAGGGCCACAGCCGCACCGGAAAGGGCTTTTCCTTCGGAATCAGCCACCGTTACGAGGAGATTCCCTTTTCCCGGCGGGACGATCCGTTCCAGGGGGATGGCCAGTTCGACGTCCCTGCGGCCCGAGGTGAAAAAGCCGGGGGCGTCATTGTCTTTATACCCCGGAGAAGAGGCCCGGAACCATTGGTGTTTGAAGTGAGTCCGTGATGAATGGAGGCCCGTGCCGTCGGGAGCCCTGAGAGGAGGTTCACCCTGGGGTTGGAAGGTGATGTTGGTCACTGTTTCCCCGGAAGCCAGGTCCACTCCTTTCAGGTTCACCTGCCCGAGGGGATTGGAGGGGTGGAGGTAGATGATATGGCTGGTCGTGCGGCCCGGGAAGGCGGTAGGGTAAAATCCCGTCTCGAAGTAACCGTCTGCCTTTATCACCGTGTTCCTGTTCCCCGGCAGGGCTTCCGTGGAGGCCCTGCCGTTCTCGTACCGTGCCCACCCGTTGTCGAGGAGGTATGCCGAAAAGACCGGCAGAGGGTTTCCCGTGAGAACGTCCGCAACGGTGAAATCCGCCCGTCCCAGCGAAGGGGCGAGGAATATGGTTCGGTCTGCGGTTTTCCCCGGAAAAACGGTGGGGTAGAAGGACCCGGTTTCGAAATATCCGGGTGCTCGAATGACCGTGTTCCTGTTCCCCGGCTGGGCCTCCATGGAGCTCTTCCCGTTTCTGTATTGGGCCCATCCTCCGTCAAGCAGGTAGGCGGAAAAAACGGGAAGAGGCTTTCCGGTCTGTCCGTCTTTCACTGAAAAGGAGAGTTTCCCCGTGGATGGGGTGAGAAATACCGTGCGTTGTATGGTCCTTCCCGGAAAAACGGTAGGGTAGAAGGAACCGGTTTCATTGTATCCCGGGGCTTTGATAACGGTATTTCTGTTCCCCGGCTGGTTTTCGGTCGCTGCGGAGCCGTCTTCGTACCGGGCCCATCCTCCGTCAAGAAGGTAGGCTGAAAAGTCGGGAATAGGTTTTCCGGAGATCATGTCGAGGACCGAAAATTCTATACGGCCCGCCGAAGGATTGAGATAAATGGTTCTCATAACGGTCTTTCCCGCAAAGGCCGTCGGGTAGAAGGATCCGGTTTCATAGTATCCCGGTGCCTTGATGACAGTGTTCCTGTTCCCCGGCTGAGCCTCCGTTTCGGCTGAACCGTTTTCGTACTGGGCCCATCCGTTGTCGAGGAGATAGGCCGAAAACGCCGGGACTGGTTCTCCGGAGAGGGCATCGAGGACACGGAACTGTATCTTCCCCGTGGAAGGGTGAAGCTGGATCGTTTTTTTCACCGTTTTCCCAGGGAAGACGGTCGGAAAAAACGAACCGGTTTCATAATATCCTTCGCATTTGATGACCGTATGCCTGTTTCCGGGCCTGGATTCCGTGGCTGCCGAGCCCTTGCGGTATCCCGCCCATCCGTTGTCGAGAAGATAGGCGCTGAATCTTTCCAGGGGTTCTCCGGTAAGGGCGTCCCTGACGCTGAACAGTATCCTGCCGGGAGCATCAGGATATGGTGCTGAAGAGGGAAAGAGGAAGAATTCTTCCTCTTCGGCCGGCAGCAGGCTCGTGGTGAAATAGGCCTGGGTCTTGAGCTCGTGGTACCCGGCGGAAGTCAGGGTAAGCTCCAGAGCGCCCGGCTCCGGAGTCAGGGAAAAACTCCCGTCGTTCTGACTCTCGACCGTGACAGTTGTTTCCTTTTGTTTCACGGTTATGGAAACACGGGGAAGAGGCTCGCCGGAGGCGTTTTTCACCACTCCCCGGAAGGGGTGAGGGCTTTTTTTCGGGAAAAGGAAGATTTCTTCCGCAGGAGTGTTTTTCCTGCCATTCCCCGGAATGAAGAACCCTGTGGTGAGAGAATCGTATCCGTCCAGCTCGAACCTGAATGAGAGCGATCCCCTGGGCACAGAAGCCTCGAGGACCCCTTCATTCCCGGTGATGCCCAGATCGTGTCCCGTCTCCCCCTCAAGCCGGAAAATCCTCACTCCTTCAAGAGCCTTTTCCGTAATGCCGTCCCTGAGGAGAAAGACTGCTTTCGCGGAATCGGAATCGAGATAAAACACCCTTTCCCCCTCATCCAGGTAGCTGTTGAACAGTTCCGTTTCCAGGGACGAATATCCTTCCCGGGTAAACCTGAGAGCGACTCTCCCATCGGGAATCGGAAGGGTGACCCGGCCGCTGTCGTCCGTTACTCCCTGCTGGAAGCCCTGGGGAGCAGTAACTTCAACGGATGTTCCTGCAACCGGACTGCCGGTCATCCTGTCGAGGACGGCCAGTCGTGCGCTTCCCGGTTTTTTTTGCGTATCCCGGGAAAGGTACAGTTTCACCTCAGGGACCTCTTCCTCGGAGTGGACCGATGAGTACCATTCCGTTGAAAGGGTGCCGTATCCTTCCGCCTCTGCGGAAACAGCCCATCGTCCGTCCTCGAGGCTGAAGATGCATCCTCCGTCGGCGTCAGTCTTCTTCATTTCGGAGACCGGTTGTCCGGGACGTCCCGCTGAGACGGCAGCCCCCGCCAGGGGAGCTTCGCTGACGAGATCGACACAGATGATCTTCATCGAGCCTTTTTTCGGGGTCAGATAGAGAAGGGTTTCCACTGCCCTTTCCCCGGCGAGGATTTCCGTTTCAAGAGGCCTGTACCCTTCGGCGGATATCCTAAGTGCTCTCCTCCCGGGAGCGGTCAGGGTGGTGGGACCGCCGTTGACGGTGAAGGAAATGTCCCGATTCCAGCCGTCATCCTTTGAAAGATCGCTGGTCCTGAGA
>CAYTQC010000009.1:0-8199 GCA_964439735.1 uncultured Synergistaceae bacterium
ATTACCTCAAGATCGTATTCATGAACTGCGACAACTGCCTCTATTACGGACACCCCGGACCTGCCGATGCCGACCATGGGCTTGCCCCCAACATGATCGCCGACGTACGTGATCCCTCGCCCGTTATGGACGCCTGCTCCATGATCGCCCTCCTCGGATCCAAGGGAGCGACGGCTGACGGAACATCCATGCTCGTTCACAACAACGACGGCGACTTCATCGACGAGACCTGGAGGTACACCTACATCGCAGCCCCGACGAACGGCAACGCGTTCTTCTCCTCCACCACACCTGGCAAATTCTTCGACATCATGGGCGCGAACAACCAGGGCCTTGCCATGGCCCTCACCGTGGGAGGAAACAAGACGTGGCTTCCCAGCCAGAACATCTATGAGCGGGCCTTCGGCGTCACGTTCCAGTACATTCTTCTCAAGGCCCTTTCTACAGCGAAGAGCGTTCCGGAAGCCCTCGAACTGGTTACCGTGGCCACCCCTGAGTACCGGAAGGCAACGGGGAGAAAGACACTCCTGAGGACCAGGCACAACAACTACATCATGCTCGACAAGAACGAAGCAGTCGTGGTGGAAGTCACGGCCAACAGGTATGCCGTGCGGCGCCCCGGAGACAATGGAGAGGATCCCGGCTATATCGTGGCCACCAATCACTTCGTTGCAAACCACAGCTACGATGCCAACAACGAGAAGACCGACTTCCCAATGACCTTCTTCGGCGACGATGAGTACGCTCCTCTGAGCGCCACCCGTTATTACACCGGCTTCTGGCAGGCGAAGATGAACTTCGGCAAGTTGGATGCCGACAAGATCCGGAAGATCTGGGCATCCCACTCCTACATCACCAAGAAGGGCGAACTGGTGGAAAAGCTTACCAACGGCAAGGAATGGCTTCCCGCCCATCTTGCAAGCCGGACAATATGCAGCCATGACGGCGGATACCCGGAAACCTACATCGGTTCCACCACGGACACCAAGATTGTGACCGTGGACTTTAACCAGGTACGGTACTCTGTTGGCAGGCCCTGCGAGTACGTGGGTGCGCCCAGAACGTTCGACCTGCACCCGAAATATTAAGTACGACGAACCACAGGTTCGGCTAATGAAGGAGCGGAACCCTTTTCCGGGGTTCCGCTTTTTCTTCAGCATCCCATGGAATAAACCTGCAGCTTTTCCGCGAAATACCCCTTGCCCTTAAGCTCCCCTGGCGATACCCTATGAAGGCATGATCCCAAACAGAAGGAGGCCTTCCCGTGACAGGAAAGGGACTTGCCCTTGAAGATTTTTTAAACGAGACGAAAAGCATTCGGGCGATTGCTGCAGATGCGGGAACGGACGCATTCTTCGCACTGCTCCCTGGAGACCGGCTTCCCGATGAAAAAGATCTGCAGACCGCTGCACGGAGAACCGAGGCATCAGCGTTGGATGCCGCCGGAGAAACATTCGCCCGGCTGTCCGAAGGAAGGGAAATTTCCGAGGATGATGCCGGCCTCTTTATCCTCCGCCTGCAGGAGCACCTGCCTCTCCTGTCCACTGACGCACTCCCTCTTTCTTCCGAAATTCCTCCCCTCAGGATCGCCTGTGCAGCTGCCGGAGGGGCTCTTCTTGGCATGGGGATACTCTCCCCGCTCACCGCGCTGTTCTTCGGAAGCAGGGAAGCCGGATTCCTGGCCGGCGCTCCTCTCGGATCCCTCCTTCTTTCCCTTGCCGCCATCCATCTCCCCCGCAGCAGGAAGCTCCTCTGGTCCCTGGCAGCCATTCTGGGGCTGGCCACCCTGCGGGAAGCCCTCGCATTTCTCGGCTCAGGAAATATCTTTTCCGGAGGCTGGTCCATGCTGCGGAAGAAAAGAGGGACCCTTTCCAGGCTGCTCCTCTTCCCGGTGCTTCTCGGGCTCATTCTTCTTCTCGGGAAGAGAACCTCCGGGTATGACAGGAAGACATGGGAGTCAGCCGTCAGGGATCGAATATCATCCTGGGTCGAAAGCGCCGCCCGAATTACCTTTCTTCTCCGGGAAACAGTTCCCCAGGCTTCATCTGCCGGTGAAAGCGGTCTTTCCTCACTGGCCGCAGGCATTCTTGCCCTTGAGAACGTCCCGTCCGAATATTTCCGCCCCGGAATAGCAGAGTTGGCCCAAGAAGTACGGAACCTCGGTTTCGGCCGTGAGCAGCGGGAAGATCTTTTCCAATGGACAGCGGCAGACGGGGAACGATTCGAGGTATTCGGCCACGCCGGGCAGGGAGACCTGGTGAAAGTGGAACGACTACCCCTCCTCAGGGACGGGACCGTCGTTTCCAGGGGCCTGGTCCGAAAGGTACGCCGCTCATGAGCAGCCGCCCGGTCCTCTCAGTTGATTTCGGAACGACGAAGAGTTATTTCTCCAAGTGCCCGGCCAACGATCCTTCCCCAGTGAGCATCGATTTCGGAGACGGCAGGGACGGGATCCCTTCTGCCATTCTCTACATTGAAGGAAAGACACCGCTCATCGGGCAGACGGCCCTGGACGAGTACGGGGATGCCGATCCCCGGGAGAGGAACAGAATGAGGCTCATCACCAACTTCAAGGCGGACCTTCCCCGATCTGCCGGCGCACGCTCAGCTGCCGCCGACTTCCTCGCAGGAGTCCTCTCCCTGGCCCGGTCCCAGCACCTCGACCTGGAACCCGGACAGCGAATGGTCCTCTTCGGCGTGCCCTGCGAATCTGACAGCTTCTTCCGCTCAGCCGTCAGGGAGGCCGCCGGGAAGGGAGGCTTCGGAACCCCAGAGCTCGTGGAGGAACCGAAGGGAGCCCTGCTGTACCATCTGAAGCAGGGTGACATCCCCGTTGCGAAGGCCCTGGAGGGAGTCCTCGTCGTGGATTTCGGAGGGGGAACGTGCGATTTCGCTTTCCTTGAAGGCGGGCGTGCCGTGCATGCATGGGGCGACATGACCCTCGGCGGACGGCTCTTTGACGATCTTTTCTTCCAGTGGCTTCTCGATTCGGATCCCGGGCTCGAAGAGGAACTTGAGGCCAAGGGATCGGCCTATTTCGTCCATTCTCTCCTCTGCCGGGAAGTGAAGGAGTTCTTCTCCAGGACCATGGCCAGGGACAGGAGCGCAGCGGTTTCAAAAGCGCTCCCAGGGTACGGCCGGTTCAGTGACATGAGATGGGAGGAATTCCTCATTCGGGGGAGAAACTACTCTCCCTCCGCGTTCTTCAGGCAGGCCTGGAATGCCGGTGAAACCCCCTCCCCGACGGACCTCTTCGGCCGCTTCAGGGAATGCCTTGTCTCGGGGATAAGAGAAAAGGGGATCGATCCCCAAAAAGTCTCACTGGTCATACTTGCAGGAGGAAGCAGTCTCTGGCCTTTCGTTCCGGAGATCATCAGCGGAGAACTCTCGCTTCCCTCAGGAACATCTTCTCTTCCTGCCGGTCCCGTCCTGCTCAGGAGCGAACGGCCGTACGCCGTCATCTCCATGGGGCTCGCCCTCCTTCCCGCGCTCACTGAAAGATTTTCAGCCATACGTGTAAAACTCTCCGCGGAGCTTCCCCGGTTTCTCAGGGACGTGGCAGGCCCGGCACTCACGAAGAGGTGCGCCATGGTAAAGGACAGGATACTGGCCGAGTCGGGGAACGAGTTCTTCAGGAAAAAAATAAGGCCGCTGTTTGAGGAGTTCAGGAAAGAAGGCGGCTCTCTCTCGTCCCTCCGCAGAAGACTCTCCGAAGTGCTTGAGGCGGAGGAGCCTTTCCTGAGACGATCCCTGGAGAGGAGCTTTCCCCTCGTGACCTCAGGCCTCCGGGAAGAGATCCGGAAACTCACGGCCGCATGGTTCTCCGGACACGGCATAGTCGCCCCCGGACGGGACTTTTCCCGGATTTCGCAGGAGGAGAATACGGAAAGAAGGATCATATCCATCGGAGCCCCTGGGATCGACTGGGTTCTGGATGTTCTCGGCGGGATACTGGGAGGAATCGTGACAGCAGGCTCCGCCCTTCTCTGCGGAGGGTCGGGCACGGCACTTCTGACAGCGGGCCCTGTGGGCATGGCAGCCGGCGGAATTGCCGGGCTCTCCATCTCGTGGCTTCTGCTGCGGTACGGAAAGAAAAGAGTGAAGGGGATGGCCGAGGAGATCAACCTTCCTCCATGGCTTGCAGCCGCCATAGTCCCTGAAAAGCGGATCACCGGAGCTGAAAAAGAGCTCGAAAAGGCCATGGAGAAGTACCTTGAGATCCGCCTCTCCTCTATAAGAAAAGACCTCGAAGACCACGTCCGCACCATTGCAGCCGACGAAATAAAGGCTCTTTCGGAAATAGGAGGTTTCTGATCCCCCGAAAAAGAGAACTGCTTCAGCATGAAAAGAGGTCCATGTACCCAGGGGCAGGCTTCACCGGTACGAGACTATTTCAACCCCTTCTTCCCCGATGAGCTGCTCCAGCTCCTCTATCCGCTCTCTTGACGGGGCACCAAAATCACGCCAGCTTTCCCGCATTCCCAGCATTTCGTATTTTATCCTGCCGAGGGAGTGCCACGGCAGGAGTTCGATCCTTCTCCACGCCATGTTCTCCCGCACAAAGGCAGCCGTAGCCCGGATATTAGCGTCGTCGTCGTTGACACCGGAGACAAGAGGGATCCTGACCACTGTTTCGACCCCCGTCCTCCCTATCCGTGCCAGGTTCGAAAGAATGCCGCCGTTGCCTGCACCGGTGTATTTTCGGTGGATATCATTGTCCATATGCTTGATGTCGGCGAAGATGAAATCCAGGGACCGGACAATGTCCTCAGCCTCGTCCCACGGGAAGCTGCAGGACGTTTCCACAGCCTGGCGGATCCCAAGCTCCCCGGCAGCTTTCACCAGGCGCCGGAGATTGGCGGGAAAGAAAAACGCTTCTCCTCCGGACCACGTGACGCCCCCTCCGGAAGCACGAAAAAAAACCATGTGTCTCCTGAGCTCCTTCATCACATCCTCCGGCGAGAGAAAACGCCCCATGACCTCCGTCTCTCCCGAGGGCAGCCGCCCCGTCACCGGTTCAGGGCCCCACGTCTCGGGATTGCAGCACCAACGGCACCGGAGAGGGCATCCGGAAAGAAAAACCGTCGTCCGGATCCCCTCCCCGTCGTTGACGGAAAAATGCTGGATTTGAGAGACGCAGATATCCTTATCCTTCATGGTCAGAAAGACCCGTGCTCCGTCCTGGCGATGATAGCTTCCTGCATCTCCCTGGAAAGGTTCACGAACTGGGTGCTGTATCCCGCTACCCGGACGAGCAGATCCCTGTACTCCCCGGGATTCGCCTGGGCCTTCCTCAGGGTTTCGGTGGAGACCGTGTTGAACTGGACATGGAACGCCCCGAGGGAAAAATAGGCCCGGATCATGGCTCCCAGGTTCCTGAGCCCTCTCGGGGTGCTCACCATCTCCCTGTTGAGCCTGAGGTTCAGCAGGGTGCCCCCGGTCTGCACATCATGGTTGACCTTCGCCGCAGAGCGCATGGCCGCAAGGGGTGTGGACACATCGGTTCCCGCAAAGGGAGAGACTCCCTCGGACAGCGGAGCCCTTGCTTTCCGTCCGCAGGGAAGAGCGCCGACAACCTTGCCCGTGGGCACGTAATTGGAGATCCCCATGAAGGCCGAGTTGAAGGGTGAGCCGAAAATATCCCGGTGCTTCCGGGTCATGCGGTAGTATTCATCGGAAATCTCCCGGGCAAGCCCATCCGCCCTGTCGTCGTCGTTACCGTACTTTGGCGCTGCGAGAGCCTTTTTCCGCAGCTCTTCGTACCCTTCCCAGTCGGCATCGAGGGCCTTCGAGAGCTCCCCGAGGGTAACCGCCTTTTCCCGGAACACAAGAGAGTCCACCGCGGCAAGGGAGTTCGCGGCAACTCCGAGACCGATGCCCGTCAGAACCGGCCCCACGTTGTATACCGCCCCACCAGCGGAAAGGTCCTTCCCTTTCTCAATGCATCCGTCGACGCAGGTCGAAAGGAAGGGCCTGGGCACCATCTCCATGTGGAGCTTCTGGGCAACGACAGTCCCGATCACGGAATGGTCCACGAGATTGGCAAGCTGCCTGAGAAAGGCGTCCACTACCTCCCGGAAGGTACTGAATTCCGCCGCCGGTTTTTCGGGAAGCCCCATCAGCTTCCCCGTCAGCCTGCTCTTTCCCTCGTTCAGCGCATATTCAAGCGCCGCCCCGAAGTTCACGTTCACCGCCGACGTCCATTCCCCCGTTTTCCGGAAATGGGGCACCACGCAGCCGCAATTGTTCCAGTCCCTCGCGTCTTCGGGTTCATACCCCGCCTGGAGAAGCATCTGGGCCCCCGCCTGGTCGTTGTGGATCGCCGGGAAACCCATTCCAGTGCTTACGAGTTTCGAGACCGCCAGGAGGAACTCTTCCGGGCAATCCTGGGAGATGCGGACGCTCAGCCCGGGCTGATGCGTTTTCACCCCTTCGGTGGCACTGAGGCAGATGTAGGAAAGTTCGTTCGTTCCGTCGCTTCCGTCCCGCTTCCGGCCTCCCACGGTGAGGTTCTGGAACTGGTTGTACCCTGCGAAATAATTCGCCGTGTTGGAGGAAATGGTCCATACCCATTCGGAGAACTTGATCCAGAGACACTCCACGAGTTCCTGGGCCTTTTCTTCCGTGAGCCGCCCCTCGTCGATGTCGTTCCTGAAGAAAGGGTACATATACTGGTCGAACCTGCCCGGGTTGAGGGCAAGGGGGTTCTCGGAGATCACGGCGCAGAGCTGGACGAACCAGACGAACTGGCATGCTTCGTGAAAGGTCCGCGGAGGTTCAGCGGGGACCCGGGCGCAAATCGTTTCTATTTCCAGCAGTTCCTGCCGGCGCACCGGGTCGGTCTCGTGTTCCGCCATCCTCCCCGCCTCCCGGGAATATCTGTCAGCGAGGCGCATAATGCCGTCACAGGCGATGATGGCGGAGGAATAGAACTCCATTTTCCCGATGTTCTCGAGGGAATCGGGGCGGAGAACCGCCAGCCTCTCCGCCGCCTCGTCCCGAATCCTCCTGTATCCCTTCGGAAACAGGACATCCTGGTAGTCGGGGGTTATCTCCCCCACGGCCTGGCGCCACTTGGAATCGTTGTCGATGATCCCGGTATCCACGAGAAGCCGTGCCGTTTCTTCCGGCAGGCGCTTCAGGAAGGCTTCCTCCAGGGATTTTCCCCTCCAGTAGGGCCAGAGTTTCTCCCTTGCGAACCGCCGCTGCTCTCCGGTCATCTCGTAGGGATCCTGGGGCCGGGACGAGAAGGAATCCATCTCCCGGTCCACCCATGTCCAGGAAAATTCCGGCGTCAGGATGGCGGAACGCCGGAACTCCCCTGAGGCGCCGACGATCAGTTCGCCGGGGAAAATCGTGACGGGAAGCTCTTCGCAGGCCGCCGCGAAGGCCTTGGCCCTGCGCACGGGAATGGGTTCCCCTTCCGTCTCCCTGTGGGATTTCGTCCAGATGGCCGCACGAATGCAGCTGATGGAAGGCTTCCCGTTCACATATTCCTGTCTCGCCCTTTCAGTCCGCTCGCTGATGCTCATTCGTATCGTTCCTCCTCCGCAGCCTTATGAAGAATGCTCTTCAGGATAGTAAATGACCATTGAGAGGGACGTTCTGCCCTCTCCGGAATTATGGTAGGAATGGGGCACATCCGACCGGTATCTCATGGAATCACCCGTCCTCAGCCTCTGCTCCTTTTCCCCTGCCATTATCGTGACCTCTCCCTCGAAAACGTGAACGTATTCAAGGGCTCCGGACACATGTGCCTCAGAGGAGGAGAATGCCCCCATGTCCATCTCTATGGCGAGGATCTCGAAGCGGCTTTTCCCGTCGAAGGGAAAAAGGGGGAAAACCCGAAAACGTCCGTTGTCGCCTCTCACCGGAGCTATGATATCTATCGAGAAAGCTTCCATCTCCGGTTTCCGCGCGTCGGTCAGCTCGGAAAGGGAGACACGGAGTCCGTTGGCTATTTTCCATACAGTCTGGAGAGTCGGGCTTGACTCCCCCCGCTCGATCTGACCGATCATGCTCTTGCTGACTCCGGTAAGCGCCGAGACCCCGTCAAGGCTGAGTTTTCGGTCCTTCCTCAGCTGTTTCAGGTTCTCAGCGACGATTCGCTCAAGATTCTCCATCAGCCGATCCCCCCGCTTCCATATGTGCGTTATATTGCACGATATGTGCATTATTGTCAACTCATAAAAAAGCGGC
>CAYTQC010000009.1:8299-29714 GCA_964439735.1 uncultured Synergistaceae bacterium
GCCGCCGTCATTCATTTCCAAGAAGGTAATTTGCCTGTCTTACGGCTACTCAACAAATAAAGGAACGATTTTCTGTGCGTTCACGTCCACGATACCAAGGTCGGTTATTTTCCCTTCCGGTATCACCGGGAGCGTTATGGACACTATCCTCATCACAGGATTCTTTGTGTCCACTCCCAGAGACCGGAGAGCCTCTTTCATGGCGTTCACCTGCCTCACCAGCGGACCGCAGGGAAGAGGGGAAAGGAGGCCGAATATAGGAAGGGGAAGATGTCCCGTCACCGTACCGTTCCTGACTGCACAGTGTCCTCCGCCCGAATCTGAAAGCGTTTTTATAGCCACGAGAGCGTTTTCCGGCCTGTCGTACACAATGGCCAAATTATGGCTGTCATGGGCCACCGTGGACGCCACAGCCCCCTCCCGTGCCCCGAATCCCCGCACGACTGCCACTGCAAGGTTTCCCCGGCCATGGCGGTTGATCACTGCCGCAAACATGAGGTCCGGATCGGAAGAAAGGTCAAGGAAGCCGTCTTTCACAGGCACTTCCTCTTCCACGATCCGGGTAAAGGAAGACTGGGGGGAATCGTAGACCACGATCCGGATCCGTGCCCTTTCTCCCGTTGCTTTGATCCGCAGCTCATCCATGTCAGGAACCTTCACGTTTACCGTGTTCCTGTGTTCCTGGGCGAAGTTTCTCACAGGAAGGGGTACGATCAGTTCTCCGTTTTCCGCGACAAGTTCCCCTCCGAAGAATACAGCCCGCGCCTTCGGTTCCGAAATATCGGGAACGATCTGGAGATCTGCGGCCCACCCCGGAGCAACTGCCCCGAGATTTCTCAGCCCGAGCTCCCGGGCCACGTTCAGCGTTCCGCAGGTTATGGCCTGGACAGGGGGAAGCCCCGCTTTTACCGCCCGGGATACGACATAGTTCATATGCCCCTGGGTCAAAAGGTCTTCAGGTTCCCTGTCATCGGTACAGAGCGTCAGGTTTGTTAAAGAAGGGAAGTCCTTTACGGCTCCCACAAGGGTCTCGATGTTTGTGGACACAGACCCTTCTCGTGCGTCGAGGAACATTCCCAGGCGCATCTTTTCCCTGGCCTCGGCAGCTGTTCTCGATTCATGGTCGCTCTCTATACCCGAGGCGATATAGCCGTTCAGCCTGCGGCCTGAAAGAAACGGGGCATGACCCTGGAGGAAAACTCCCCGTTTTCTTCCCGCTTCCAGGATCCCCTCCATACGCTCCGAGTGATCCAGCACTCCTGCATAATCCATGATCTCGGCTATACCCGGGACACTGTCCATATCGAGCATCGCATCCATTTCGGCGGGCCCGAAATACGCCCCCGCGTGCTCGAGCCCCGGTACAGCGGGAACACACGACGGGGCAAGAACATACACCCGGAGAGGAAGATCCCTTGCCGCATCGATCATATACCTGACGGCTTCGATCCCTCCCACGTTGGCAGCCTCGTGAGGGTCCGTGATAATCGTCGTGGTGCCCTGCGGAACGACCGCTGCGGCCATGTTCGCAGGTGTCACCATGCTGCTCTCGATATGGACATGGGCATCGATAAACCCGGGCAGCAGGAACTCGCCTCTCCCGTCGTACTCTCCGGCGGCTTCGATGGGAAATAACGTTCCGTTCCCGTCAGGGTCCGCACTCACGCAGGCAATGAAACCGTCCAGTATGCCGACCTCCGCCGGGTAAATTTCCCCGGTCAGCACGTTGACCAGGTTCACGTTCCGTATGGCAAGGTCGCAGGGTATCCTCCCGAGCGCCGCATCCGCCAGTTTCCGGCGGTCCTTCGGTTCGAATTTCATTTCTTTACTCCGCCCTATCTCAGTCCGAGGAAATAGATGACCAGCGGGACACAGAGGATATAGGTACCCCAGTGGACCTCTCGTATCCTTCCGGAAAGGACCTTCATGGCCGTATAGAAGAGAATGCCGGAGCTGATGCCGTTTGCGATGCTCGCAGTGTAGGCTGTGACGAGGATCGTCATGAAAGCCGGAAAAGCTTCGGTGAAATCTTCGAAAACGATGTTTCGTATGCCCGGCATCATCATAAGCCCGATGATGATAAGCGCGGGAGCCGTTGCCTGGCTGGGAATGCAGGTCGCCAGAGGGACAAGGAAAATGGCGAGAAAGAAGCAGACGGATGTGGTGATGGCGGTGAGTCCCGTCCTGCCTCCCGATTCCACGCCTGAAGCAGATTCAATGAACGTGGTGATCGTGGTGGAACCGAAAATTGCCCCTACCACTGTCCCAACCGCATCGACCAGGAAGGGTTTTCCTATTTCGGGCAGATTTCCGTCCTTGTCAAGCAGTCCGGCTTTTTGTGAGACGCCGAGAACTGTCCCCAGGGTCGAAAAGAAGTCTCCGACGAAAAACGTGAACATGAAGGGAATGTACTCCACCTTAAGCGCACCGAGAATATCGAGCTTGAATGCAAGGGGCTCTATGGATGCCGGGGCGGCGAACAATGACTCCGGGATCTTCGTTATGCCCATGGGAATTCCTATTGCAGCGGTGACAAGGATGCCCAGGAGGATACCCCCGGGCGTCCTGCGGGCCAGGAATACGCCGGTGATAAAAAGGCCGATCAGTGAAAGGACCGCCCTGGGATCTCCCAGGCTTCCGATCTTGATTCCCGTGCCGGAAAAGGCTATCAGGCCGGCGTCCTTCATCCCGAGATAGGCGATAAAGATGCCCACTGCCGCTCCTATGGCGAACTTGATCGACTTTGGGACCAGCCGGACGATAAGCTCCCGCACTCCGAAAACAGTGAGAAGCACAAAAACAATGCCCGAAACACATACCATGCCCATGCCGACTTCCCAGGGGACAATGCCCCCCTTGACCAGGGTGAAAGCGAAGAAAGCATTTCCTCCCATCCCCGGAGCGAGGGCAAAGGGCAGTTTCGCGTACATCCCCATGAGAAATGAAAAAAGGCCCGACATCAGTGCGGTGACAACCACCGACGCTCCCCTGTCAAGTCCTGCGGCCCCCATCCATCCCGGATGGATGATAAGAATGTAGGCCATGGTCATAAATGTGGTGACTCCGGCCAGAATTTCTCTTTTGTAGGTGCTTCCCCGTTCCGTAATCATGAAATATGAGTCGATGCCGCTCTGTGCCATACTACCCCTCCTCATAATTTTACTGACATAAAGATTCTACAGTGAGAAAATGTCATGTCAAGGAGAGTGAGACGCCATATTTTAAAAGACATCACGAAACACCATCTTTTTTACTAAAAAAATTGTCAACTTGCTGTTGCTCCTGTGCCGACGAAAAAATAGCACAAATATGTTAAATCGTGCTACCATAGTGGCCGTCCAGGTATCTTTTCCAGGAGGGTGATGTGAATGTTTTTGAAGATGAGATGGCTTCTTCCGGCCCTGTTCCTGTTTTTCCCCCTTTCCTCCTTCGGCGGGGAGCTCTCGGTTACCGACAGCCTGGGCCGTTCGGTCACCGTTCCCGCAGATCCGGAAAGGATCATCGCCTCGGGGTCGGGGGCTCTTCGCCTGGTCACCTATCTCCAGGCCCAGGACAGGATAATTGCCGTAGATTCAGCCGAATCAAGGGTTTCCTTCATACCTGCGCGGCCTTATTCCATAGCGAATCCCCGGTTCAGAGACCTTCCTGTCTTCGGTGAATTTCGGGGTCTCGACAGCCCTGAACTTATCGCGGGGCTTTTTCCCTCACCCCAGGTGATATTCAAGGTTTCACCCCTCTCAGGTCCCCACCCCGATCAGCTCACCGCGAAAACGGGGATCCCCGTAGTCGGGCTGGAATACGGCGACCTCGCCGCGAAAAAGGAAGACCTGTACACCACGCTGCGCATAATGGGAAAGATCCTCGGCAAAGACAGGAGAGCGGAAGAGATAATAGCATTTTTTGAGCAGCATCTCGATGAAATCACCCGGAGAACGGCGGATATTCCTGAAGAAAAACGCCCGTCGTGCTACATCGGGGGCGTCTCCTTCCGGGGCGGACACGGATTCACTTCCACGGAACCGGGATATCCCCCATTTGCATGGACAGGCGCGAAGAACATCGCCGCCGGGCTTGCTGCCGGGAAATCGGCAAATGTCACCATTTCAAAAGAAAAGCTGCTCGAATGGGACCCGGAGATCGTCTTCATCGACTTGAACACCATCACTGCCGGCGAACAGGCGGACGCGATCCATCAGTTAAGGACCGATCCCGCGCTGAAAGCCCTGTCCGCCGTCAGGAAAGGAAATCTTTACGGAGTACTTCCCTACAACTCATACAGCATCAACTACGGATCTGTTCTCGCGAACGGGTATTTCGTTGGGAAGATCCTCTATCCGGAACGGTTTGCGGACATAGATCCTGTAAAGAAGGCGGATGAAATATACGAATTTCTCGTGGGGAGACCCGTATTTGCTATAATCAGCGATGCATTCCCGGGAATGGTGTTTTCAAAGATCGATCCGGAGGGAAAATAAAAAGTGCATCTTGAAGGGCATAGGGTTTCTCCTGCCTACGGCAGACACATACGAAACAAGCGGTCCATTCTTGCCGGCCTGGGCGTTCTCTGCCTGGCCATGGTAGTTTTTTCAGTTTCGAGGGGGGCTGTTGCCATACCGCCCCTGGAAGTCATTCGGGTATTTCTGGGAAGCGGTGACGAGCGGTGGCGGATCATCATCCTGAACATCCGTCTTCCCCAGGCTCTTGCCGCGTTCCTGGCGGGAGGAGGGCTTTCCCTTGCAGGTGTGGTCATGCAGTCGGTCCTCCGCAACCCTCTCGGCTCGCCCTTTACCCTCGGGATATCGAACGCCGCCGCCTTCGGCGCGGCATTCTCCATCATCGTCCTTGGGTCGGGCAGCATGCAGAGCAGCGCTGCCCGGGCCGTGACCATCGTCGATCCCTGGATGACCACGGGTACAGCATTTGCGGCAGCACTGGCGTGTATGGCCGTCGTGCTGGCCATAGCCTCCGCCACAAGGGGAACGCCTGAAGTGATGGTACTCTCGGGGGTGGCGCTGAGTTCCCTGTTCACAGCGGGCACCATGTTCCTTCAGTACTTCGCCGACGACAGCCAGCTCGCCGCCGCCGTCTTCTGGTCCTTCGGGGACGTATCGCGGGCTTCATGGAAGGAAATTCCCCTAATGGGCGTACTGCTGCTGGTCTGCTTCTGCCTCTTTTTCCTCCGGCGATTCGACTTCAATGCCCTCGACTGCGGAGACGAGACTGCTATCTCCCTGGGAGTGCCGGCATCACGCATCCGCCTCGAGTCCATGGCCGCCACATCCCTGCTCGCCTCGGTCATGGTCGCCCTTCTGGGGGTCATCGGCTTCGTCGGGCTTGTCTGCCCCCACATCCTCCGGCGCTTTCTCGGCTCCGATCACCGGTTCCTTCTTCCCGGGTCCGTTCTGGCAGGAGGACTGCTTCTCCTGGCCGCCGACACCGGGGCACGGCTCGCATTCGCTCCCAGGACGCTCCCCGTCTCGGTATTCACAGCTTTCCTCGGAGCTCCCGTTTTTATTGCCCTCATCGCGAGGAGGAAGCGGACATGATCCTATCCGTGGACGGACTGTCTTTCTCGTACCGGGGAGTCCCAGTCCTCGAAGACGTGACGTTCCGTCTCGAAGAAGGGGAAATGGCCGCCCTGCTGGGCCCGAACGGCACGGGGAAGACCACGCTGCTGCGGGCCATAAACGGCATCCTTCGTCCACGGGGAGGCTCCGTACTCATGGAGTCGAAAGATGCCCTGAAATGTTCTCCCGCGGAACGGTCCCGGTTCTTCGGATATGTTCCCCAGCGGGGGGACCCTGTCCGTCTCACCGTCTTCGATGCAGTTCTCCTCGGACGCCGTCCCCACCTGGGATGGTCAGTGGAGCACAGGGACCTGGAAAAGGTGGAGTCGGCTCTCGCCTCCCTTTCCCTTGAGCGGTTCGGACTCCGTTACCTCGACGAACTGAGCGGCGGAGAGTTCCAGAAAGTGCTCCTCGCCAGGGCTCTTGTGCAGGAACCCAGGGTCCTGCTCCTGGACGAACCGACAAGTAGCCTCGACCTCAGGAACCAGCTCGACATGCTCGCCACCCTCAGAAAGGTTGTGAAAGGACACAACGTGGCGGCCCTCCTCAGCCTCCACGACCTCAACACGGCCTTCCGGTTCGCCGACCGCCTGCTGTTCCTCAAGGACGGGGCCATCCGGGGGATATATCTCCCTTCGGAAGTTCCGGGTGACATCATAGCGGATGTGTACGGTGTCCCGGTGGACATAGTAAGGCACAAAGGCATTCCCATGGTGGTTCCCTCCTGAAGTACGGCAGGAAACGGATCAGCGCTTTATGTCCCTCTCCAGGGAAAGGTGGGTTCAGGAATCAGGGCCGAAGCTTCACGTTCTTCAGCGATGTACCGAAATCCCTGAACAATAGGGCATCGCCCTTTATTTTCCCGACCCCGGCCCCGGGGGAGATCATCCTCGGCTCTTCCCCCCTGCTTGCGGGAGTGGGGCCGAAAAAGATGCATAATGCGTTCCCGTCCGGCCAAATCGCCACTTCTCCGATCTCGAACACGTCCCTGAGACGCTCCCCGCCGCATTCGACCTTTTTGTTCAGAGATCCGTAGAACTCGTTCCCCCAGCGGGACATGGAGATCTCCTGGGGAAGGGTTTTTACAAGTTCCCGTGCTGCGCAGCCGTCATACAGACCGACCTCGAAAGAACCTTTTTCAGTTTCAATGATCATTTTTCTTCCTCCCTGCAACCGGTCCAATGCCCGCCAGCAGGGCATGCCCGGCCGGTTGCCGCTTTTTTATTACTATACCGGATCCTTTATTCCGGGAAAAGTCTGTTCTGCCACCGAAAAACATCTCCTTATGAGAGCTGTTTGTGTTACAATTCCCGGGGTGAGAACACCTTTAGGAAAGCGGGAAATACGATGAACGACACAGCACACCCGGTAAACGGCAGGGACGCATCAGATGTCAAGGGTCCGCGAAAGATCCGCGCGGTCCTTTTTGATCTCGACGGAACGCTCATAGACAGCGAGGAAAACCATTACGAAAGCGACAGGATCCTTCTCGCACGGAGGGGCATAGCCTTCTCCCGGGAGGAAAAGGCAGCGTACGTGGGGAAAGACATCTGCGAAATGGTCCGCAGGGTAAAGGCGAACTATGGGCTGTCCGAGGACGAGCAGGCCCTGATCGACGAGAAGAACGCACTCTATCGGAACATCGCCCTGAAATCGAGCAGGCTGTACCCGGCCATGAGGGACGTGCTCAACGAACTCGCTTTCAGAAAAGTGCCCATGGCCGTAGCTACGGGGTCCAACGCCTCAACTGGCCGGGAGATACTTGAAAGCCTCGGCGTGAACAAGTATTTCGCTCATATCGTCTCGTCTTCCGAGGTCAGCCATGGCAAACCGGCGCCTGACATCTTTCTCGAGGCGGCACACCGGATAAACGCTGATCCCTCCGGCATACTCGTCTTCGAGGATACGCTCTACGGAGTGGAAGCCGCACTGAATGCCGGGATGCTGTGCGTCGCCCTTCTTTCTGACAGGAACAGCGTGAACACTCCTCTTGCAAAAAAAGTCGACTACCTTGTCCCAGGGGGCCCTGACGCACTGGACACAGAAGACCTGTTCCGCTGGATGTCCTCACTTCTGTAGGCTCCCAAACCGGGAAATTCCTTTTCCTGCCCCGGCCGGGGGGATTTTCCATACCACCCCTCAACGTATCAAGAGTTTTCTGTAAATACGGGGAACACTGCATCCCTCTATTTCACAACAGGAAAAGATGCTATGATTATGACAATGTATCAGATTTCACAACCGGTCCGGAAATGATCCGGCCAAGGAGGGTCATTCGTGTTTCCCTGCGTCCTGCTGCACCGTCCATACAGACTGTTTGCCGTCGCCGCGCTCCTCGCGGCGGCGTTTTGCTTGCTCCCGGGCTGTTCCGGGGCGTCGGAGGGACCTGTTCCCCCCGGAGGAGAAGTACGGCCCGTCTCCGGTGATATCGACCCCTTCTCCTTCGATGATGTGAAGAGAAAGGCTGAAGAACTCGCAGGCGGTCCCTTCGAGGATCCTGACGGGAAAGTTCCGGATTTTCTTTTGAACATCAGTTACGACCAGTGGAGAAAAATTCGTTTCCTGCCGGAAAAAAGCCTCTGGAAAGATGAAGGGCTCCCGTTCGAAGTGCAGTTTTTCCATCCCGGCCTGTTCTACAACCGCCTTGTGGCCATCAGCGTGATCGAAGGGGGCAAGTCGGAGAGAATTCCCTTTTCTTCCGGGGCATTCGAATATGGTGACACGGAATTCGCCTCCAGGGTCGCGGAAGCTTCCCTTGATTTTGCCGGATTCCGCATCCACTTCAATCTCAACCGGGACGACTACAAGGATGAGGTCGCCGTCTTCCTGGGTGCGAGCTACTTCCGTGCCGTGGCCAGAGACGTCCAGTACGGACTTTCAGCCCGTGGACTCGCCATCGACACCGCTCTCCAGTCCGGAGAGGAGTTCCCCTATTTCAGGGAATTCTGGATCGAAAAACCGGCCCCGGGAAGCACGTCCATTACCGTGTACGCACTTCTTGACAGCCCGAACATGGCCGGAGCGTGGTCCTTCAGGATCACCCCCGGGAAAGAGACCTTCATGGACGTGGAAAGCGAAGTCTTCCTGAGAAAGGATGTACAGAAGCTCGGCATCGCTCCCCTCACAAGCATGTTCCTTTACGGTGAGACGGAAAACGGCCGTCCGGGAGACTTCCGGCCCGAGGTGCACGATTCGGACGGACTGCTCATGCACACAGCGGAGGGTGAATGGATCTGGCGTCCCCTTGCCAATCCCGCCCGCCTGGCAGTCATTCCCTTCAGTCAGACAGGCCCCTTAGGATTCGGCCTTTTGCAGAGGGACTGGAATTTCGACCATTACCAGGACCTCGAAGCCCGGTATGAAAAACGGCCCTCCCTGTGGATCGAACCCATGGGGAACTGGGGGCAGGGCAGGGTGGAGCTTGTGGAAATCCCATCGGAGCTGGAGATACACGACAATATGGTCGCTTACTGGGTTCCCGACAAGGTTTCCGGGAACGGCGCCGACGGCGTGCCGAAAAACGATGTAAAAAAGTACCCGGCGAAAATGTCGTTCGCATACAGAATGCGATGGCTCCATCCGAAAGAGGAGCTCCACCCCCTCGGCAGGGTTGCCGCCACGAGGATAGCTTCGGGAAACCGGGATGGATCGCTGCGTGCTGTCCTCGATTTCGAGGGAGGTGAGCTCCCTGAGCTCCCGTCGGACGCGGGGCTGACGAGCGTGGTCTCACTCGGTGAAGGGGCGCGGCTCCTGGAAAAGCAGCTGCACAAAAATGACGTCACGGGAGGGTGGCGCCTGGTCCTTCATATTGCCGTCGATCCCGAGAGCAAGCTGAAAACCATCTTCCCCACTTCAGCAGCACGGCCGTACATCAGGATCTCGGCATTGCTTAAAAAAGGGGAGAACCTCCCCGACCCGCTGACGGAGACATGGACCTATGACATCCATCAATAACGAAGAAGAGAACACACCGGCCGTTTCCCCGGACGAATGGAGATACTCCAGGGACAGGGTCCTTCTCTATGTCCGGGCCCTCGACCTGTCCCCGTACAGGGGACTTGAGCTGGCCCTTGAAAGCCTCAGGGCTGCCGGGCCCGGTTCCGCCGGAGCGGCCATGAGAAACCTGAGGAGCCTCCTCTCGGAGTACGGGCTCGACAGGGGGCTGCTTGACGAGGAAGGCAGACATATCTCCTCCATGCCTCCCCTGAACCGTGGCGTCATGGTCCCCCAGCCCCTTGACAGGCTTCCCTGGAAATCAAGTTTCGTCAGTTTTTTCAGAAGATGGCGGCGGAACCTTTTCGGTCCCTGGGAGAAAAACGGCCATGAATGAAAAAACAACGGGAAACCCATCATGGAACCGTACTGCAAGCTGGCGAAGGATCCTGCTCATCCTTCTGGTCCTTGCCCCAACCGTCATTGCGGCCCGAACCATGGCGGCGCTGCTCCCCTCCAGGGGAGGGACACTCCTCGAGGCGGTTCTTGTCGTCGTCTTCGCAGTTCTCTTCGCATGGATCTCCGTGGGTTTCTGGACTGCCGCCATGGGGTTTTTCCTGCTCCTTTCGAAGAACAACAGGTTCTCCGTGTCCCGGGCCGCGGCAGGAAAAAATCTCTCCATCGACGATCCGGCCGCCCGGACCGCAGTCCTCATACCGATTTGCAACGAGGATGTGAAGAGAGTCCTGGCAGGGCTCCGGACAGTTTATAGATCACTCTGGAACACCGGTTCCCTCAAGCGATTCGACTTCTTCCTGCTCAGCGACACCACCGATCCCGATGTATGGGTGGAGGAGGAGGACGGCTGGCGACAATTCTGCAGAGAGGAGAACGCCTCGGGAAAGGTCTTTTACCGGAAGCGCTCCGGCAACTCACGGAGGAAGAGCGGCAACGTTGCGGATTTCTGCCGCCGCTGGGGGAAGAACTACCGGTACATGATCGTCTTCGACGCAGACAGCATCATGTCCGGCGCCACCATGGTCCGCATGGTGCAGAGCATGGAGGCCCGCCGGGACATCGGCATCCTCCAGACACCTCCCTCGGGAGTGAACAGGGAAACGCTCATTGCAAGAGTCCAGCAGTTCGCAAACCATGTATACGGCCCCATGTTCGCCGCAGGGCTTCATTTCTGGCAGCTCGGCGACGCCCAGTACTGGGGACACAACGCCATCATCAGGGTGGAGCCTTTCATGAAATTCTGCCAGATGCCGAGGCTTCCCGGCAGGGGCCCACTCGGAGGCGACATACTGAGTCACGATTTCGTGGAATCGGCACTCATGCGCCGTGCCGGCTACGGGGTATGGCTGGCCTATGACCTGGAGGGAAGCTGGGAGGAAACGCCCCCGACCCTGCTGGACGAACTGAAACGCGATCGCCGCTGGTGTCAGGGAAACCTCCAGCACATGCGCCTCATCTTCACCAGGGGACTCTTCCCCGCCCACAGGGCCCTGTTCCTCAACGGCATCCTCTCCTACGGATCCGCTCTCCTGTGGCTTGCGTTCCTCCTCCTGAGCTCTGCCCAGGCCGTCGCCGAAGTTTTCTTTGAACCCGTGTACTTCCCCGGAACGAAAACACTCTTCCCCCAGTGGCCTGTCTGGCATCCTCACTGGGCGTTGACGCTGCTCGCTTCCACAGCGGTACTGCTTTTTCTGCCCAAGCTTTTCAGCCTCTTCCTCATCCTGTTGAAGGACCCGTCTGCACACCTGTTTGGGGGCAGGGTGAACCTCGTCTCCGGAATTCTCCTCGAAGTCGGGCTCTCAACGCTTCTCGCCCCGGTGAGAATGATCTTCCACAGCCTGTTCGTGATTTCCACCCTCATGGGAAAAAGCGTAGGCTGGGGGAGCCAGTCCCGGGACGACAGGGGGACGCCGTGGAGCGATGCTCTCAGGATCCACTGGTGGGGAACACTCTTCGGTGCAGTCTGGGGCATTCTCGTCTACATGGCAAATCCGTCATTTTTTCCGTGGATATCGCCAATTATCCTGTCACTCCTTCTCTCGGCACCCCTTTCGGTGTTCACGAGCCGTGCATCTCTCGGACAGACTTTCCGGAATGCAGGTATTTTCCTCATACCGGAGGAAGTGGAGCTCCCTCCCGAACTGTCATCACTCGGGGAAAACCTTCAGAGGCCCGAACCGTATACCCCCTTTCTCCTCTCCAGGAAACAGGGCTTCATTCGGGCTGTGGCGGATCCCCTCGTCCACGCGCTTCACACATCTCTGATCCTGCGGTACAGAACAGGAGCCCCGGGACACGAGAAAGCCCGGTCAAAGATCGTCGAAAAAGCTCTCGCTCAAGGACCCGACAGCCTCACCGCACGGGAAAAGATGGAAATACTCAAGGCGCCACATCACCTTGCCGAACTCCACCAAAGGGTATGGGAACTGGATGACCGGGACGCAGCCGCTCTCTGGGGACTTGTCCTTCCATCCGGCGACCGGGGGCAGTAAATCGCCCCGTCCCTTGCGAAGCGGAAGGAAAGCCCGTATGATGGTCCAGGCATAACGGCTCTTTTAAACCGACCGGCCAGGAGGTTTTTCCCTGTGTTTCCATACAGTGTTGTTTCCGGTGGCGTTCGTCCCGGACGCCCGTTTTTTCTTTTTCTCCGCACAGCACGATCTGCCGGCCCCCGGAGGCCATCATGAATTTCCCGGCCGGGCGGTCATCCCGTTCCGATGTCACTCCTGCACAGCGTGCCGCCAGGGACAGGGTGATGCTCTATATACGGGGACTCGATCTTCCCCCCGCGAAAGGGCTTCGGCTTGCCGCCGAAAGCATGGAGGCAGCACCGTCATCACCGGAAGAAGCCATGGACGCCCTGGAAAAGGTGCTCGGTGAGGAAGGGCTCCTTCCAGGCCTTCCCGGAGAACGGGGACAGAACATACGGTCCTTCCCTCCCCTGAACAGGAGCGTCATGGTTGCCGAGGAAATGGACCGCATTCCATGGAGGACATCCTTTTTCCGCTTCCTCCGGAGATGGCGGCGCGAGCTCTTCGGGAGGGAGAAGTAACATGGCGGACAAAGACCGTATCCCTCCATGGAGGCACACCGGCAGCCGAAGGCGCCTTCTGCTTCTCATCATCGTGCTCATCCCCACGGTCATTTCAGCAAATACCATGGCCAGGCTCCTGCCCGACCGGGGAAGCATCCTGCTGGACACGTTTCTCGTGGCTGTATTCACAACCCTCTTCGCCTGGATTTCCGTGGGTTTCTGGACATCCATCGCGGGCCTCGTCATACTGCTGACAAAAAGAGACTCTTTCCGTGTCACCAGGACCTGCGACGGACTGGACCTCTCCATTGCCGACCCTGCGGCCAGGACAGCCATACTGATCCCCATCTATAACGAGGATGTGAAGAGGGTCGTTGCAGGCCTTCGGACGACTTTTGACTCAGTTCGCCAAACAGGGTCCCCGGACAGGTTCGACTTCTTTCTGCTCAGTGACACCACCGACCCCGATGTCTGGGTCGAAGAGGAGGAAGCCTGGTACCGGTTCTGCGAGGAAGAGGATGCGTTCGGGCGGGTCTTCTACCGGAAACGGACGAGCAACACCAAGAGGAAGAGCGGCAACGTTGCCGACTTCTGCCGCAGATGGGGAAAAAGCTACCGCTACATGGCCGTATTTGACGCGGACAGCATCATGTCAGGAGAAACACTTGTCCGCCTTGTGCAGATCATGGAGGCGAGGCCTGATATCGGCATTCTGCAGACACCTCCGAAGGCGGTGAACCGTGAAACCCTCATTGCAAGGGTGCAGCAGTTCGCCAACCATGTCTACGGACCCCTTCTGGCTGCGGGACTCCATTTCTGGCAGCTCGGAGACGCCCAGTACTGCGGCCACAACGCGATCCTGAGGGTCGAACCCTTCATAAAGCACTGTGAGCTTCCCAGGCTCCCCGGAAAAGGCCCCCTGAGCGGTGACATCCTCAGCCACGACTACGTGGAATCGGCGCTCATGTGCCGGGCAGGGTACGGCATCTGGCTCACCTACGACCTCCGGGGAAGCTGGGAAGAAACGCCTCCCACCCTCATCGACGAGCTGAAAAGGGATCGCCGCTGGTGCCAGGGAAATCTGCAGCACACCCGGCTGCTCTTCACCAGGGGATTCTTCCCGGCCCATCGTGCGCTTTTCATCAACGGCATCCTCTCCTATGGGTCTGCCCTCCTCTGGCTGGCCTTTCTGACCGTCAACTCAGTCCAGGCGATTTCTGAAGTCCTGTTTGAGCCCGTGTACATGCCCATTTTGAGAAAATTCCTCCCTGAGATGCCCGTCTGGCGACCCCACTGGGCTGTTTCACTCCTCGGGTCAACCACCCTTCTCCTCTTTCTGCCGAAGTTTCTCGGCGCTCTGCCCATCCTTCTTGCAGATTTCAGGGCAAGGCTCTACGGGGGGAAAATCCGCCTTTTCTTCAGCATTCTGCTCGAAGTGGCGCTGTCCATGATCCTCACGCCCATCCGGATGATCTTCCACAGCCTCTTCGTGATCTCAACGCTCCTGGGCAAAAGCGTGGGTTGGGGAACCCAGTCCCGGGATGACCGGGGAACCACGTGGCGGGAGGCATTCCGTGCACACTGGTGGGGAAGCCTTCTCGGCATCTGCTGGGCGACGGTGGTCTACTGGATCATTCCGTCTTTCTTCTGGTGGATCACCCCGATCACCTTTTCCCTGGGCCTCTCCGTGCCCATCTCCGTCTTCACCGGACGTGCGGCCGTGGGACGTTTTTTCCGGAAAGCAGGACTCTTCCTCATACCGGAGGAAGTGGAGCGGCCCCCGGAACTCGTCGTACTTGACGAAAACCTCAGCAGGCCGGCTCCCTATACCCCCTTTCCTTTTTCTCGGAAACAGGGTTTTCTCCGTGCGGTGGTGGATCCCCTTGTCCACGGCCTCCACACGTCCCTTCTGCTTCGTTTCCGCCGGGGAGCCCCCTCGAAGGAACGCTCACGGGAAAAGATCGTGGAAAAGGCCCTCACCTTGGGACCCGACAACCTCACCCGGAAAGAAAAAACGGCCCTCCTCCGGGCTCCCCACCACCTCCGCGAACTCCACAGGAAAGTATGGCGCCTCGGTGACGAAGATGCCGCCGCCCGCTGGGGCCTGGTCCCTCCAGAAAAAGAATAGTTAAAGCGAGGAACAGATCCTTCCTCGCTTCGCTCCTCAGGATGGCAAAAACCGAAAAAAACGACCTTAAACCATCAATACATGTGCCCCTGCTCCCGGTCGCTCACCACCATCTGCCCCCGGCAGTCATCGAGGGTCTCGCACAGGGTGTTGGGCCACGGCCGGCCCCGCAGCATGTCCAGGGTTTCGCTCTCCGCCTTGAATGTCAGGCGGGGATGCTTTCCCCAGTCCCTGGTGTAGCGCATCACGCAGCTCATCTGTCCCGTGGAGGGGCTGATATCCAGGTCCATGACCGCCTTTTCCACATCGGCACCCTTCGGCAGCGTCTGCAGAAGAGAGGTATAGTGGTGGGAAATTCCCAACCCGTGACAGGCCTCGTGGATCGTGGTCATCGCCACGGCGGCGTCAATCTGCCCCTCGAGCCATGCTGCATCCGGACGGAGCCCACGCTGCCCAAGGGCATTCGTTATCTCTGGACGGTTCTCCTGCACTGTCCTTTGAAGATCCGCCCTGATCTGGTCCGCGTAGACAAGCACATACCGGTCGGCCGTCCGGGGAGGTCCGATTTCCCTGCCTCCTTCACAGCATCCCCAATTGAAAGGATCCGGTTCGGGAAGGGCATCCTTCTTTATCCACAGGCAGTGCTGGTCCACCAGGTGAGAGAGACCGGCCCGGAAATTCACCACCCGGGCCCTGTCATTTGTGCCGGTGCATCTTCCTTCCTCCGGATCGACGTAATGGACCGCGAGCCGGGTGACCGTGCCGAAGCCGGCCTTCTCCGCAAGTCTGTCGGGATCGTGGACGAAGAGATCCTTCCTGTTCGGGTCGAGGCGTTCGTGCTTTCCTCTCACGAAAAATCCCCGGTATTCCTCCCAGGCGGACAGTCCGTCACCGGGGGCCTTTCCTTCCGGCTCACCGTCATCGTCTCCATCCCCGGCGCAGGGGTAGATGTTGTGAGCCTTCTCCCAGCAGTCGGCGATACCGTTCCTGTTCTCATCCAGGGGAAGGGTCAGCCAGTGCTCTCCGGTCCTCTTCAGAACCGCCCTCACCTTCATCTCCTTCCCCCCAGCCGCGACCGTCGCCGTAGCTGAGAGCTTTCCCCGGGCGCCGAAATCCCTCGGCTGCAGAACGACCTCCGCCTCGTTCACAGCATCAAGGGTCACGGCACTCTGTCCGTCCTCTGCGATATTCAGACCCGAACCGCTCATCTCCGAAATAAACAGGTCGGGAGCCTCCTCCCGGTCATGGAAGGGATAATTCATGCAGACACCGGGCTCCCTGCTCACGTCCTCCAGGGTGAACCGGATTTTTCCCGTCAGCCCTGCGGGCTCCACTATCTTTGCCCGCACCCGGACGAAATTCCCGACACCCCAGATCAGTTCAGGCATCCAGTTTTCATAGTC
This sequence comes from uncultured Synergistaceae bacterium, assembly GCA_964439735.1. Lineage (GTDB taxonomy): Bacteria > Synergistota > Synergistia > Synergistales > Aminobacteriaceae > Aminivibrio. The sequence continues at coordinate 24,383 of CAYTQC010000009.1, forward strand.
CCCCACGGGCTCCAGTTCAACTTTCACCGGCACGGAGCCGATATTCAGGTTCCAGGTGACCATCCACGTTCCGGAGTACATTCCGGGGGTCTTTCCCGCCGCATCGGCCAGGCTCCTGGCGATTTTTGAATAGTCCGAAAGGAGTTCCCCCTTCAAACCGGAGAGTTCCGGCGGGAAAAAGTCCAGCCCCTTGCGCTGAAGATCCACATCGATTCCTCCGGGAGGCATCGAGTATGGGAAGGAACCCTGGATCACCCCGCTTTCAGGGCTATACCGGAGGGTCTCCCTGTCCGGTTCCGACGGGATCCAGTCCACCGGTCCCAGCCCGTGCCAGGGTTCCCTTTCCTCGTGCCGCTTTTCCGGGAGGACGACGACGGTCACTGTTTCTCCCCTGCCGTCCCCAAGGTAGATGGAGGGGAAGGACAGTCTGTATCGCCCCTCCTTCGGGTTGACGGTCAGCCTGCACCAGCCGTCGACGCCTTCCGGACTGAAGGTATGTTCCTCCCTTTCAGAATGGGAATAGCGGGATGTGATGGAGACATGCTTCGCCCGAAAGTTCTCCCGCTCCGTCACCCGGCCCGTCACGTACCCCACGGGCTGGTACCCGATTACGTTTCCCTCCCTGTCCCGGATCTCTTCAGCCCCCGTGATCATGGCCGAAAGAAAGGCCGAGCTGGTCCCCGACCAGGAAGAACTTCCTCCAGAGCCTTCCGGGGAGCTTCCACTGTTTTCCTTCCTCCCGGACCACTTCCAGCCCTTCTTTCCGGGTCCGGATTCCTTTCCGCTCCCCTCTTCCTCCGTCATCACCGCAGATCCGCTGAGCATCCGTGAAACCGTAATGGTTCCCGTAAAGGGGACCTCCTCCCATCCGTCTCCCGGTGAGTCTTCATGCTTTTTATCTTTGTCTTTTTCCCCTTTCTCTATCTTCTCGAGTTCCTCGAGGATTTCCGCTATTTCTCTGATCATCTGCGGAGTCGGATCCTGTCCTCTTTTCACAGCATCTTCGATTCTTTTCTCCAGGTCTTCCATCCGGCGTTCCAACTCTTCGGTCGAGTTGCCGAAAGATACGGCTGCGGCGAGACAGAATCACCTCCACTCTCTCTAAACCGGAACCTCATACAAATATTATAACAATAATAATAATTCAAATCTTTAGAGACATGTCAGATTCACCGATGCGCTGAATCGGTAGAAAGGCGGTTCTGTTGGAGAAATACAGGGGTAGAATGATGCTAAGACCCATGGGGATTTCGATATAAAAGGAACAAAGCCCTGGATTCCAGGCGCACCTGAAGGAACAGGAGGTGAGACACATGAAAATACGTGCACGAAGGAAGCCGAACATGAATCGCCTGCTGAAATGGACCGCCCTGACGCTGGCCGTCCCGGCACTGGCCCTCACACTCTGCTTCGCAGCGCTTCCGGCTGATGCGGCGCCGGCTTTTTCGCAGAAAAGCGCAGTTCAGACAGCCGCCGCTTCCCAGTCAGTCCCGCAGAATACAAATATGCAGGCCTCAGTCCGATTCCCGCAAATACCCAACCAGGACGCAGGGGAAGAGATTTCTTTTGCTGAGATCATGGACCACGCCCAGAGGGACGACCCTGAAATGCAGTTTCTCGCCGGTCTTGCCTACGACAGGGGAGACCGCGGCGTGAACGCCGACCCGCAGATGGCGGCCTACTGGTACGAACGGAGCGCATCTCACGGATACCCGATGGCGAAAGCCATGCTGGCCTATCACTACCACACGGGATACGGGTACAGGACCGACAGTGGACTGGCAATTTCACTCTGGACCGACGCAATTCCCGGCCTTCTGCTGGAATATGAAAACGGGAATATTTACGCCTCTCTTGTACTCGATCTCTTCTACTACAGGGACAGGGGCCGCTGGCACCCCAGGGCGCGGATCGTCCACCGGCCCCTTCCGCCAAGACGTTACTATTACGATCATTTCCGGAGGGTCCCATATCCGCCCAGGTACTACAGGAGCCCCTATCCGCACAGAAGGCATCCTGCACCCCATTGGCGGCCGCCCCGTTATTCACCTCCCCCTCCGCCGAAATACGGACCTCCGAAGTATGGGCCGCCGGGAGGACATCACCCCAAGCCGAAACCGGGACCTCCAAAATACGGCCCCGGAAAACCCGGCCCTCATCCGAAACCCCATCCGGCTCCTCCGAAGCACGGTCCCGGAGGCCCGAAGCCAAAACCCGGCTCTCCGAAACACGGAGGCAAAAAATAGCAACACTGTTTCCACACGATGCAAAACCGGTTTGAAAACAACGGTAAGGGATCTTCCGCGAAGGATGCGGGAGGTCCCTTTTATCCTGCGCTCCTTTCAGCATATTTGTGTTCTGGAAAAACCTGCAAAGATAGGCGATGGAATTCAAAAAGCTCCAATGGTACAATGTTTCCACAAATCAGGACATCATTCCGACGAAACACATACCGCCCATTATTGGAGGACGATCATGGAACCCTGCACTGCGGCAGAAAAATGGCTTTTATTTCAAAACGACCTTCTTCTCGTCAGGTCAAAAAACCCGCTGGTGCTTCCCGGCGCCGGAGATGAACATCTCTTTCTGGAAAACCTTTCCGTCACAGGAACACTTCCGGCTTCAAGGGGAGCCTTCCCGTGGGGAGAATACCCCGGAGACCGGGAACTGCCTCCCGTATTTGAGACAGTAGGGCTCCGTGAACTTTGGGTCCTCGGCGGTGAAAAAATATTCCAGGCAGCGGGCACCGCCTTCCAGATGATGGACTGGAAACGGAACAACCGCTTCTGTCCGAGATGCGGAACGGCCATGAGCCTCACGGACAATGACCGCGCGTACGGCTGTCCCCAATGCGAGTACATGTCATACCCGATCCTGAGCCCGGCGATCATCGTCGCGGTGACGCGGGAAGACACGCTGCTTCTGGCGCGAAGCCCCCATTTCCCCAAGGGAAGATACAGCGTCCTCGCAGGTTTCGTGGAACCGGGAGAAAGCCTCGAAGAAGCCGTGGCACGGGAAATTTTCGAGGAAGTGGGCATACGGGTGAAGGACATCACCTACTTCGGAAGCCAGCCCTGGCCGTTCCCCCATTCCCTCATGCTCGGATTCACTGCCCGCTGGGCGGAAGGAGAACTTACACCGGACGGGAAGGAAATTGAGGACGCCGGGTGGTTCACGCCGGAGACCATGCCTGAAATTCCGCCGTCCATCAGCATATCAAGGAGACTGATAGAGAACTGGCTCGCCGGGAATAAATGAACTAAAAAGACGTGGGAGGTGGGGCAATGAAGGGGATCGCGTTTCTTCTCGCGGTGTTTTTTGCGCTTTGTCCTGTTGCCGGACAGGCTGTCTTCGCTGACGGACAGGGCGGGGAAAAGGATTTTTCGAGAAGCGGACTGAGGCTCAACATATTTTCCGACTCCGAGATGGACTTCCAGCTGCTCAGAAGTTTCGGAGCAGACACGGGCGGAGGCGGCGCCCCCGGTGAAATACTTTGGGCTGCGCGGGAGATCGGGGACGGAAATCCTGCCTCGTGGTCGAAGGCATTTCTCTCGCTCGCCCAACGGGTCGAAGAGGACGGCAGGGCACGTCTCGAACGTGGCCATGATGTCAGTGCAAGAGAGAGTTTTCTCAGGGCGGCATCCTACTACCGGGCGGCCGAGTACTATGGAGATCCTCTCTCGGCCGAAACCAGGCAATGGGGGATGAAGTGCAGGGAAACCTTTCTCAAGGGGATGGAGTTGTCCCGGTGGAAGGTCGAGGCCGTGTTCATACCGTCAGGCACGGGCGACGACTTCTTTCCCGGCTACATGATCACCAGGGGCAAGCCCGGAGAGCGCAGAAAAACACTGCTGGCCCAGAGCGGTTTCGACGGCACGGCCGAGGAGATGTATTTCGGGATCGGGAAAGCAGCCCTTGAACGGGGATACAGCGTCCTTCTCTTCGAGGGGCCTGGACAGGCCGGCAAGCGAAGATTCCACCCCGATTCAACGTTTATCTCCGACCTCGGACCGGTCGTCCGGACGATAACCGATTTCGCCGTAAAGCATCCCGAGGTAAACCCCAGGCAGATCGCCCTCTACGGCGCGAGCTTCGGCGGATACTTCTCCCTGAGCGGCGCACTGGGAGAACCGCGCCTCGCCGCCCTGATCGTCAACTCTCCCCTCCTCGACATGCAGGAATATTTCCACGCCTCTATGGGTCAGCAGACTGTGGATATGTTCAAGAAAAACGATCTCACCCTGGAGGACCTGAAAAATATTCCCGAGGGAGAGATACCCCTGAAATACAGGTTTTCCATGCTGAATCTCACCTTACGTTTCGGCAAAGAATCCATGCGGGGAGTCTTCGATGCGTTCTCATATTTCCGGATCCCTGACGAAAGGCTGAAAACCCTTGCAATGCCGGCCCTTGGGCTGATAAGTGCGGGGGAAGGGACAGTTCCTCTGGCACAGGCGAAAAAATTCGCCGAAACAGCTCCGAAGGCAACTCTCCACGTTTTCGAAAGAGAAAGCGGCGCCAATGCCCATTGCCAGCTCGACAACGGCCCCCATTCCTCTGCCGTTGCCCTCGACTGGCTCGACGAACTCCTGCGATAAACAGGGGAAAGAGCGGCCCGGACGAATACGCCCGGGCCGCTCTCATTCGGCTTTCTCTCAGTTCTCCGATGGATGTCAGGCGCCGATGATCCTGTTCCCCGTCATGTTCTTCAGCACAAAGAGGGTGCTGAGGCAGGCCTGGTAGGTGGTCTTCGGGTTCGTCGGGACCGGAGTGTTCTCGAAGATGACCGTCACTTTTCCGGTACTGCCTTCCCAGCGGATCTCGTGGGTATTGTACTCCACCGTGGGGTCGGCGTAGATCCTGATCATGGTCCTGTCGAAGCCGATGCCCGCAATGCTGAGTGCCGCGCCTATGTTGATGCTCTGGGGGTACTTCTTCATGCACTCCCTCGCCGGGCCCTCGAAGAGGAGAAGGGGCTCCTTCAGGTTTTCCAGGTCGACCCCAAGTTCGTCCACCGCGGGAATACCCTTCCATGTAGTTGAATATTTCCTGGTGGTCATGGTGACCTTCTCCACATCTCCAAGAAGAGCTGTCTGCAGGGCATCGAGGGCTCCGATGCCGCCCGAAGGGATGTGCAGCCTGCTTCCCCCTTTTTCTGCAGCCGCTGCCATTGCCTCCATGAGGCCGGGGTTCACAAAGGCGCCGAGGCTCAGTGGAACAAAATCCACTCCCCTGGAGAGGATCTCCGGCCCCATGGCCTCCACCGTGTCATGGGTGGAGGCCTCCACGACCACGTCGGGAGAATAGCCGAAGAGCTCTTCGAGGCTGGTGA
>CAYTQC010000010.1:0-28551 GCA_964439735.1 uncultured Synergistaceae bacterium
AGCGTTTTATCATGGTTTCTCCAATTCCGTGCTCTGGCCTCTTTTTCATGATCTTCAAAGCCGGTGTGTTTTTTCACCGGCCTTCTGGGAAGGATACCTGAAATCGAACGGTAAGTTCGCCAGAGTTGTAGCAAAACATGCCGGCGAGAACGATTTTGTCTGGGTGAATGACTACCAGCTTATCCCTCTCGGAGAAATGCTGAAAAAAAGAAGATCCGGACTCCGTTCGTCATTTTTTCTTCATATCCCCTTTCCCAGCGTTGACGTGTTCATGAAAATGCCGTGGAGGAAGGAAATTCTCTCCCAGATGACCCACTACTCCTTCATGTGCTTCCAGACAGGCCGGGACAGGCGAAACTTCCTCGACTGCCTCAGGGTCTTTTTTCCTGACACCGCTGTTTCCGGCAGAGGGCACATACTCAGGGTGAAGGTGGAGGACAGGTCTTTTTTTCTTGGAAGCCTGCCTATAAGCATCGACTTCCAGGCATATTCGTCCCTTGGGTCTTCCCGGTCCGTGGTCTCGAGGGCAAAAACCATACGGGAGGAAGTGCCGGGGAAACAGTTCGTGCTCGGAGTCGACCGCCTGGACTATTCAAAGGGGATCCCTGAAAAACTGAGAGGATTCCAGCGATGCCTGGAACGGTTTCCAGACCTCAGGGAAATGATCTCTCTTCACCAGATCGTTGTCCCGAGCAGGGAGTCAGTGGATCAGTACCAGGCGCTTAAAGAGGAAATAGAGCTTCTGATCAGCAGGATCAACGGGAGATATTCCACCACCCGATGGGTCCCGGTGAACTGGCACTACGGTTCTGTCTCCAGGGAGGAACTTGCCGCAATTTACCGTGCTGCGGACATTGCCCTTGTGACCTCACTCAAGGACGGCATGAACCTCGTATGCAAGGAGTACTGCGCATGCAAGGGAAAGGAGCCGGGAGTGCTTATACTCAGCGAATTCGCAGGGGCTGCGCTGCAGCTTGCGAAAGGGGCCGTGCTTGTGAATCCCTATGATATGGATGGTGTCGCTGATGCCATATACCGTGCGTTCTCAATGGCTGAAAAAGAAAAAAGGGACAGGATGCGTTTTCTGCGAAAATCCATCTCCAGGCAGAACGTCTTCTGGTGGGTCGACAATTTTCTGCGCGCCGCTTCCGGAAAGAAACTCGAGGAGTTCCCTGAACAGGCTATTCCATCCCTGTGGCCGGGGGTAACCGCCCAGACCGGAAAAGAGGAATAGAAGGAGCCGGGAACCTCATGCCTTACGGTTCCCGGTTTTCGTGGTGAAGCCTCTTCGGGCTGGGCGGTTTACTTCTCGAAGGGCACAGACTACAATATAAAAGCCTTTTTTTATCTGCCGGCCAGGGCCGGAATTTTCAGGCAGAAAGTCCCGGCTGCATCTGTACTGTTAAGAATTTTCATGTCTTCATGGAGGTTTATTCATGAAAAACTATCTGCTTGCCGTCGCTTTTACCGCATTGCTTGCGGCTGTCTACTCTGTACAGAATGCGGGATATGTTACGGTCCGGTTTCTTTTCTGGACCCGTGATGTCCCGCAGGGTATCTGGGAGGCCGCCATCTTCGCTGCGGGATGTGTTGTAATGTGGCTCCTCTCTCTCTTCGGCTCCATGGAGATGCGGGACAGGTGCATGGAAAAGGTCTCGGACCTTGAATCGAGGATAGGGAAGCTTGAAAAATACTGTGCTCTTCAGGAGGAGACGGCATCCCGCAGGAAAGAGTCCTCCTCCGGAGGAGAGCAGCTCCTTTCCTGTGATATTCCCGGCGGTGAATGTGCTGCAGAAGCGGACAAACGGGACCGGGAGGAACAGCAAGAGTGACGGTCCTGTGCAGAGCCGGGCGTCTCCAGATCGTTCAGCCGTCTTCCTCGACAAAGAGCCTTGCGGAGAAGATGGGGTGCTCCCTGGTCGCTGCCGCGGTTCTTGAGAGCAGAGGCGGCACTGAAAAGGACAGGGATCATTTTCTCGGCCTGAACCACCTTTCTGAGAAGAACCTTCTCGACTGCCTGGAACTTGGAAGCGGCGCCCCGGAAGCTGCCGAGCGTTGGAAACGCCTGTCCGGCCTCGGCAATGTCCTCGTTTACGGGGACTATGACGTGGATGGTGTGTCATCCACCACCCTGGCTATGGAGATCTGCAGGGAGAAAGCCAGGCAGGTGCGCTATTTCATCCCTCACCGTCATGACCAGGGGTACGGCCTTCACGAATCGGTTTTCCGGAAACTCCTCCCCATGGGATGGAATACTCTTTTTGTGGTGGACTGCGGCTCGAAGGATACAGAGATCCTTTCCATGGCTGAAAATGCAGGGATGAACGTTTTCGTATTCGACCATCATCAGCCTGAAGAAGGCAGGTCCTTCCACAACGCTGTGGTGAACCCCCACGGCCAGGGCGGTAATGCTGAGGGAAAGGCCCTCTGCGCGACCGGAGTGTTATGGGCCTGGGCCCGCAAATACGGCATTCTCCCCGAGAAAAGACTCGAATCCATGAAGGACCTGGCAGCGCTTGCAACTCTGGCAGACTGCATGCCGCTCACCCAGCTCAACAGGTTACTGGCACGAGACGGAATCGGACTGATGAGGTCCTCTCCCCGGCCCGGCCTTGCAAAACTCTTTTCCAGGCTTGGCCTGAGCCCTGCATCAATTTCAGAGGAGACGCTCACAATGAAGGTCATTCCCTGCCTCAATGCCGCAGGCAGGATGGACCTTGCGGATACTGCAGTAGCCGTTCTCTGTGGAGGAGAGGGCACAGACAGGAAAGTTGAAACGCTCCTCGCACTGAACAGAAAGCGACAGACCCTTTCCGGGAAAATCTCGGAGGAGGCCGCTGTTATGCTGAGCGGGGCAGCGAACCACGTTGCGCTCGGTGAATCATGGCCTGTGGGAGTGCTCAGCGGAGTGGCGAGCAGGATCTGCAGCGTGAAATCAGCTCCGGTTGTTCTGGCCGCGCCGGTAAACGGAGGAATCCGCGGGACGCTCAGGGTTCCCGAAGGAGGGGATGCCATGAAAGTTCTCGACCCGATTTCGCCTCTTCTTGACGCATGGGGAGGGCACCAGTATGCGGCGGGGTTTTCCGTTGCACGGGAGAAATGGGACGATGTCTCCACCTATCTCGAAGACGCTCTGTCTGCCATGGAGGTTGAAGAACCGTTCCTTACGGCTCTTGATTTTACTCCCGGGGATATCTCCCTTGAATCATGGAAGGAAGTCGTCAGCCTGGGGCCATTCGGAAACGGCAATCCTGCACCGCTCTTCTTTGTTTCCAGGACAGGCGGGGAAAAATTGCTCCCCCTGGGGAAAGATGGACGTCACCTCCAGATAGAATCGGGAGGCGAGCGGCTGCTGGCCTTCGACGGAGAACGTTCCAGGGACGAGATTTCATCATCCGCCGGCCTGCTCTACCGTCCCAGGCTTGATTACTGGAGGGGCAGGGAACGGCTGCAGTTCGTCGTCGACTATATTGTCACGGATGACATCGGGTAGGGAAGAAGAGGAATCGCCATGGACCCCAGGGAATTGGCCGGAAACATCGGCGGCGGGCATGAAACCTGGAAGGATACGGACACCGAAATGGACCGGAAGGCCTCCGGGAAGCTACGGGACAGTTATATCGGCCGGATTCCCGAGGAGGAACGGGCTATTTCGGTTAAGTTCGCCTGGCATGAGCTCTGGTCGAAAGTGGTGCACTATCTCTCCCGGGAAGAGCTCATGCAGCTCGGTGAGGCCCTCGTTCTTGCGGGGGCGGCCCACAAGGAACAAAAGCGGTCTACGGGAGATCCGTACATTGTCCATACAATAAACGTGGCCTCTATTCTGGCTGAAATGCAGCTCGATGCGGTTACCCTTTCCGCAGCACTGCTGCACGACGTCCTGGAGGATACGGACATAACCATCGAAAAGCTGAGAAGCTCCTTCGGAGCCGAAGTGGCGACCCTTGTCGACGGGGTGACGAAGCTCGGAAAACTTCCCTTCAAATCTTTCGAGGATTACCAGGCCGAGAACCTCCGGAAAATGTTCATCGTCATGGCAAAGGATATCAGGGTGGTGCTCATCAAGCTGGCTGACCGCCTTCACAACATGAGGACCCTGGGCGCTCTCAGGAAGGACAAGCAGATGCGCATTGCCAGGGAAACCCTTGAGATCTATGCGCCTCTTGCCCATCGCCTCGGTATCTACCAGGTGAAGCGCGGGCTGGAGGATCTCGCTTTCAAATACGCCGACCCGGAGATGTACTACGAGATCCGCAGAAGGGTGAGGAAGAAGCTTCCCGAGCGGGAGACGGTGGTCAAAAAGGCGCTTGAGATCCTTACTGCCCGCCTGGAGGAGGAAGGGATCCACTGTAAGGTCAAGGGGAGGGCAAAACACTTTTACAGCATTTACGAGAAGATGAACAGAAAGAAGCTTCCGGTGGAACAACTGTACGACCTGCTTGCCCTAAGGGTAGTGGTTGACGATATCGCGGCCTGCTACACCGTCCTCGGCATTGTCCACACGATCTGGAAGCCCATTCCCGGGCAGTTCGATGACTACATCGCCAATCCAAAGTCCAACATGTACCAGTCACTTCACACAACAGTGGTCGGTCCTACCGGCGAGCCGCTGGAAGTCCAGATCCGCACCTGGGAAATGAACTCCCTGGCGGAGTACGGCATTGCTGCCCACTGGAGGTACAAAGAGGGCGGAAGCGGACTGGATGACCTGGACACAAAGCTCACATGGATCCGTCAGGCGCTTGAGGCCGATCATGAAGAGGCTCCCGATTCTTCCGAGTTCCTGGAAAGGCTGAAGGATGACGTCCTCTCCAGCGAGGTCTTCGTCTTCACACCCCAGGGAGAGGTCGTCTCCCTCCCGAAAGGTTCGACTCCCATAGATTTCGCCTACGCCATCCACACCCAGGTCGGTATGAGATGCGTAGGCGCCATGGTGAACAACCGGATAGTCGCCATGGGATACGAACTCCAGAACGGCGATATAGTGAAGATCGTGACCTCCCCGCAGGGAACCCCGTCGAGGGACTGGCTGAAGATAGCAAGGAGCAGCAAGGCCAGGAGCAAGATCCGTGCCTACTTCAGGGCGCTGGAGAAGACGGAGCGTCTTGAGAAAGTACAGCGGGGAAGGGAACTGCTGGAGCGGGAACTCCGCCGGAGGGGAACCCCTGAATTTGAATCATTTGAGGAAATAATTCCGCTTCTCAACAAGATAGCAAGGGACACGGGGCAGTCGAACGGGGAGGATCTGCTCTCCGCCATCGGGGCCGGCCACCAGAGCGTCTCCCTCATAGCCCAGAGGCTTGCCGGAAAGACTCAGGCGCAGGTTCAGCCGGCGGCGGTGCAGCCGGAACAGGAAAAACACACATCATTCGCGGGAAAGAAGGGCGAGTCCGATATCGTCGTCGAAGGAGCCGAAGGAGTCCAGGTGGTCCTTTCAAACTGCTGTGAGCCCGTTCCCGGGGATCCTGTCGTGGGTTATTCCACCCGCACGCGGGGGATTACAGTACACAGGTCGGACTGTGAGAACGTGAAAAATGCAAAAGAAGAGCGCATGATCGCTGTTTCCTGGGGAACAACGGGAAACAGGCGCTATCCCGCCCGCCTGAAGCTCGAGGCCGTTGACAGGTCCGCCCTTTTCGGCGATGTGGCCCAGGCCATAATTGCGGGAGACGGAAATATGACGGGAATCAAGGCCGGGGTCGTGGGAGGAAATCTTGCCAGGATGAAGATCGAAGTCAGGGTCCACGACCTTGAACACCTGCTTTTAATCGTCGCAAAACTGAACGCCGTCAAGGGCGTAATCAACGTTTCCAGGGGGTGACGGCATGAGAGCCGTGGTACAGAGAGTCACGTCCGCGAGCGTATCCGTGGACGGGGAGATTAAAGGAAAAATCGGCATGGGGCTTTGCGTCCTCCTCGCTGCATCCCGGACCGACGGAGATGGGGAAGTGGAATGGATGGCCGAAAAGATCGTCAACCTCAGGATATTTGAAGACGGGGAGGGCAAGATGAACCTTTCCCTGGCGGACGTGGGAGGGGCGGTCCTGGCGGTATCACAGTTCACCCTGTATGGGGACTGCAGGAAAGGCAGGCGTCCTTCATTTGTGTCAGCTGGAGAGCCTGAAGAAGCCAACCGGCTTTATGAACGTTTCAAAAGTGCGGTGACCAAATTGGGAGTGCCTGTTGAAAGCGGTGTTTTTCAGGCACATATGCTCGTTGAAATCAACAACGACGGCCCGGTCACCCTTATTCTTGAAAAAGAATCAGTTTGAATTCCTCCCCTGCCGGAATACGGGGGAGAAACGCATCGAGGAGGAACAGACAATGAAGCATCGACGTTTTCCTGTTGGTCCTCTCTGGACGAACACGTATCTTTTCTGGGACGAAGAGGGGAAAGGCTTCCTCGTGGACCCGGCGGGTGAGACGGCCCGGATCGCCCGATTCGCTGAAACGCAGGGGATTGCCGTAGAAAAAATACTCCTCACCCACGGGCATCTTGACCATGCAGCAGGACTTTCGGAAGCGCTGGAAATGTTCGGGGGCAAGGCTTTCGTTCCTGCCGGCGACGCATCACTTGTACGGTCACCCGATTCCGGGCTCCGGCAGTTGATGGGCAGCGAATTCCCGGGCACGGACGACTTCTCGGCTGTCATCGACGGGGACAGGTTAACGGCAGGGGCCATGGAGATTTCGGTCCTGGCGACCCCGGGACACACACCCGGCAGCGTCTGCTATCTCGTAACCTCGGGCAGCGAAAAGGTGCTTATATCAGGAGATACACTTTTTGCCGGGAGTGTCGGACGGACAGACCTCCCGGGAGGGGATCCTGACGAACTGGACCGCTCCATTGCGAGGCTTGCGGAGCTTCCCGACGATCTCCCGGTTTTCCCGGGGCATGGACCGGAGACCGACATAGGAACGGAGAGGGCACGCAATCCCTTCTGGCCTGAAGAGAAACGGAGAAAAGGGAGATGAAGCTCGCTTCCCTTCCGGAGGAGGAGCGCCCGCGGGAGCGCCTGAGGCTGAAAGGAGCCTCCAGTCTCTCCCTTGCGGAACTCCTGGCGGTGCTGCTGCGAACGGGGAGCCGGGCAAAAGATGTCCTGGAACTCTCTTCATCCATTCTCCAGGAGTTTGGCGATGCAAAGGGGCTTGCCCGGGCGGACGAGGAGGAGCTGATGGCATTCCCGGGGCTCGGGGAGGCGAAAGCCTGTGTGCTTATCGCAGCCCTGGAGCTCGGCAGGAGGATCCGGTCGGAGCGCAGCGCGCAGTCGGAAGGCCGGCCATGGGAAAAGCGTCTGGCAGCTCTTGCGGAAGAGCTGGCCGGAGAAGAGCGGGAGTACATTGTCGGGATGCATGTTCGAAGAAACGGCACGCTCATCACCATGGACAGAATTTCTTATGGAGGAGTGGACGGGGCGTTTCTTGATGTAAAATACCTCTTGCGGAGAGCTGTCCGTCTGGACTCGGCAGGACTCGTTCTTGTACACAATCATCCTGACGGATCACTTTTTCCCAGCGGTGAGGACAAGATGCTGACGGGGTATCTTGCCGGAAGGGCAAAAGTGCTCGATATCCGTTTTATCGGCCATTATGTAGCGGCGAACGGGAAGTATATTCCTATACCTCTTCCCGGAGAAGCCTAGAAAGCGGGGACTGAGTCAGGTGTTCGGATTTTTCAAGGGGATGTTCGGCGGAGATGTTGGCATCGATCTGGGTACAGCCAATATCGTTGTGTACGTGAAGGGCAGGGGTATCGTGCTCAGCGAGCCCTCGGCGGTTGCGGTCCGGAAGAGGCCGAAAGGCGGCATGCTGGAGGTCATTGCAGTAGGCAAAGAAGCCAAGGCAATGGCGGGAAAGACCCCCCAGGGTGTTTCCACGATCTGGCCGCTCCAGGACGGAGTCATAGCCAACTTCGATATGACCGAGGAGCTCATCCGTCACTGCCTCCGGAAAGCGGGGGGCGCTAAAGGGTTCCTGGCAAATCCGAGGGTCGTGATATCGGTGCCAGCGGAGGTCACTGAAGTTGAACGCAAGGCAGTGGTGGATGCAACGCTAGGCGCCGGTGCCCGGGAGGCGTACGTGGTGGAGGAGCCCATTTCCGCCGCCCTGGGAGTCGGTCTCCCGATCCAGGAGCCGAGGGGCAGCATGATCCTCGATCTCGGGGGAGGCACAAGCGAGGTAGGGGTACTCTCCCTGGGCGGCATCGTGGTGACCAATTCCCTCCGGGCTGCGGGAAAGGACATGGACAATGCCATTGTGGCCATGCTCAGGCAGCGGTATGCCCTCCTCATCGGGGAGACTACCGCAGAGGAAGTGAAGATCGCTATCGGATCAGCCCTTCCCCTTGAGAAGGAGCTGGAGATCGCTGTAAAGGGGCGTGACCTTGCCGACGGACTTCCTAAGGCGGACATGGTTTCCTCCGTTGAGGTCAGGGAAGCTCTGGAACCCATCATCGTGAGGATAGAGGACATGGTGAAAGTAGCCCTTGAACAGACGCCGCCCGAGCTTGCCAAGGACATCGTGGACCAGGGAGTCATCCTGTCCGGGGGCGTATCCATGCTCAGGGGGCTGGCTGAAAGACTTTCCAAAGCCCTCAATACTCCGGTGACCGTGGCCGAGGACCCGCTGTTTGCTGTTGCCAGGGGAGTGGGCAAGATCCTTGACAACCTGGACGACATGAGGAAGGTTCTCCTTTCCGTGGAGAGGGGATCAAAATAATCGCTCCAAGGGTGCGGTGACGGCTTTATGACTGAAAAACATCTCGAGAAAGAATGGATACACGGGCTCATAGCCATTATAGCGAGCCTGCTGCTCCTTGCCGCAGCACCAAAGAGGCATATTTTCAGGGGGGCTGCCGATTTTGTCGGGGAACTGCTCCGGTATCCCGAATACCCGGCTGTCGCCGCGGAGCAGGCGGCCCGCAGAATTTCCTTCTGGTTTTCCGAGAAGAGTACTCTCCATGATCGCCTGGATATCCTCGAAAAGGAGAACACCAGGCTCAGGCTTGCGTGGTCCATGGGGTCAACCAGGCGGCTGCAGGACGAACTCGACAGATTTTACGGATACGGAAGGGTCACGCTCCGGGAACCCCTTTCGTGGTGGTCGGAAGTCCGGATCAACAGGGGCACGAAGGATGGAGTCTTTTCCGGAACTCCCGTTCTTCACAACGGGTACCTGGCCGGAAGAGTCAGTTCATCCGAGGACGGGTACTCCTGGGTCGAACTTCTCACATCATCTTCCCTCATGGTTCCTGTGGTCATCGAGGAGACGCGGGATCTCGGAGTGGTGGCCGGGGATGGGGAAGGCGGCGTATGGCTGCTCTACGTTCCGGAAGGCAGAAGTCTTGCCGGGGGAATGGAAGTGAAAACAGCCATGGTCAGTGAGGCACTTCCCCCGGGGATCCCTGTGGGAAAACTTTCATCGGAAAGCCGCAAGACCGGCGGAGCTTACCTGGAGTGGAAGGTCATCCCGGGAGCGGATCTCTCGAAACTCTACGCCCTCCAGGTGCTCGGAGGAATCCCCGGGGAGAATGAATCCCAGGGTGAAGCCGGAAGGAGCGAACTCCCATGATTTATGCACTTTCATGGTATTTCCAGGATTTTCTTCTGGTCCTGGGTACGGGGAAGGTCCTTGTGCCCGAGATTTTTCTGCTTTCCATGGTATTCCTTTCCCTGTACAGGCCCGGCGGCGGAGTGGAAATCATCTGGTGGGCTTTTTTCGGCGGTATGCTCTGGGATCTTCGCTGGCTGGGCTTCCCCGGAATATCCTCCCTCTTCTACCTTACCGCTATCCTCACATCGAGATGGGTCTGGTACTCCCTTCCGGCTTCAGGAAGGACTGTCCCTGTCTTTGCCCTCATCCTGTGGTCGGCGAACCTCCCCATATCGCTTCTCAGGATCTATCTCGGAGGCGCGCGGGGGGCGTCGGTTTTTGCCGCATACCTTCTCCAGCAGAGCTATATCCTTCCCCTCGTTCTTCTCGCCGGACTTGCGTACGGCTGGAGGGTCAAGAACACCGATGCCTGACTTTCGCCCCGTTCTCAACCAGAGACTGAAATACTGGCGGATATGCGTCCTGTTTTCCATGCTCATCCTTGCCGGTGGACTGTATTATTTCCAGATCGTCAATTCGGATACCTACGTGCGGCTTGCCTCCAACAACCGCCTCCGGCTTGTCCGATTTCCCCCTGTAAGGGGTGAAATTTACGACAGGAACGGTGCACTTCTGGCCGTAAACGTGACAACCTTCGATATTATGGGATATCCTATGGACATAGAAAGAAACGACATGGTGGAACGGATGGCCGAGCTGCTTTCCCGCCATGGCATTCCAGTTACCGCCGAAGACCTGTCCAGAACAATAAAACGGCAGTACTGGGCGCCCTACAGGGTTGTGCGCCTTGTGGGTAATATTACCCTGGCCCAGATGGCGGATCTGGTGGCCGATCCCGAGTTTCCAAGGGAACTGTTCCCCCTTCCCGTTTGGCGGAGGACGTATCCTGCAGGCAGTCTGGCATCCAACATAACCGGCTATGTCGGGGAGATCAGCGAGAATGAGCTGAAGCAGATGGAGGGAAAAAATTACGCTGCAGGGGACCTGGTGGGGAAAAACGGAATAGAGCGGCAGTACGAGGAGACACTCAGGGGAACTCCCGGCGAGGAATCAGTGGAAGTTGACGCCAGGGGGCGGAAAGTGAAGACCATCCATGTGCGGACAGCCGGCAAGGGGCAGGATCTCCGCCTCACCCTGGACCTCGGCGCGCAGCGCCTTGCGGCGGATCTTATGAAGGGGTACCGCGGTGCAATTGTGGTTATGGATGTGGAGAACGGAGACATTCTTGTCCTGTACTCTTCTCCCTCTTACGACAACAACCCGCTGGCATGGGGGGTTTCCACGAGAGAATGGAACACGCTGCTCAATGATCCTGAAAGACCCATGCACGACAGGAGCATCGGAGGGCAGTATCCCCCTGCATCCACCTTCAAGGCCCTGGTAGGGATCGCCGCCCTCGAGGAAAAGGCCGTCCTGCTCTCAACGACTCACTATTGTCCCGGTTCAATTGCTGTAGGGAACAGGACATTCAGGTGCTGGAAACGGTCCGGACATGGTACCATGAATATTCTCACCGCATTGCAGGAATCGTGCGACGTTTATTTCTACCAGGTAGGCCTCAAGCTCGGCATTACAAAACTTCTGAAATGGTGTACCATGTTCGGTCTTGGAAGCCCCACAGGGCTTGATCTTCCCGGAGAATCGTCAGGAGTGACGGCAGGTCCGGACTGGAAGAAAGCGCGGCTGAAGGAAAACTGGTACCATGGGGATACGGTAAATTATTCTATCGGGCAGGGGTTTCTGCTGATGACTCCAGTCCAGCTTGCAAGGCTCTACGCTGCCCTGGCGAACGGCGGCAGACTGGTACGCCCAAGGCTTTCGCTTTCCAGGAAGGCATTCTCCGAGACGCTGAAAATCGACAGGAAAAACCTCGATCTCGTCCGGAGAGGACTCGATTACGTTGTGAGAAAGGGGACCGGCAGGAGGGCGGGCAGCTTCGGGATAACGGTGGCGGGTAAAACAGGTACCGCCCAGAACCCTCACGGTGAAGACCATGCTCTATTCGCCGGGTACGCTCCCATCGACAACCCGAAGTATGTTGCGGTGGCCATTATAGAGGAGGGGCTTCACGGCAGTTCCGTGGCATCCCCCATGGTGGGGGAGATTCTCTCCTATCTTCTCGTCCCCGAGGCCAGGGGAAAGACTCCCTGACGCGGGAGGTATCTTGTTCAAAACCCGGCGGCTGGATCTGCCGGAGCAGGAGGTGGAGTTGTGTCCGATCCGCTTGAATACAAGGATGCCCCGGAACTTTCCGGAGAAATCTTTTTGAAAGGCACAGGATACGGAATACGGATGGTCTTTCCCGAAACAGGCACTGAAGAGAAGCTTCTTTCAGAACTGGAACGGCTCTGCAGTGAGGCTCCCGTTCTTTCGGGAAACCTGGGGATCGTTCTGGACTTTCAGGGCAGGAGAGTTTCCCGGGACTTCATTCTCTCCCTTCTTTCACGGTTCATCTGGCCGAGAAAGATGAGAGTGCTGTCATGGACCGGTTACGATGCTGAAACCCTCGAAGACCTCAGGACCATGGGTGCCGCCACTGGAGAACCTGTTCCCGAGAAGACCGGAAGAAGGGAAAAACAGGCGGCAGGCGCCCTTGTTCTCGCAAAATCCCTGCGGTCAGGACAGAGAGTGGAGCACGAAGGAGACGTAGTCGTGGTGGGGCACGTGAACGACGGTGCTGAAATTTTTGCCTCGGGGAGCATCTGTGTATGGGGCAGGCTCAAAGGTGTCGCCCATGCGGGACTCGACGGGCATGAGGAACATACCGTCATTGCCGGGGCCTTCGAGGCGAAACAGGTCCGGATAGGGGGAAAAGTCAGCTCGGCTCTCGGAAGTTCCATGGAATGGTGGGGAAAACCTGTTATCATTACCCTGGAGAACAATTCTCTCGTGGTGAGGGAATTGAAATTATAAAACGAACAGATGCCCCGGGAGCCGGAATCCACGGCCCCGAAGGGCGGGAAGGGGAGAATTGCCTGTGGATCCTCGGGTGATAGTCGTTACATCAGGAAAAGGCGGCGTAGGAAAGACGACCACGACCTCAAATATTTCGGTGGCCCTCGCAAGGGGCGGGCATAAGGTCGTCGCGGTGGATGCGGACATCGGGCTGAGAAACCTTGACGTCATGATGGGGCTGGAGAACAGGGTCGTCTACAACTTCATCGACGTTCTGGAGGGAACATGCAGGCTCAACCAGGCACTTGTCAGGGACAAGCGGGTCGATAACCTGTTCCTGCTGCCGGCAGCCCAGACACGAACCAAGGAATCGGTCAATTCCGCCCAGATGGAAGAGCTGTGCGATATGCTCCGGAAGGAGTTCGACTTTATCATTCTCGACAGCCCTGCAGGCATCGAGGGCGGTTTCAGAAACGCAGCGGTCGGCGCTGACGAAGCTCTCGTGATAACCACTCCGGAAGTTCCGGCAGTCCGGGACGCCGACAGGATCATCGGCCTCCTCGAATCAATGGGGAAAGCCCCCATAAGGCTGGTCATAAACCGGCTCAAGTCGCGGCTCGTCAGGGAGGGTGAGATGCTTGATGTACGGGATGTCCTTGATATACTGGCCATCGACCTCATCGGCATTGTCCCGGAAGATGAGAGCGTCGTGAAGTCAGCCAACAGGGGAGAACCCCTGACGTTCAGCAATTCGGCCCCTGCGGCGCAGGCCTTTCAGAGAATTGCCTCGAGACTCGTGGGAGAAGACGTTCCTTTCCCTGTTCTGAGCGATGAAAACGGGAGAGGGATTCTCGCCGGCATCCGAAAACTGTTCGGCATGAAAGGATAGGGGGAAATGGCCATGGCTATGGAATTTCTGAAGAAATTTTTCGGATCTGCCGGTTCGAAGAAAGTTGCGAAAGAACGCCTGCAGATCGTTCTGATACACGACAGGGCCGATATTTCGCCCGAAATGCTTGAAAATCTGCGCAAAGATATGATCAGCGTGATCACGCGATACATGGATATCGATACGTCAAAGATCGAGATGGATTTCGACCGGGCTGACCGTTCAGTCGCATTTGTCGCCAACATTCCGGTGATCAGGATAAAGAGGGGAGTAGCCCCGGAAAAGCAGGAGCCTGGGACGTCAAATGGAGGAGAAAAAGCATACTCTAAGAGAAAATCTGGCCAGCCTGGATAGGATACAGCTTTTTTCAGTCCTTGCGCTCTACTCCCTGGGTGTGCTCTCCATATTCAGTGCGGGAGCGGGATGGGAGGGGCAGGGCGGCGGTTTCGCCGTAAGACAGCTGGTGTGGGGGGCTATTTCCGCAGCGGCTTTTCTGGTGACTCTTCAGATAGGGCACGGAAAATTCTTTTCCTGGGCCTATCGTTTCTATTTCTTTGCGCTGATTCTGCTTTTCGGTGTCATGCTGGCCGGACTGACGGTGAAAGGTTCCCAGAGCTGGTTCCATTTCGGCTTTTTCCGGTTTCAGCCGGCGGAATTCGGCAAGATAGCGCTGATCCTTGTGATGGCGAAACATCTGTGCAGGTATCCGCCCACGGGCGTGGCTTCATTTCTCGGAAGCCTCGCGCTGGCCGGAATATCGGGTTTCCTGGTCCTTCTTCAGCCCGACATGGGAAGCACCCTGGTCTACGGGGTTACAGCTTTTGTCTGCATAGTTGTTGCGGGTGCGCCGTGGAGATACCCGGCGGGGCTGATCGGTCTCGTTCTGGGTATTTTTCCCTTTATGTGGCATTTTCTCAAGGAATACCAGAAGATGCGGATCCGGGTTTTCCTCGACCCATGGATCGACCCCCTTGGAGCCGGCTACAACGTGATCCAGTCGAGGATTGCCGTGGGTTCGGGAGGCTTGCTCGGCAAGGGATTTATGGAAGGGCTGCAGAGTAAGCTGAGATTTCTTCCCGAACCACATACGGATTTCATTTTCAGCGTGTATTGTGAAGAGTTCGGCTTTATCGGTTCCATAGGAATGCTCCTGCTCTTCGGCATCCTCTTCTGGAGATTGGCCGAGACGGCTGTGCGGACCAGGGACAGCAGGGCAAAGGTGCTTATCGCGGGCATTTCGGCATGGATCTGGTTCCAGATGGCCGAGAGCATCGGGATGAGCATGGGGCTTCTCCCGGTCACGGGACTGCCTCTTCCATTCGTCAGCTACGGGGGAAGTTCGCTGCTCGCCCTGTCTGTTGCTCTCGGTCTTGCCCAGAGTGTCTATATTTCGACGCTGAAAACGTATTGAAGTTTTTCAGGCGGCCTGTTCCGCGCCTTTTCCTGCGCGGTGAGCCGCCATTTTGAAGCGGTCCCCTGTTTTTCAGAGCGGGAAAGGACCGGGAATTTTTCAGGAGGAACTCAATGGTCTTTCCAGAATATGGCGATGCCATGTGGCCGCTTCTCTCAAACGTGAAGCGGCCCTCCAGGTATGCCGGCGCAGAGTACGGCTCGATTCCGCCGAAAGAAGACGGAAACGGGCTCGTCCGTTTTTGCCTTGCTTTTCCGGACGTCTATGAAATAGGGATGAGCTATCTCGGCTTCCAGATACTCTATTTTCTCCTCAAGAGCCTGCCGCTGTCCGATGCAGACAGGGCCTACTGCCCGTGGACCGACCTGGAGGGACTTATGAGGGAAGGCGGCGTCCCTCTCGCCGGAATTGAGAGCGAAAGACCTCTGAACAGTTTTGATGTGGTCGGGTTTACCCTGCAGTACGAACTAAGTTATTCCAACATCCTCACAATGCTTGATCTTGGACGTATCCCGCTGCTCTCTGCCGACAGGGGAGAGAATGACCCCCTCGTGTGCGGCGGAGGTCCCGGAGCTCTTGCGCCTGAACCTGTCGCACCCTTCTTCGACTTTTTCTGTGTGGGAGAGGCGGAGGAACTCCTGCCTGAAGTTGTATCAGTTCTTTCATCGATGAAAGGCCGCCCGAGATCCGAGCGCCTCCGGGCCCTTTCATCAATCGCGGGCGTGTACGTCCCGTCGCTTATCCATTGGGAATCGCTCCCCGGATGCGGGTCGGCATTTTCACCGGACGGTCCTGAGGTTCCTCTTCCGGTGCGAAGAAGAATAGTGGAGTCCCTTGACAGGGCTTTCTATCCCGACATGCTCCTCGTCCCATCAGGCGGCATAGTCCATGACAGGGTCCCCATGGAGCTTTTCAGGGGCTGTACCAGGGGATGCCGGTTCTGCCAGGCCGGAATGGTGACCCGTCCGGTGCGGGAAAGGAAGGTCAGCACCGTGTTGGACCGGACCCTTTCACTGGTGGAACGGACCGGCTGGGAGGAGGTCGGACTCCTGTCCCTTGCCTCGTGCGATTACAGCGGGATTTTCCCGGTAATAAAGGAGCTTTCGAAGACTCTCGAGAACAAACGTGTGAAGGTGAGCCTCCCGAGCCTGAGAATGGACAGTTTTTCCGTGAACCTTGCGGCGGAGATGGAGTCCATGCGCAGGGGCGGACTGACCTTCGCGCCTGAGGCCGGTACGCAGAGGCTGAGGAACGTGATCAACAAGGGGGTCACCGACGAAGATTTCAACCAGTGCCTTGAGACGGCTTTCTCCCGGGGATGGGACAGGGTTAAGCTCTATTTTATGATGGGACTGCCGTCCGAGTCAGGGAATGATCTGGACGGGATACTTGAGCTTGCGGAACGATCGCTGACCATAGGGAAGAGAGCGGGGAAGAAAGTAACCGTATCCCTTTCCGTGGCGGGTTTTGTTCCCAAACCTCACACCCCCTTCCAGTGGGAACCCCAGGCGGGAGTGGAGGAACTCCGTGAGAAGGGGCGGTATCTGAAGGGCAAACTGACCGCCAGGTACGGAGGAAGGAACAGCCGCATTTCCCTCAAGTACCACGAGCCGGAGCAGACCTTTCTCGAGGGCGTTTTCGCAAGGGGAGACCGCCGGCTCGCCGATGCCATTCTGGCTGCGTGGAGAAAAGGGGCCAGGTTCGATGGATGGAGCGAGACTTTTTCTTTCCCGCTCTGGATGGAGGCTTTCAGTCAGGCGTCCATAGACCCGCTGAACTACACCGAAAGAAGACGGGCAGCAGATGAAGGACTTCCCTGGGATCATATCGACGCCGGGGTCTCAAAGGCTTTTCTGCTCAGGGAGAGAGAAAAGGCACTTCAGGAAGAGCTTTCCCCGGACTGCAGGCCTCTCGCCGGTGGTATAGAAGGTGCACCCTGCAGGGCATGCGGGGTTCAGGATTTTTGTCCCGTGGCAGGGAAAGTGAGGCAGACCAATGGTTAGGGCCAGGTTTACCTACGCAAAACGGGGACGTGCCTGTTTCATCCCCCATATAGCCATCCCGTCGGTGTTCTCGAGAAGCGGCACGAGAGCGGGCATACCGTTTCTGTACTCGGAGGGGTTTACTCCCCGTCCGAAGATAAGCCTGGGGCCTGAGCTCTCAGTTGGTGTCCCTGCCCTGTGCGAACCTTTCGAGGTCTGGGTGGAGTACTTTGACGAATCAATGGCCGAACGATGGAACAGCTGTCTTCCCCCGGGTTTTTCCATTACGGGAGGAAAAGCCGTGGAAGCTCTCCCCGGAACGGAGGAGGCGAAGTCCCTGAACAAGTGGTGCAGGGCTTCTTCCTGCCTTTTTGCCCTAAGGCACGGAAGCGTCTCCGGCGTGAGGGAGTGCCTTGAGGAGCTGCGGGAAGAAGGAAATGTCCTGTATTTCGAGGAGTTGTGCCTGTCCGGAGAAAGTTTTCACAGGTGCATAATGGAGGATCCCTCGAAAAGGGGGCCGGGACTGATTGTAAAGGCATTGGCGGCAAAAGGTGCGGTCAGCGGATGGGCTGATCTGCTTATTGTCCGCGAGGCGGTGGGAGAACTTGTTTCCCCTGGTGAAAAAGGCGGATCTCCTGTCGTCCGATGCCTTGTGGAACAGTCCGTGTCCGGATGCCCGGAGAAAGGCATTTCATGACGGGGCACAGGGGGGCAGGAAAGACAATAGAGGGAAGCGCGGGCTTCCCCCGGGAGGAGGGCGTCTCCGTGAGTGAAAAGAGTACGGAACCTGGCGCCGCAAACAGAAAGATAGTCGCTAACTGCATCGACGCGGAGGAGACACGGGTAGCTATCCTCGAGGACGGACGGCTTGCTGATCTTTTCGTGGAGCGCATGTGGGAGCGGCAGAAAACAGGTGAAATATACAAGGCCAGGGTTGAGAGCGTTCTGCCGGGCATTCACGCTTCATTCGTCAACCTGGGTGACGGACGGAATGCGTTTCTTTACCTGAACGATGCCAGGGGGCTGGATCTACAGCCGAATCAGGAACTGCTCGTCCAGGTGACCAAGACTGCCAGGAAGAACAAGGGGGCCAGGGTCACCTCGAGGATCTCTCTCCCCGGCCGCTACATGGTCCTGGTTCCTCACGGGCAGGAATCCGGGGTTTCAAAGCGGATACTCGACGAGAACGAACGGAAGAGGCTGAAAGCAATAGCAAGGGAGCTTCGCGGGGAAGACTACGGCATCATTGTACGGACTGCAGCGGAAGGAGTTGACGAGGAAGGGCTGGCTCACGACGTGGAGATCCTGCTCGCCCTCTGGAGGGAAATCGAGCACAACGGCCGTGTGCAGTCGGCACCATGCCTGCTGTACAGGGATCTCGGGCTGATCGGACGCGTCATAAGGGATGAACTCACCGATGAAGTGTCGGAGATCATCGTGGACGGGGCGGAGGAATTTGAAAACGTCAAGAACAGCCTCTCCCTCTTTCCCGCAGGGAGTGTTCCCGAAGTGAGCCTGTATAACGGTACCGTTCCCCTGTTCGAGTTCTACGGCATCGAAAAGGAGATCGACGCCTCGCTGGAGCGGAAGGTCTGGCTTGAATCAGGGGCCTACCTCATAATCGACCACACGGAGGCACTTACCGTCATCGATGTGAACACGGGAAAATTCGTGGGGAAAACTGATCTCAGGCACACCGTGCTCGAAACCAATCTGGAAGCCGCCGCGGAGATCGCCCGCCAGCTCAGGCTGAGGGCCATCGGGGGCATCGTGGTCATCGATTTTATCGACATGGATTTTGAGCAGGACAGGGCTCTTCTCCTGAAACGGCTCGAGGAGGTTTTCCAGCCCGACAGGTACCGCGCCAGGGTCTTCGGTGTCTCCCAGCTCGGGCTGGTTGAGATCACGAGAAAAAGGGCGAGGCCTGACATCCGGTCGACCCTTACAAGAAGCTGTCCCTTCTGCGGAGGCAACGGATGGGTCCTCAGGGAGGATTCCATATCCATGACCATAAAACGATTCCTGCGGAAGGTATCGTGCTCCAACAGGTCCGAGGCCATGCTTCTGGAGACCAATCCTGCGGTGGCGCAGTACATTCATGAAACATACCTTCCGCTGTGGGAAGAGGAGCTCGGGAGAAAAATTTTCCTTGCGGCGGTACCCGAGTTTTCATGGAGCAAGTTCCGGCTGGATGCCCAGGGAGGGCTTGAGCAGGTGGAGCATCGCATAGAACAGATGGAGAAGTGGGAGGCCCGGCTCGTTGTATATCGAACGTCTTCATCTTAGGGGCTTCAAAAGTTTCGGCACCTCCCAGGACCTCCTCTTTTCTCCGGGCTTTACGGCGATCGTCGGCCCCAACGGGAGCGGAAAGAGCAACATACTGGACGCCCTCCGCTGGGTCTTGGGCGACGGGGGATTCCAGCGGCTGAGAATTTCACGGCAGGGAGATCTTCTTTTCTCCGGCAGCGCAAGCGTCCTTCCGGCGTCAAGGGCCGAGGTCTCCCTCGAAATACGGGACGGCGTGGGGGCAGCGGAGAAAAGCTGCATTCTTAAAAGAACATACGCGCCGGAGACAGGTGCCGTTCTCACCGTTGACGGAACGCGGACGCGCATGACGGAACTCTACGACGTGAAACGGCAGTGGCGCCTGGAGGGTGACCAGTTCGCCTTCATCGGCCAGGGGGAAGTTGCCGAGGCGATCCGCCAGCGGCCTTCCCAGCGGAGGGCGCAGCTGGAAGTGCTTTTCGGCATTGACCAGTACAGGAAAAAACGGAACGAATCCATGGCAAAGCTTGCATCGGCCGAGGAGGAAAGTCTCCGCCTTGGTGCTCTGGCCGCGGAACTCAACGCACGGAGGGAAGAGATCGCACCCGCTGTTCTCCATGCCCGGAAGGCCAGGGGAATTACGGACGAACTGGAAGACAGGCGGCGGCTTTTTTATTTTCACAGAAGACGGCTCATCGGGGAATCCATTATCAATCTCGAAATGGATATTGCCCGCCTGAAGGGCGAAGAGGCACTGCGCAGCCGCTGGAGCGGACTCTGGGAGAGGATGTATGCCAGATCCCAGGGAGAGCGGGCTCAGGTCGAGGACATGCTGCGGTCTCTCAGGAAAAACCGGGACGAGCTGTTTCAGAGAAGAGAGAACCTTCGAAGAAACTGTTTTGCGTCTGCGGCCTCGGTCAGGGAGATCAGGACCCGCATCCGCTCCATCGAAGGGGAGGAACAGGGGCTTGAGGAGCGCCTTGGAGAGATCGCTGCGGAACACGGCGATGTTTCTGAAAGGGAACGCACTATCTCCTCTGAGCTCCATGCCCTGCGGCAGCAGCGTGACGCACTCAGAAAAAGGATGGATCTTCTCAGGTCTGCGCTCGAGGCGGAAGAGTCAGAGAGAAAACGGGCCGCTGAGAAGAAAGCGGAGCTTTCAGCAGAGCTGGAGGCGCTGGATGCAAGGATCATGTCGAAGCAGGCCTTCCTTGCAGACTGCGGATCCCGTTTGGGAACATCGGCATATACTGCAGCATCACTTGAAAAAGATATAGCTGAAGCTGAAGCCGGGATATCAGGGCTCGAGGCTGAAGAACTCAGCCTTGTGGAACAGCATGCGGATGCTTTCGCCGCCTGCAGAAGAACTGCGGCATCCCTTCAGCAGGTGCGTAAGGAAAGCGCTTCCCTGGAAACGTCCATTGAGGATCTTAGGAGCGCCGAGAGTTCTTCCTACCCCGAACCGGTGAGATTCCTCGTCTCCGCGTCAAGGCTGGGCAAAATTTCCATTCCCGTGGCAGTGGCAGCCGAGTCCTTCCGATGTCCTCCCGGGATCACAGGTGCCCTTGAGGCCTACCTGGGAGGGCGACAGTTCTGGATCTTCGTCACGACGCTTGCAGAGGCCGGAGCCTGCATCGACCTGCTGAAAGAGCGGCGGGCCGGCAGGGCAACGTTCCTGCCCCTTGAAAGAAGCAGACCCCGTTTCCCGGACAGGCGTGTCCTGCTCCCCGAAAGAGGTGTTGTGGGATGGGCCATGGAGCTTATTACTCCTGATCCGGAATGGGAGATGTGCGTTTCCCACATGCTCGGGGATCTCCTCCTTGTGGAGGAGTACAAGACCGGCGCCGCCCTCGCCGGAAAAGGCCTTTTACATCCCGTGGCGTCCCTCGACGGGGAGGTCTTTCTTCCTTCAGGCACGGTGAGCGGCGGAAGGACAAAAGCTGCCGCCGGGGCGATTGAACGGCGCCGCAGGATCAGCAGTGAAGAGGAGCGGCTGGAGGATCTGAAAAAGGAGATCCGTCGACTTTCTGCTCTTCTGGAGAAACAGGAAAGTACGGAACGGGCCAGGGCGGCGGAAAAAGAGACTGCAGCCCTGCAGCTTCAGGAAGCCAGGAGACGTGCGGAAGAGAAGCGCCGTGATCTCTCACTTGAAAAGATGGCACTGGAGCGCCTGGAGCGGGACGTCGCCCGCGGGAGCGGGGAAATTGAACTGTGGGAAGTGGAAAAACACCGCCTTGAAGAAGAACTGAAGCCCCTTTCAGCTGAAAAAACTTCCGCCGGAAAAGAAGATGAGGCATCTTCTGTCCCGGCACGGCTTTCAGAGGTCGAGAATACCTGCACTCTCCTGGAGGAACGCCTGTCAAGCGTCAGGGCACTCCGTGAACGTTCGGAGGGAGAACTGGAGCGTTCCCGCGGGAGAATGAAAACCCTTTCCCGGGATAAAGAGGCGACGATTGCCAGGGAAGTGGAAGAAAAACAGCGTCTTTCCGTGTGGGGAAAGGATCTGTACGGCATTTTCATATCACTGCAGCAGACGGAAGAGGAACTGGAAGGACTGTCGGGAAAGGGTATCCGGCTCTCCTCCAGGTCTCAGATGATTTCCGGGCGAAGTCGTACTGCAGCTGAGAAAGCTGCAGTTGCAAGAGAAAAGCTCCTTTCCGCGTCTTCGAAAAAGGAGGGCCTCGGCCAGGAGCTTGCCCAGCTCATGGAGATATGGGAGGAACAGTATCCCTATAACGAAGCTGAAATACCGACCCGGGACGAGGGAGAGGAAGCTTCTTCAGCGGTGCGCCGCCTCGAACGGGAACTGAAAGCGCTCGGCTCAGTTGATTGGGGGGCTCTTTCAGAGGATGAATCTCTTTCCTCCCGGACGGCCTTTCTTTCAGATCAGCTTTCGGACGTGAAAAATGCAATGACGGAACTGAAAGGGATCATCGCGGAAACGGACCGGCATGTAGGCATCATGTTCACAGAGGCTCTCGCCAGCATCAATACCCGGTTCAGTGCTCTCTTTTCAAGGCTTTTCGGGGGAGGAGAGGTAAAGCTGAGAATGCAGATCCGGGAAAATGAGGAGAACGGAGATTTCCCTGAAGATGAAGACGGGGGGGCCGAACCCGTGGCCGGAGCTTCCCCGGAATGGGACTCAGGGGTTGAGATCGTCGCCCGTCCTCCGGGCAAGCATCTCCAGAACATCGCCCAGCTTTCGGGGGGAGAGCAGACACTGACCGCCATTGCCTACCTTTTCGCCTCCATGGAGGTTGCTGAAGTCCCTATTGCTGTCCTCGACGAGGTTGATGCAGCCCTTGATGAATCCAACCTGCTCCGTTTCGGGGAACTCGCCAGGGAATATGCCGCTCCGAAGGGGGAGGGCGCCGGAAAAGGGATCCAGCTGCTGGTAATGACTCACAGGAGGGCAACCATGGAGCGGGCTGATATTCTTTACGGTGTGACCCTTGCAGAGCCGGGACTTTCAAGGGTGATCGGCATGAAGCTCGAGGACTGGGCGGAGCCTCCGGTCCGCAGAAGGACGGCCGGTGCAGGGGGTGCAGCCCGGTGAGCGTCACCAGGGATGATGTCCTTTACGGCCGACTCTCTCTCAGGCAGCCTGCTGACGGACCGAGGATCAATGTTGATACCGTCCTCCTCGCTGCATATGTCAGGGACACTTTTCCCCGAAGCGGCGGGAAGGCGCTGGAACTGGGCTGTGCTTCCGGGGCGGTATCCCTCATTCTTGCGCTCAGGTTTCCCTCGCTTCTGTCCATCCGCGGGCTGGACATCCAGGATGAACTGGTCAGCCTGGCGAACGGGAACGCTTTTCTGAACAGTCTTTCCGACAGGGTATCTTTTACCTCCGGAGATTTGAGAAATGTACGGTGTCTTTTCCCTTCCCAGGATTTTGACTGTGTTCTCATGAATCCGCCCTACGAAGAACCCGGAAGGGGCCGGCTCAGTGTGTCGGTCTCGGAACGCGCTGCCAGGCAGGGGCTTTTCTGCTCGCTCTCCGACGTTGCTTCAGCATGCCGCTACCTCCTGAAGCACCACGGACGCCTGTACGTGGTCTTCAAGGCCGGGCGTGCGGCGGAACTCTTCTCCACATTTTCAGAAAACGGCCTTGAGCCCAAACGTGTCCGCTTTGTTCATCCGCTTCCCGGGCGCCGTGCATCGGTGGTCCTCGTAGAGGCGCTGCGGGGGGGAAAAAAGGGGATGACGGTGGAGCCTCCGCTTTTCATAGAGGACGGCGAAGGCAATTATACAAAGGAGCTTCTATCAGCCTATACGAAGGAGGGACTTCCGTGCCGCTTGCAGTGATCCCGACACCCGTGGGAAACCTTGAAGACATGTCTCCAAGGGCGGTGCGGCTTCTCAGGGAGGCCGACCTTATCGCCTGCGAGGATACGCGGACCTCTCTTCCCCTTTTGAGGCACTTCGGCATATCTGTTCCCCTGACCTCCTATCACGCCCATAACGAGAAAGGAAAGACGGAGCAGCTGCTTGAGGCTCTCAGGGAGGGGAAAAAAGTATCCCTTATTTCCGATGCCGGAACACCAGGCATTTCGGATCCCGGATACGAGATCATAAGCAGATGCATCGGGGAAGGGATAGAAGTTACGGTACTTCCGGGCCCCACGGCATTCGTACCTGCACTGGTGCTTTCGGGCTTTCCGCCCCATCCTTTCCTGTTCCACGGCTTTCTGCCGGACAGGCAGGGTGAACGGGAGCGGGTACTGGAATCCCTGGCGTCCATGGAATGCACCCTTGTGTTTTATCTCTCGCCCCACAAGGCGGAAAAACATCTGCTGCACATGGCTGCAGTGCTGGGGGACCGGAGGGCGGCACTGGTCAGGGAGATCAGCAAAATATACGAGGAGGCAAGGCGCGGGCTCCTTTCGGAGCTTGCCGACTCTGTCAGCGGAGGCGTAAAGGGAGAAATCGTCCTCGTTGTTGAGGGGGCCCCTCCTCCCGCAGCCGTTCCCGAGGAGGAGTGGAGGGCCTCTGCGGAGGATATGATCTCGAAGGGGGTTTCAGCAAGGGAGGTTGTCAAAATCCTTGCAAAGGAGTATGGTTTATCGAAAAATGACGTTAAATCGTTCCTTTTCGCAAAGGGCGGCGAGGAGTAAACCCAGTACAGGAGGTTACTTTTATGCAGGAAAACGCACCAGGGGCAAAGAAGAACTTTTATCTCACCACCCCGATTTATTACGTGAATGACATTCCCCACATCGGCCACGCCTATACAACCATCGCAGCCGACGTGATGTGCCGCTACAAGAGGATGAAAGGGTACGATGTTTTCTTTCTGACAGGAACGGACGAACACGGCCAGAAGATCGAACAGAGCGCCTCTGCGAAGGGGCTCACACCGAAGCAGCTTGCCGACCGTACGGTGGTGAATTTCCAGGATCTCTGGAAGGCGCTGGGGATCTCCAACGACGACTTCATCCGGACCACCGAGGACCGGCACCGGAGAACGGTCCAGGCTATATTCAGCAAGCTTCTCGACCAGGGAGACATCTACAAGGGAACGTACGAGGGATGGTACTGCGTGCCCTGCGAAACGTATGTTCCCGAGAGCAGCATGGGTGATGACAAGACCTGTCCCGACTGCAGGAGGCCGCTTCAGAAGATGCAGGAGGAGAGCTATTTCTTCCGGGCGTCCAAATACGTGGACCAGCTGCTTGCCTGCTACGAGAAGAATCTGAAGGGCGTCATGCCGAAAAGCCGGTACAACGAGATCGTAAGCTTCCTCAGGAGCGGCGTCAGGGACCAGTCCATATCGAGGACGACCCTCAAATGGGGCATTCCGGTACCCGGCGACGACAACCACGTGGTGTACGTCTGGTTTGACGCGCTGATCAACTATGTTACTGCGTGCGGCTATCTTGACGACCCGGAAAAGTTCGCGAAGTACTGGCCTTCGGTCCATCACCTGGTGGGGAAGGATATCATCCGCTTCCACTGCGTCATCTGGCCCATCATGCTCCTTGCGCTGGGAGTCAATCCGCCGGTCTCCGTATTCGCACACGGCTGGTGGACTGTGGAGGGGGAGAAGATGTCCAAGTCGCGGGGCAATGTCGTGGACCCCTTCGAGATGGTGGAGCGCTACGGCCGGGACCCCTTCCGGTACTTCCTCCTGAGGGAGGTTCCATTCGGCCTCGACGGTGATTTTTCCGAAGCGGCGCTGGTCGGGAGAATAAACTCCGACCTTGCCAACGACCTGGGAAACCTTCTCAACAGAACGCTCCAGATGATTGACAACTTCTGCGGCGGGAATGTTCCCTCAGTAAGCGAGCCGGGCGATATGGAACGTGAGATCCGGGAACTCGCGGCCCGGACGGTGGACGATGTGGACGGAAAGATCTCGGACTTTGCCTTCGACGAGGCTCTGAAGTCAATTTGGGCTCTCATCGGCAGGGGGAACAAGTATATCGATGAGACCATGCCCTGGAAGCTTGCGAAAGAAGGCCGGCATGAAGACCTGAAAAGGGTCTTGAACACCCTCTATGACATCCTTCGCCTGAGTGCCCTCCTGGTTGCGCCCTTTGTTCCCGGTACAGCGTCCCGGTTGTGGGAGCAGCTCGGACTCGAGGGGAACCCTGCAGACCTGTCCATTGACGGTTTTGCGTGGGGGGAGAGGATCTCCGGCCAGAAGGTCAAAAAAGGAAATGTTCTCTTTCCGAGGATCGATCTCGACCAGTGGCGGAAGGAGAAAGCCGCCCGGGACGAAGTCAAGTCCGCTCCGTCAAAACCTGAGCCGGAGGCTGCCATTGAGCATGAAGAGCCGGTGGGAGTTGAGGCGTTCAAGGCCATCGAACTCAGGGTTGCCCGAATACTGGCCGTCGAGGAGATCCCGAAGTCGAAAAAGCTCTATAAGCTGAACATCGACCTCGGGTACGAGAAACGGACCATCGTGTCCGGCATCAAGGAATTCTTTACGCCCGACGAGCTGGTGGGCAAACGGATCATAGTCCTTGCCAATCTCAAGCCGGCAAAGCTCTGCGGCGTGGAAAGCAACGGAATGCTCCTGGCTGTCGGGGACGGTAAAAAGACCACCCTTGCCCTCCTCACGCCTGACAAGGATATTCCCCTGGGAAGCAGGGTAAGCTGAACACGGCCGGAAAATAATCTGTCGGGAGCCTCCGGATGCGTCATTGTCCGGAGACTCCCGGTTTTTTTGAAGAGAAAAAGAGGATCGAACCATGGACAATAACGATAGAAATCAACCGTCATGGCCGTTTTTCGCCGACACTCACTGCCATGTCATCGAAGGGCGGGATGAATATGAAACCGATGCCGGGGATGTCCTGCGCAGGGCAGCAAAAGCCTGTGTTGTCCGGATGCTCCTGGCGGGCAGCAATATCCCTTCGAGCGCAATGGGCGCAGCCACGGCTGAAAAATACAGGGATCTCGGTGTTTTCGCCGCTGTAGGTGTGCACCCCCACGATGCCTCCACAATACCCTCGTGTTCCGTGGAGGGAATGGGGATTCCCCGCAGGCTTTCGGACCTGGCCGCGTCACCCCGTGTCGCCGCCATCGGGGAAACGGGGCTCGATTACCATTACGACCATTCCCCGCGGGACCAGCAGAAGACCTCGTTCCGGGCCCACATTCGCTGGTCCATCGAATCCGGCCTTCCCCTGGTGGTTCACGGCAGGGAGTCGTACGAAGACATCATCCGGATTTTCCGGGAAGAGGGAGCCTCGGGAACTACCGGGGTTATCCACTGTTTCTCGGGAACGAAGGCGGATGCGGATTTTTTTCTCGAGGCGGGGTACTATCTCTCTTTCGCCGGCCCTTTGACCTTCGCCCGGAACGGGGCGCTCCGGGACCTCTTTCGCGCACTGCCGTCGGACAGGATCCTTCTTGAGACAGACTCTCCCTACCTCGCCCCCGTTCCCTTCCGGGGAAAGAAGAACGAGCCGGCTCTCGTGAAGATCGTTTATGAAACAGCGGCAGAAGTGAGAGGCGTTCCCCTGGATGAATTAGCACGGACCGTGTCCGCCAATGCTTCGCGGCTCTTCCGGTGGGGAGACCCGTATTTCGGAGAGGAGGCGGAACGATGAGCGCCGCCGGGAACACTCCTTTCAGTTTCTCCATCGATGCCGTCTGTCCGGTCACCGGGGCAAGGGCCGGGACTCTGCGAACCCCAAGGGGAGATATAAAAACCCCGGTCTTCATGCCTGTAGGGACTCAGGCCACGGTGAAGGCAATGGCGCCCTTCGAGCTGGAGGAAATGGGGGCGCAGATCATCCTTTCCAATACGTATCATTTGTACCTGCGGCCCGGGGCCGAAATCGTATCCGGGGCTGGAGGGCTCCACGAGTTTATGCAGTGGAAGCATCCTATCCTTACAGACAGCGGAGGGTTCCAGGTTTTCTCACTCTCTACCCTGAACAGGATCTCCGACGAAGGTGTCCGGTGTCAGTCCCATCTCGACGGTTCGTCCCACCTCATGGACCCGGAGTGGTCCATGGCGGTCCAGAGGCTCCTCGGCAGCGATATCGCCATGTGTTTCGACCAGTGTGCCCCGTACCCGTGTTCCAGGCAGGACGCGGAAGAGGCCGTCAGAAGGACGTCTCTCTGGGCCGCCCGCTCCAGGGAAGCTCACCTGAGGGAATGGGGGGGAGAAAATCGTCAGGCCCTGTTCGGCATTGTCCAGGGCTCTGTCTTCGAGGACCTCCGTCTCCTTTCAGCAGAAGAACTGATACCTCTCGATTTTCCGGGATATGCCGTCGGGGGGCTTTCAGTTGGAGAACCTCACGGAGACATGTACCGTATCCTCGATTCACTGAAAAATGTTCTTCCTTCCGGAAAGCCGCGGTATCTCATGGGTGTCGGCCGCCCGGACAATCTCGTGGAGGGAGTCGCCAGGGGTATAGACATGTTCGACTGCGTTCTTCCCACCCGCAACGGGAGGAACGGGACCCTCTTCACTCCTGAAGGTGCCATGAACATCAAGAAGAAGGAATACGAAAAAGATTTCACCCCTCCTGTAGAGGGGTGCGACTGCTACGCCTGCAGGACGTTCACGCGGGCGTACCTGAGGCACCTGTACCGTACGGGAGAGATCCTCGCCTCCAGGCTGTGCAGCTGGCACAATCTGCGGTTCCTCATCCGACTGGGGGAGCAGATGCGGAACTCGATCCTTGAGGGGCGTTTCCCGCAGTTCAGGAAAAGTTTCATGGAACTGTATTCCGGAGGGTTTCCCTCATGACAGGGGGCCGCATCATCATCGTGGATCCGTGGAACCCCGATCCCGGGATAATGAGGGAGGCGGGGGCCCTGATCCGGCAAGGGGGTCTCGTCGCTTTCCCCACAGAAACCGTATACGGCCTCGGTGCAAACGGCATGGACCCTCTCGCCGCCTCGAAGATCTTTGCAGCCAAGGGACGTCCGTCCGACAACCCGCTGATCCTTCACTTTTCCTCCCCTGAAGGACCGGAGCAGGTGGCCGAAGTTTCGCAGCGGGCACGGAGGCTGATGGATCTCTTCTGGCCCGG
>CAYTQC010000011.1:0-24985 GCA_964439735.1 uncultured Synergistaceae bacterium
CCGATGGTACTGCGGAGGCTATCCGTGGGAGAGCAGGTCGCTGCCGGAAATCCTTTTTTAAAAAAATAGAAGCGGGCACCCGAAAGGTGCCCGCTTCTGTATTTCAGAGACGAAATGTTGTTGGGAAAAGAACAAATAGATGCTATAATGAACTCGTTTTTTAAATAAGAACCCGATGCAGAAAAGGAGGCATAACAGCAATGCAGAAACTGGATGTTTTTAAATGTGAACTATGCGGCAATATAGTGGAGCTGCTCCATGTCGGAGGCGGAGACCTGGTATGCTGCGGCCAGCCCATGAAACTCCTCGAGGAAAAATCGGCTGATTCCGCAACTGAAAAGCACGTCCCCGTGGTCCAGGGCAACAGCGTGAAGGTTGGCAGCGTACCTCACCCCATGACAAATGAACATTACATTGAGTTCATCGAAATAATGGACGGAGAGAGAGTCTGCCGGAAATTCCTGAAGCCCGGTGATCCGGCGGAAGCGATATTTGAAGCGTTTAAGCCGAAGAAGAGCAGGGAGTACTGCAATATACACGGATTATGGAAGGCGGAGCTGTAAAAATGATCAGCAAAAAAATCGAAGATGCATTTAATGACCAGATAAACGCCGAACTTTTTTCAGCTTACCTGTACCTTTCCATGAGTGCCTACCTGAACTCCATCGACATGAACGGAATGGCCCACTGGATGAAAGTACAGGCGAAGGAAGAAGTCGAGCACGCCATGAAGTTTGCTTCCTACATCGTCGAGCGCGGAGGAAGAGTGGTGTACAAGGCCATAGAGTGCCCCCAGGAAGCATGGAAATCCGTGCTTGAAGTATTTAAGGGCGGTTATGAGCACGAACGGTATGTGACGAGGCGGATTAATGACCTCATGGATCTTGCGATTGCTGAAAAAGACTACGCAAGCCAGGTTTTCCTCCAGTGGTTCGTGAGCGAACAGGTTGAAGAGGAAGCCAATGCCGACGAGATAATCAAGAAGATCGAGATGATCGGTGAAGGCAGGCACGGTATATACATGCTCGACAAGGAGCTCGGGAAGAGGGAAGACGACTGACACCTGAGGTTCCTTGAGTAAAAGGATGTATAATTGGGCAGGAGCCGGGTGCTCCTGCCCAATTTCAACAGGCAAGGGAGGTAAACTCAATGGAAGGGCCTATCGATCCCAGGGCGCTCTTTACGCTGAATTACGGGGTATATATTCTCAGTACGGGGTATGAAGGCAAATTCAACGGACAGATCATCAACGCACTGATGCAGCTTACGGCCGACCCTATTTGCATGGCGGCCTGCCTTCACAAGGATAATTTCACAACGGAACTTGTTGAAAAGAGCGGACGGTTTTCCATCTCGGTCCTCGAGGATGCCGTACCGTTGAAATTTATTGGACTTTTCGGTTTCCGATGTGGGCGTGAATTCGATAAGTTCGGTGAATGCCAGTACGAGATAGGATCTGAGGGGCTGCCCCTTGTGACGGAGTATACCCTTGCCGGGATAGAGTTAAAAGTGCTTTCGGTACAGGAAATTTTCACTCACAAGCTTTTTATCGGACAGGTCCAAAATGCACAACTTCTGAAAGAGGGGGACCCGCTGACATATGCGAATTATCATCGGGTAAAGAAAGGAAAATCTCCTGCGAACGCTCCCACATCTGTCTTCAACCAGGTCAAGTGATTCAATCGCCCGCAGGCAAAAAGGCAATCAAGACCGGAGTCAAGGGGCCGGAAGAGGAAGAGCTGCTCAGGCGTTTCATGCCTAGATTTGAAGAGGCTTATGCCATGTATAATCGTCGGGAGTTTATTTCTCCCGACCCGCTTGAGATGCTTTATCTGTATTCAGGTACAAGAGACAGGGAAGCAGCCGGCATTGCTGTATCTTCCATTGCATATGGCAGAGTTGCACAAATCCTCAAGAGTGCTGGCCGCATTTTTTCCGTTCTAGGCCCGTCTCCCTCTGAATTTTTAAAAAATACCGGCGTAAAACAGCTTGAAAAAGAATTTTCAGGTTTCCGTCACCGCTTTACTTCCGGTCGTGAAATTGCTGCATACCTTGCTGGTATCGGCAGTATTCTGCGTGAATACGGATCCATTGAAAAATGTCTTTCAGACTGCCTTGAAAGCGCTTCTGACGTGTTGAACGGGTTGACGTGCCTTGCAGAAAAACTTCGGGACCGATCCGGGCTGGGCAAAAATTTCCTTGTCCCATCACCCCGGGACGGAAGCGCATGCAAGCGGTTTTTTCTGTATGTTAAATGGATGACCCGCTCCGACGACGTTGACCCCGGCGGCTGGACCGTGATCCGCCCGAGGGACCTTATAATACCTATGGATGTTCACATGTTCCGCATATGTTCTTCCCTTGGGCTTACAAACCGAAAGACCGCCGATCTGAAATCCGCCCTGGAGGCGACAGAACATTTCAGAAATGTCCTGCCAGAAGACCCCGTAAAATATGACTTTGTTCTTACCCGGTTCGGGATTCGACGTGAACTTGATGAGAAGGTCTTTGTGGATCTATGCCTGGAAGGTGATGAACATGTTGAGTACGCGAAAGAACAACGGCAGTAGAAGGAGGTACCTGTTTTTCATGTTTGCAGTCCTTGCCGGACTTGGCTGTGTGCTGCCGGCATTTTCCGAAACTGAACTGGAAACAGCCCTGCGGTCTGCCCTTGCCCGCCCTGATGATCCCGGTGCACAGGCATCTCTTGCCCGTGCCTACAACAAAAATGGGGAATACGGCAAGGCTGCCTCTGTTGCCCGTTCCTCCCTCGAAATTTTCCCCGGATTTCCCCCCGGAATTCTGGAACTTGCACATTCATCCCGGTTCCTGGGAAACCATGAGTCTGCAGTTGAGTTTTATAAATCCTATCTTTGTACCCATCCGACTTCCGAAGAGGCGCTCGCGGGAAACAGTGAAAGCCTTGCCATGCTTAAAAGATGGGAAGAATCTTTTGGTGCCGCAAGCGCGATCGTCCGGATTTTCCCCGGGAGTCACGCGGGGTATGGCGCACTCGGAAAGGCGTACAGAACAGCCGGAAGATACGAAGAGGCTGCCGGTCTTCTGAAACAGGGACTTTACATAAAGGAGAACGATCCGGGCATGCTCTTCGATCTTGGAATTTGCTCTGTGGAATTGGGAGAAAGAGAACAGGCTTTCGAGTGTTACAAAAAGCTTGTTGGTATTGATACTGAATTCTCACGGAAACTTTTTGAGGTTCTTTACCCGTAACGGAGAATCATTTCTCAGGAGATCTCATCGCAGAAATTGCAATGAAGAATTGCCTCCAGCCCTGAACGCGAAACGACGGGAAGAAGTATCATCAGTTTGCTGATGATTGCTTCCCGCGTCATATCTTTTCCTGAAATCGCTCCCAGTTCAAGCGTTTTTCTGCCCACCTCGTAAATACTCAGATCCACGCCCCCGAAAACACATTGGGTCGTTATTACAACAGGTATGTTTTTTTCCATACACTTTCCTATGGGTGGAAGGAGACTCTCTCCGAGGTAGGGAACCCCGCCCATGCCCAGAGCTTCAAGCACAATAGCTTTTGGTGAGGCTTCCACAATATGGTCGAGGTACCTTGAACGGAAACCGGGGAAAAGGGTAACAAGAAAAATTGAGGTTTCCAGTGTGAGGGAGG
This sequence comes from uncultured Synergistaceae bacterium, assembly GCA_964439735.1. Lineage (GTDB taxonomy): Bacteria > Synergistota > Synergistia > Synergistales > Aminobacteriaceae > Aminivibrio. The sequence goes on from CAYTQC010000011.1 coordinate 3,644, forward strand.
AAACGTCGACCGGATATGTGTCCCGGAAAAACGGCCGTGGACCGAGCACCGGCTCTCCGTCAATTATCCGGCCGAGTTCCGGGTAATTGATACTGGAGAAGGCCGTGGAATCATTGCTGAGTATTTTCTGAGATCTCGGGCCATGGATTAGATGTCCGTGGAACGCGACGGTGATTCCACTTCGTCCCGTCGATGAAAGAGAGCGGAGAAAAACGAACCCGTCTATCAGGTTCTGTTCTGCATCGGACCCCTCTTCGCCTATGGGAAGCATTGAGCCTGTTATTACCGCCGGCTTTGAAAATCCAGGAAGAAAGAATGAAAGAGCGGAAGCTGAATAGGCCATGGTATCGGTACCGTGGAGGATGAGAAAGCCGTCATAGTTCTCTTCCTCGGCACGAAGGCACGCGGCCATCATTTTCCAGTCATCCGGAGACATGTTGGAACTGTCCTTGGAGAAGAGATCGAGGATAGTTATGTTGCCGAACTGACCGATGCCGGGAACAAACGTTAACAGTTCTTCGCCGGGCAGAGAAGGAGCAAGTCCTTCAGCTCCGGACCTGGACGCGATAGTGCCGCCTGTTGAAATTACGAGAAAATCCGGCATGAATCATCTTCCTTTCTGTGCCACCGGTATGCCCGGAGGGAACCGGGTGTTTGACAAAGAGGGCCGGGGAAACATTTCGTCCAGTGTGACGAACTCGAAGCCGTTCTTCCTGAGCTTTGCGATCAGTTCCGGCAGGACATCGACGGTCCTTTTCACACCCGAATGGAAAAGAATTATTGACCCCGGAGATGCATGGCGCATCACCCGTCTCGTAATGAATTCCGCGGAGGCCCCGGTGTAATCCCTGCTGTTGATGTCCCAGAGCACGGTTTTCAATCCGGATTTTTTGACTGTCTGAAGCGTCTCTGAATTGTAATTACCTCCCGGAGGCCTGAAAAAACGGACAGGAGCATTGATGAGGTTTTCAAGGACCGCAGAACAGCGGACCAGGTCCTCTGAAAGTTCATCCTGATCCATCACCTTGCAGTTCCTGTGGAAATATGAATGATTGGCGACGGTATGTCCATGTTCATAAATGGCGCGAACGAGAGACGGGTTTTTTTCAGCCATTGCGCCGACAAGAAAAAAACTTGCCCGAACCTGCAGCTCCTCGAGTTTCTCCAGCAGCATGGGAGTCATGTTTTCATGAGGTCCGTCGTCAAATGTTATGGCGATGTACCTGTGGTTTTTGTATTTTGAACCGGTTTCCGGTGCAGCATCCGCCCTGAACGATACGAATGCCGCACATGAAAAAAAGGCAGCCGCAATAAGAAGACAACGGAATGACCTGGTTTTCAAAAAACATTACCCCCGTACTTTTCTCAAAATAAGCATTCCGCCTATAAAGGTATATGAGAGAACCGCAATAGCGATCCTGCTTGAGCCGGCCGCCTGTGTGATCAATCCGAATACTGCAGGTCCGATTATGCCGGAAAATTTGCTTGATATGTCGTAGAACCCGAAAAACTCTGCTGTCCTGCCAGGCGGTATCATGGAGGCAAAAAAACTGCGGCTGATAGCCTGAGTGCCTCCCTGAACTATGCCGACAGCTATGGCAAGCGCCCAGAAATGCCAGTTTTTTTCTATAAAAACTGCGGCGTACGTAATGCAGAGATAGATGGAAAGTCCCGTCATTATGGCCCGTTTACTGCCTATCCTGGATGCAAGGGTTCCGAAGGCGAGAGAAAAAGGAATTCCGACAAACTGCGTTACCAGGAGAGCTCCTACAAGATGAGACAGTGGAATTCCTATAGTGGCCCCGTAAATTGCGGCCATTCGTATAATAGTGCCGATTCCGTCGTTGTAGAGCCAGAATGCGAGGAGAAATATAAACAGGTTCCTGTAATGCCGTATTTCTCTGAAAGTACTCTTCAGTCTTTCGAGTCCTGCCAGAAAAACCTTTTTTCCGCTCAGGCTGTGTCCTTCAGCCGGGGAAGGCGGTTCTTCCACGAACATGAGGACAGGCAGGGAAAAGGCGGCCCACCAGAGTGCCACCGAAAAAAAGGAGAGCCTTGCTCCGAGTGTTCCCGGAAGCAGCTTGATGAGAAGGAGGTTTGCGGCGAGGAGAAGCCCTCCTCCAAGGTATCCCAGGGCATATCCCTGTGATGAAACGGCATCGATCCTCTGCGGAGGAACAAGGGAAGGCAGAAGGGAGTCATAAAATATGAGGGATGCGGAAAAGCCGATAGTGCCTCCCATCATGAGGACGAGGGCGAAAATCCAGTCGCCTTCTCCCACAAGAGCCATACCGCCGGAAGAAATGACACCAAGTGCTGTGAAAATGGCAAGCATCCTTTTTTTTGATCCCTTTATGTCTGCTGCCGCTCCAAGTACCGGTGCGAAAAAAGCGCTCAAAAAAAGCGAGACTGCAGATGCGTAGGCCCAATAGGCTGTCGGCAGGTTCGCTTCAAGACCGACCGCTGCCACCTCCTTGAAATAAACAGGGTATACTGCTGCCATGACAGTAGTCGCGAAGGCGGAATTGCCGACATCGTAAGCGCACCAGGAAAGCACATTTCTGTTCTCTTTTCTGAGGAAATACATTGTGTCTCCTTCAGACCGGGATATGAATATAATGAACGTATCATATCATTTTCTCTTTTCGTGAGCATTATGCCTTTTTGTCCGGAACAGGGCGGGAACTATTTTGGATGCTATAATCAACAGCAAGGGAAAAAATGGAGGCGAAGGATGAATTACCAGCGGCCGGAATGGGATACGTATTTCATGATGATTGCAGGTGTAGCCGCTTCAAGGAGCACGTGCATACGTCGTCGTGTCGGCGCAGTAATTGTCAGGGAAAACCACATAATCAGCACGGGGTATAACGGTGCGCCGAAAGGTCTGCCCCATTGCGGAGAGGTCGGATGCCTCAGGTCGATTCTCGGCATACCGTCAGGAGAACGTCACGAGATCTGCAGAGGATCACATGCCGAGATGAACGCTATCGCACAGGCGGCTTCGGTGGGAACAAGCACTGCAGGCGCTGCGATTTATTGTACTCATGAACCATGTTCTTTCTGTACAAAAGCGATAATAAATGCGGGTATCCGCAGGGTTGTTTTCGTTCATCCCTATCCCGACGAACTCGCCCGTCAGATGAGAGCTGACGCGTCCATCCGCACCGAGAAACTTTCTGAAACCGTTTTCTCTGAAGTGGCCGGCCTCCTTGAGGGGCTGTTCAATTCCACTTTCCAATAAATGTGCAAGGAGGAAAAATAATGGAACTGTCACGGGACAACGCACTTGAACTGCTCAGAAAATATAACAAAGACGAGGGGCATATCAGGCATGCCCTTGCGGTCGAAGCCACGATGGGGTTTTTCGCCGAGAAAATGGGCGGTGACGAGGAGCTATGGAAGCTGGCAGGGCTTCTCCATGATATAGACTGGGAAACAACCCAGGAAAACCCTGAACGCCACACCCATGAGGGCGCGAAATGGCTCGCGGATGCAGGATACCCTGAGGATTTGTCACGGGCGGTGCTTGCGCACGGATGGAGCATATGCTCGGAAGTGAAGCCGGAGAGCGACATGGAAAAAGTCCTTTTTACCGTGGATGAACTTACGGGACTCGTCATAACTGCTGCACTTGTTCGTCCGAGCAGATCCGTCCGTGACCTCGAGGTAAAGTCGGTGAAGAAAAAATGGAAGGATAAGGCTTTCGCAAAGGGGGTAGACCGCGACCTGATCGTCAAGGGGGCGGAAATGATCCCCATGCCGCTTGAAACAGTTATCGAATGGGTTATTCAGGCCCTGAGGCGGGTGGAACCCGAGATCGGTCTCGGTGGTGCGGTGTCCTGAAGGCTTTTTTTATGTTGTCCTCTTTTCGATGATGAGGAAGAGTTCAGCCTCTTTGCCGATACCTGCGGACACATCTGCTGGTATCATGTCCCAATAATCTGCTGGAATCCCGCCCGGGCGGGAACAGCGGAGAGGAGATGAGATAAATGGCTGTTCGTGTAGTGCTTGCCGACGACCACCCTTTAACCAGGGCAGGGATTTCCGCCTACCTGGCCCAGGAGAGCTCAGTGGAACTGGTGGGTGAAGCCGAGGACGGAATTGAAGCCTGGCGTCTTATACAGGATTTGCGTCCTGACGTTGCCCTTCTCGATATCAGAATGCCGGGAGAAGACGGAGTTGCCGTGGCCAGAAGGGTAAAGGAGTCATCCCTTCCTGTTTCCGTTGTCATGCTCACGTCCTACGATGCGCAGCAGTACGTTCTGGCTTCTCTCCGTGCTGGAGCAAGAGGATTTATCCTGAAAACGGCAACACCCGAGGAAATTTCCAGGGCTATATCCACCGTGTCGAAAGGCGGGTTTTACCTGGACTCTGAAGTCGCCTCCGCCGTAGGTGAAAGGGATTTCGCACCGGAAGCCCTCTCGGCAAGGGAACGGGAGGTCCTGATCTATGCATCCAAGGGTTTTTCGAGCAAGGAAGTGGCCGGCCAGCTTTTTATAAGCGAACGGACGGTTCAGACTCATCTTGCCTCCATCTACGATAAGCTTGGGGCGAAAAACAAGACCGAGGCCCTTCTGCTCGCGCTGAAATACGGTGTCGTGACCCTGGAGGAGCTCCTTGAATGAGGCGGCACCTCCTCCTCATACTGACATTCGCAATCCTGCTTCCCGCTCTTGCAGTACTTCTCGTATCCGGACTCGGACTCATGCGCCAGGAGTGGGCCATGGAATCCTTCGCCAGGTCATATGTCCAGGACTTGGCGGAAAATGTTGCTTCGCTTCTGAGAACAGAGGGATTCAGCCGCTGGGGTGGCGAGCTTTCAGCCCTTGAGATAAGGAATCTGAGAATTTTTACATGGGGACCCTCCCTCCCCGGATGGATCGCGGTCGTAAGTGTTGATGGAAAGCTGATCTACCGTTCACCCGGGGCTGACAGCCTGTCGGATATACTGATGGGCATGAATATTTATAAATTTTTAGGCAGCGCCAGTGAAATCAAAAATAAGGACGGCAAACTCTATACCGTGGCTGTCAATCCTGTAAGCGGCGGTACCAGGCTTGTTATAGCGGCCGTGGAATGGGACCGCCTTCTTGGTCCTCTTGTGCGCGTAGGAAGGCTTTGGCCCGTGCTCATCGTGCTCATGGCTATCGGTATTCTGCTCGCGCTGTGGGCTATGTGGAGATGGCTCATTGTTCCTTTGCGGATCCTTGTGGATGAAATAGGCACACTCCAGTGGGGGAAAGACCTGCCTGTTCCGGCCGATCCTGCGGCTGTGAGCGAAATAGGAAGCCTCAGAAGCGTTTTATACAGGCTTGCCCGTACTGCCGTTGAAAGGACTACGCTGAGAAACAGGTATGTAAAGGATATTGTTAGAGTCCAGGAAGGGGAAAAATCAAGGATCGCCAGAGAACTTCATGACGGCCCGATCCAGAATATCACCGCCATGATCCAGCAGATCCGGCTCTCAAGAATGGAACATCAGAACCATCAAACGGACAGCCACCTTCTCCTCGCGGAAGAGACCGCCCACGTAGTGGTGAGGGAACTTCGCGAGATGTGCGATGAACTGTCTCCACCATGGCTGGACCTCGGACCCGAGCAGGCAATGACGGAACTTGCAGACAGGCTGTCACGTCATTTCGGCGTTTCGGTCACGGTGGAAGTTGATGATTCACTAGAACTCAGCAGGGAAAAATTACTCTCTCTTTTCAGGATCCTGCAGGAGGGTGTATCCAATGCGGTGCGTCACGGGAAAGCGTCGGAAATTCGTGCTGAAATCTTCAAAAAAGACGGCAATACAGTCTTTGAGATAAAAGACAACGGTGCCGGATTTGATCCGGACATGAACTACGAGACCCTGAGGGTTGAAGGACACCGGGGACTCGCGAATATGCTTGAAAGAATGATGCTTTTCGGCGGGAAAATGGAAGTCTCCTCAAAACCGGGAGAAGGGGCGGTTATCCGCTGTATGCTTCCTGATATCCCTGATTTTGCGGATTAGGGAGAACAATGTTCCCGCCCGCAAGTTTTTTCCACAGAAAGGAGCAAATTAAATGAGGCTGAAAATAATCGGAGCAGCGGGAGAGGTTACAGGCTCAAGCTATCTCCTGGAATGCGGCGCAAGCAGGGTTCTCGTTGATTGCGGCATCTTCCAGGGTAAGGATGACGACAGAAAAAACAGGGAACCGTTTCCCTTCTCTCCAGTGAGCCTTGACGCAGTACTCCTCACTCATGCGCACATGGACCATTCCGGCAGGATCCCTCTCCTGGTGAAGGAAGGGTTCAAGGGAAGGGTTTTTGCGACGCTCCCTACCCTTGAGCTGGTAAAAGTGCTTTGGTACGATTCGGCGAACCTCATGAAGGAAGAAGCTGAATGGAAGACGAAAAAGAACTCCCGTAAAGGGCTCGAGGAGGTTGAACCGCTTTACTCAGCGGAGCACGTCGATCAGTCGATACGCCATCTTTCGGCATCAAGCTACGACGACAAAATAAATGTAGCCCCTGGCATTTCTGTACGTTTCAGGGATGCGGGCCATATTCTCGGAAGCGCGATTCTCGAAGTATGGCTTGAAGAAGGGGACAAAGAGGTGAAGATCGTTTTCAGCGGAGACCTTGGTCCCCAGGAAACCGTCATGGAGCGCAATCCGGCGATCATTTCCTCTGCCGACTATGTTGTCATGGAATCTACATACGGTGACAGGCTGCACAAGAGCAACGAAGAGACCCGGGCTGAGTTCCGGAGCGTTTTTGAGAAAGCACTGAAAAATAAGGGGAAGGTTTTTATTCCGAGTTTTGTTGTGGACAGGGCCCAGAGAGTGCTCTACGAGCTGGCCCTGCTTCAGGACCAGGGAATCCTTGACAGCAATGTGCCTATATTTTTCGATTCACCCATGGGAGTCAAAGCTACGGAAATATACAAGAAGCATATAAATATACTCTCCTCTGAGATCCAGCAATACGTGAGCGAAGGCAAGGATCCTTTTTCCCCCGGAAAACTGAAATATGTTTCGAGCGTTGAGGACTCCCGCTCCATCAACGAAGTCAAGCATGCGGTTGTAATTGCGGGAAGCGGCATGATAAACGGCGGGAGGATAGTTCATCACCTGAAGCATGGAATCTGGAACCCGAAAAACCACCTCGTTTTTGTTGGATACCAGGCAAGAGGAACGCTCGGCAGAAGAATTATCGAGGGAGAGAAAAACATCCGGATAGCGGGTGAAGAGGTATCGGTAAAGGCAGAACTGCACACTATCAACGGGTTTTCAGCGCACGCTGACAGAGATGACCTTCTCGCTTGGGCATCAAACTTCACAACCAGCCCGTTTTTCCTCATAACACACGGCGAACCGGAATCATCCCTTGCGTTTTCAGAGACGCTTCAGAAAGCCGGCATGAAGTCCGCTGTCCCGAATGCCGGCCAGGAACTTGAACTGGAACCCAACGGAGCGGCTAAGGCGCCGAAAATCATAGAGCATCCCGTTATCCTCAGGGCGGAGGATATTTCCTCAGTATTATCGGAAATACTCACCCTTGTTTCCGGTATGAAAGACGGCAGACCGGCTGCTTCAGAAGAGGAAATACTTCCGCTTTTGCAGTCCAGTAAAATACTTCTGGAAACTGCAAAGGAAAAAATGTCATAAAAAAGGTGTAAACTTGACCGGGCAGAAAATTCCGGCCGGCAGGCTTTTTTATCAGGAGGAATACCTGCAGTGCAAAAAAAACGTATTTTTGGGACATCTTTGTTGGGAGCCTGTGTCTTCCTTTCACTGGTTTTCCTTATCTTTGGAAGAGAGCCGGATTCTCACGGGCTTGGCCTTGCAATCCCGAACCCTGCAGATAATGCTCCCTACATTTTTTTCGAAGGCGAAGGAAAGTTTTTTACGCTTCCTGTTCCAGAGAAGATCCCGAGAGAACTGTCAAGGGCCAGGCCTTTCATAGACGGGCTGCGTCCGGTTTTTTCCCTTTTCGGGAAGGCATCCGAAACAGCGGTTCTTGTTTCATGGGAAAACAACAGGATCCAGGCGGCGGCCGCACTGCTGTACCCTGGTACAGCAGTGAAACAACTTTCAGAGGGAATTTTTCCCGAAGACTGGAAAAAAGCAATTCCTTCCCTCTCAATGGAAAAAACTGAAGAAGGACTCTACGAGGTAAAGTATTCATCACGCAGTGTTCCACTGTTCCTTGCGGTCACCAAGAAGATGACCTTCATAGCTTCCTCTCCGGAGATGATCGCTTCAATGGTCGAAGTCCTCGAAAAGGGGGGCGGCATTGCCCAGACACCATGGACGATCGAAAAAAAATGGGCGAACCATCTTCGAATACATGATTCCGGCCTTATTTCGCGGCTGGCTTCATTAAAAGGCTACAAGACCTCCGGCGGAAAGGTCGGACTGACTGTCGCATGGACCGGTGAAAGAACAAAGGGAAGAATGAAATGGAAAGCGGAAGGAATAGAAGGTTTTTTCCCGAGAGAGATGCGGGAGGGATTTCTTCCCGTAAAATGGGACGATCGTTTTCTTGCGTTTGAGCCTTTCATAGCAGGGGCAGGAATCCATCTGCCGGAATCCTTAAGCGCGGAAGTTATGAAAATGGACACAGATAATGAAATTTTCCCCGGACGGATGAAGAAAGAAGAGATAGGAACATTTCTCTCCGGCCCGGTAATGGGAGCGATTTCGGGAACAGGAAAGTTCCTTATTTTTTCACTTCCGGGTTTTTACGTTCAATTCCCCGGGAGAGGAGAGAAAGGGGAACAATTCATAAAATCTTTCTGGGATCAGGATTGGAGCCTTCTGGTTCCTGACCTTGAACCTGTAGAGGGATTCTCAACAGGAGGGACAACTGCCATTCCTTTTTCCATACTCGGGGCGGCGAATCAGGATCTTGTGCTGCTTGGTATTCTTGACAGGGACAATCTCCGGAAAGACCGCCGGAAAGAACTCCCCGAAGCGGTGCCGCTTCTCAGGGAAAAAGGGACCGCGGTTTTCTGGTGTCATCTCGACGGCGCCCGTCTCGGGACAGCCCTTGCAAACCTTGCGAAAGCGGGCAAGGTTGCCGAAAGAATGGGCAGGAATATCGGCATGGACCTTAAGGAAATTCTTCGGGCCTCGGAAGAACTCAAGGGAATCGGCAGAATTTCCGTAGTGCTCCCGTCTCTTGACGAGGGAATTCTCGAATGGAGACGAACACCGCAAAACCAGGGGAAGCAGGCGGAATGATCGATGCGGCTGCAATCCTCAATATGGAATCATAGACCGGGAGGGAATTGAATGTTTTCAGACGCTCTCAAAGTCCTCAGGGAGAGAGGACACGTTGAATGGTGCAGCAACGATGAAGCACTCGGTGAACTTTTCCGCAGCGAAATGGTTACGGCCTATGTAGGTTTTGATCCTACAGCGGACAGTCTCCATGTCGGTCACCTCATTCCCATTATGGCGCTTTCGTGGATCCAAAGGTGCGGACACAGGCCCATACCCCTCGCAGGAATGGGTACCGGCCTCATAGGGGATCCTTCAGGGAAAAGTAAGGAACGAAATCTTCTCACTATTGAAAAAGTAAAAGAGAACGTCGAAGGAGTAAAAAGGCAGCTTGCCTCATTTCTTGACTTCGACTGCGGAGACAACTCGGCTGTCCTTATAAACAACTACGACTGGCTCTCGGAGCTCACTTTTCTGGAAGTTCTCAGGGACGTAGGCAAACACTTTTCCATAAATGCAATGGTTTCGAGGGAATATGTAAAAAGCAGACTTGAAGATCCTGATAAAAGCATATCCTATACGGAGTTCTCCTATGTCCTGCTCCAGGCCTATGATTTCCTTCACCTCTACAAAAATTACGGGTGCAGGCTTCAAATGGGGGGCAACGACCAGCAGGGGAACATAATATCAGGTGTTGACCTTATCCGCAAAAAGACGGGAGGGGAGGCCTTCGGTGCGACCCAGCCGCTTCTGCTTACATCATCAGGAACAAAGTTCGGAAAGACCGAGGAAGGGGCTGTATGGCTTGATCCCGCCCGCACATCTCCATACAAATTCTACCAGTTCTGGGTAAACGTGGAAGATCAGTCCGTTGAGAAGCTGCTGAAGCTTTTTACGTTCCTCTCCCTTGAAGAAATAAGCGACATATTGAAGCTTCATAACCAGTCGCCTCATCTCAGGGAAGCTCAGCGGCTTCTTGCATACGAGGTCACCACTATTGTTCACGGTGCCAAAAGCGCTGAAACAGTAAGAAAAGCAAGCGGCATACTTTTCGGTGATTCCTTTGAGCCGAGGGAACTTTCAGCAGATATGCTCAGCATTCTCGCTGAAGAGGTTCCTTCGGGGCCGGCTTCCAGGAATTTCCCCGTGCCCCTTGTAGATCTTCTGGCAGCGGCGGGCGCCTGCTCATCGAAGAGCGAGGTCCGGCGGCTCATAAAAGGCGGAGGATTATATATCAACGGAGACCGCGTCGAAGACGATGCCAGGGATGTAACGGAAAATGACGTTCTTGCACAGCACTATCTCTTTGCAAGACTCGGGAAAAAACGTTTTTTCATGGTTCTTTTCCAGTAACCATCCATAATGGAAGGGCAAAGTAAAAATAGCACCAGGATGAAAGGAAAAGCCGCCGTCCTCGACATGATGAGAAAGTTTTCACGTCGAGGGTGGCGGGCCCATTGGGTTGCCCTTTTTTTTTCCGGCGCGCTGAAATGCATTCGTCCGAGAAAGGATGTTGCCCTGGAAAACCTGCGCCTCGCTTTTCCCGGGTCTACTGGTGAATGGCGGAGCGAAACGGTAAAAAAATGTTACAAACATCTTTCATGGATGGCGGCGGAATACCTTTCAGTCGTCTCGGCCCCCGAACAGGTACTCAGTTGGGTAGAGGAAGTCGAGGGAAAAGAAATCCTTGACGACATGAAACGGAGCGGTACAGGGACTATCATACTTACCGGCCATATAGGAAACTGGGAATTGCTCGCAGCATGGCTTGCACAGTCAGGGTATCCTCTCACGGCCGTTGTGAGGAACCCTGATGATCCCAACCTGGCCGGTTTGATCGAAGAGTACAGGGCGAGGGTCGGAATGGATACATTTGAAAAACACTTCGTAATGAAGGATGCCATACGTTTCGCTAAAAAGGGAGGATTTCTAGGCCTGCTCCCCGACCAGGCCTGGAATGCCTCCGGTGTCCATTCTCCGTTTCTGGGAAGAATGTGCTACACTGCCAAAGGGCCTGCAGCTATGGCTGAAATGGCGGGTGTTCCTGTTATTCCTGTTGTCTCGTACAGAACAGCGCCTTTCAGGCATAAGGTCATAATAAAACCCCCTGTTGCAATGGTTTGCGGAGGCAGCAGGGAAGAAAGGCTGCATGAAAACACCATCCGAATGAACCGGGCGATAGAAGAAATGATACTTCGCTGCCCCGAGCAGTGGCTTTGGTTTCACCGCAGGTGGAAATAGCAGTTTCCGGATTCTGCGAACCGGCAATTCCGCTTAATGAAAATAGCCCTCTTCCGTATTTTTCTCTTGATGTCGTGATTGTTTGATGATACCCTTATTAGAAACAGGAAGAGGAGGGGATGGTCATGATTTTTGAACTCATGTCCAAAGGGAACATGGCAATGCTTCCCGAAGATATGGCTGTTCACGGACTGCCTGAAATTCCGTCTCCGCGGATCCTCCTTCTTCTCCCCTACAGCAGGTACCTTGCAGGTTTCGCATCAATGAAAAATTACGAACGCTGGATACTGGGGAAACTGGGGACTGATGAATCCGCGGAGGTTTTTCTTTACGATGGCAGGGCTAAAACGCTTCATTTGGACGAAACGGAGAAGGTCACCCTTTCGGCAGAGATCACCACGGAACTGCGGGCGCAGCTTTCGAGACTCATGCCGCCGCCCGGCGAGCACCTTCCTACTGCCCTCATTCTGAGGGGGTTGCTGGGAGAGGAGTTCTTTGCATCAGACGGCGATTTTCTGAAGCGGGAAGAGTCAGTGGAAGAAGTCCTGGAAAAAACGCCGATTGCGCGAATGGCCTACTGGGGCATCCGGTTTGCGCTTTTCCGGAATGATTATGAAGCAGTTTCAAGGATAAAGACCTGGCTTAAAAATGCATCCGATGTTTTCGAAGGGGCACAGCAGATTCCCAGGGTCTGGTTCTCTCTCACGGAAATTCCCGGAAAAAAGGATATACAGGAGATGGAAGCACTCGCTTTTTCCCTGGATGACCTGCAGAGGATGAACTCCCAGTCATCAAGGCCGGTTGTCCTTTACAGCAAATCAGGATACCTCATACTGTCGGATTTTGGAGGCGAAGGACCTGAATCGGCATTCAGGATATGGATGTTCCTTCCCATTGCGCTTTGGAACGAAATGAGGGAGCGGCGCAAACTCTCGATCAGGGAGATCGTTATGGCATCCTGGGGGTTCCTGGACGGAATCTCGGCGGAAAATGACAGATCCAGGTACAGTCACCGTGCTGCGGTAACGGGAAGGAACGGGGTGTAAAAAAGGCCGGAGAGGCGAATAAGCCCGTTCTCCGGCCTTTGCGGTTTTTCAGCTGACGTTCCACTTTCGTTCGATGAACCGCAGGAAGAGACTAGTAGCGCTGGTTAATACCAGGTAGATAATGCCGACAACGATAAAGGTCTCGAAGGATGCATATGTCACGCTTCTCACCTGCTGCCCGACCATTGTCAGTTCCGTAATCGCCAGGGTTGAAAGAAGTGATGATTCCTTTATCAGGGTCACGAACTCGTTCCCTATTGCGGGAAGCATGTTTCGTATTGCCTGGGGAAGAATTATGAACCGCATGGTCTTCAGGTACGAAAGCCCAAGCACTTTGGAAGCCTCCCATTGTCCTTTGGGAACGGCCTCGATGCCCCCTCTCACGATTTCTCCCACATATCCCGAAGAGTTGATTGACAGTCCAATGATTCCTGCGATGAACGCCGGAAGGTTGAGGCCGAGTGAAGGCAGTCCGAAATAGATCAGGAAGAGCTGGATCAGAAGGGGCGTGCCCCGGATGATATATATGTATCCTGCCGCGATTGATCGTACCGGCGCTATTGGAACAACCCGCAGCGCGCCTACGATTATGCCGAGGAGCGACCCGAAGAGAACTGACAGCAGGGAAGCCTGTACGGTTATCTTCGCCCCTGTCAGCAGCATATGAAGGTATGGAGCTATCGCCGTAAAATCAAGCTCCATGAGTACATTCCCCCCTCTCCTCCCCTTCTGTCAGTTCTTTTCCGAAATGGGCCAGGAGCCTCTGAAGGAAGATCTGCGTCCTGGGGACTTCAGGAGACGTAAAAATCTTCTTCGGATGTCCCTGTTCGACGATGTTGCCGTCCGCCATGAAAATGACCCTGTCAGAAACCTCTTTTGCGAACATCATTTCATGGGTTATGATCATCATCGTCATCCCCGAGTCGGCCAGACCTGCTATTACTTCAAGCACTTCACCCACCAGTTCCGGATCCAGAGCGCTGGTCGGTTCGTCAAACAGCATGATTTTCGGGCTCATGGCAAGGGCCCTCGCAATGGCGACCCTCTGGCATTGTCCTCCTGACAGCTGGTTAGGCCGGGCATCCCGCTTTTCTTCAAGACCGACACGTTTAAGGAGGCCCATGGCATTTTCTTCCGCTTCTTCCCTGGTAAGTCCGAGAATCCGCATGGGGCTCAACGTGAGATTGTCCAAAACCGAAAGATGGGGAAAAAGATTGAACTGCTGGAAAATCATCCCGACCAGCCGTGCTATATCACTGTTTGAATGTTTTTGTCCGTCGGTCCGCTGCCCGTAAAGATATATCTCTCCGCTGTCAATTCGCTCCAGCCTGCAGATGCACCTCGCCAGCGTGCTCTTGCCCGAGCCGCTCGGACCGATAACTGAAACGACTTCGCCTTCTTTTACTGAAAGGGACACATCCTTGAGAACTGAAAGCCTGCCGAATGATTTGTAAAGGCCTTTTACATCAATGGCTGACTGTTGGAATACGGAGGAATGTGAAGCATTCCCCTCAACGGTGCTTATCTCCAAACCGGTCACCTCCTGTGCAACTGAATTATTATAGCGCAGCCGGAGGTAACTTCAAAGAAGAAACCGCCCCTGCGGGGCGGTTTCTCTTACTGGTCATAACGGGATTTATAGGTGTCGTGATTAAGGTCGGCCATAAGATTGTTGAAGCTCTCTGTAGAATCCTCGTTTTTTTTCGCCTTGGAATTTTTCAGGTCATACGCAGCTTTTTCCATGATACATCTCCCTTTTCTCACAAATTCAAAAAAAAGCAACCGAATGGTCCGTACCAAAAACACCATTAGTATACCACGTGGTTCGGACAGTGCAAGGGTGTGTTGCAGATTTTCAGTTTTTGCGCAACAATAAAAATAAAGAGGGGGGTGTCTATGGAGAGCATTCACCTGTCCGGATCAACCGGGTATATACCCGGCAGGGTGAACGTGGGGCTGTTTCGGACAAAAAACGGCTTTTGGATGGTGGACAGTGGAATCGACGACGAGGCAGGCAGAAAAATTGCCCGCTTCGTGGAAGAACTCGGTGTTCCCCTGCAATGGATCATTTCAACTCATTCAAATGCGGATCATTGCGGAGGGAACGGATTCCTGAAAAAAAGGACGGGATGTTCAGTTGCAGCAACGAAACTCGAAGCAATGATCATTGAGGAGACGTTTCTCGAACCCCTCCTTTTATGGTCAGCTTTCCCTTTTGCAGAGCTGTGCAATAAATTTCTTCAGGCGAAGTCATCAAACGTTGACAAGGTTATCCCGAATACAGGCATTATAGATGAATCGGGGCTTGAAGCGGTTCCTCTGCCTGGTCATTTCCTGGATATGATCGGAGTCCGTACCCCGGATGACGTTTTTTTTATCGCTGATTCCCTGTTTTCCGAACAGCTTATAGAAAAATACGCCATCATGTTTGTCCTCGATGTAGGCTCCGCACTTGAAACCCTTTCCTTTCTCGAAAAGGAGAATGCAGCGTGGTTTGTACCCAGTCACGCTCCTGCAGTGCAGGATATCGCTCCTCTTGCCGAGGCAAACAGAAAAGGCCTTTTACGGGTAAGCGAGGCTGTCCTCGAGTGCTGTTCCCGCCCGTCCGGCAGGGATGATATTGTACAGGCCCTTTCAGACCGTTTTTCTCTTTCAATGTCTGTCAGTGAATATCTCCTGAACTCCGCAGCAATTTCAGCACACCTTTCATGGCTTCGAAAGGGCGGACACATTTCACCTGTTGTGGCCGGCGGCAGACTTCTCTGGAAAAAGAATTCCTGAAAGCGGATTCAGATTCCAAGCACACGTATCCACACGGGCAGCGTAATCGCGGAAAGCAGGGTGGTAACCGCAATCAGTTCGCTTGCATACTGATCATCCATTCCCATCCCCTGGGCAACAACGAGTGAATTTACGGCCATGGGCATGGCGCATACAAATACCACGACCTGGACCATGATATTGCCCACAGGCCAGAGAAGGAGACATGCCCAGGTGACGGCAGGCTGCACAATCAGCTTGATGAAACTGTCCCTCCATGTCTTGCGCAATACCGCCAGGGCTGACCGAAAATCCAGCCCTGCTCCAACGGCCAGCAATGCCATTCCTGTTCCTATATCGCCGAGTACCTTCAACGTCACGTCAATGGCACGGGGGAATACATGGATTCCTGCGGCCGAGAAACCGACACCCAGGAAGCAGGCGAGAACCATCGGGTTGACTGCAAGTTTCTTTGCTGTCTTTGCCAGTGAGCGGAGGGTGATCCCTCCTGAAAGCACCATTTGCGAGCTGGTGATGGAGATCAAGTGATACCCGACCAGGCTTACCGCAAAATAGAGCGAAAGGCTTTCAAGCCCTGCAGGTCCGAGAGCGATGGAAATCGCTGGAATACCCATGAATACCTGGTTGGAGCGAATCGATACAAGGGTCGAGATAGCGAGCCTGTTTTTTTCTTCTCCCGCTATTCTGCCTGCTGCCCATGCAAGCAGCGGCATGATAATATATGCTGCATGGACTGCGAGGACAAGATTGAGATTTCCGGGGGCTGTCAGGTCGGCTCTCGCGGTCAGACGCAGAAGAAGGGCCGGTATTGAAAGCCAGTAGAGGATCTTGTTGTTTTGCCTGAACGTCTCCTGGGGTATGATTCCTCTTGCCATAAAGAACCATCCGAAAAAAATGACAGCAGCTATCGGGGTGATTATAGAAATTTCATTCATAAAGAAGGCTCCTTTTCTTTTGGGCCGGCCTGTTTGGAGTGCCTGCGCAGCAGGTCGGGCATGGTCCCATGTAATAGGCTCGCTCAATAATACAGCCTGGCTTCGCTGCACACAACAGGAACAATGCAAAAAGGAGGATCGCTGATGTACATACCGTCCACTATTTTTCGGGAATATGACATTCGGGGCATTGCAGACACCGACCTCGCCGACCCTGTAGTTGTTTCTATCGGGAAAGCTTTCGGGACATGGCTTGCGAGGAAGGGAGCAACCCGGGTTTCAATAGGAGGAGATATCCGCCTGTCGACGGAACGGATCGAAAAAGCTCTCGTGGAAGGTCTGACATGGGCCGGCATCAACGTGCTGCTGCTCGGCACTGTTACCACTCCCATGCTGTACTGGAGCATACACAGGTTCGGTCTTGACGGAGGGGTCATGGTTACAGGAAGCCATAATCCTTCAGACATGAACGGGCTGAAGCTTTCCTGCGGGACGGCAACGATCTACGGAGAGGACATACGGCATCTGTACCGCATGATAACCGAAGATGATATTATCCCCGGAATTCAGGAGGGGTCGGTGGAATACGGGACTATCCGGGAAGAATACAAAGATATGCTGCTCTCGAAAATCACCCTCGGGCCCCGAAAGCTGAAAGTTGTCGCTGACACCGGCAACGGAACAGCGGGGATTCTTGTTCGTCCTCTACTGGAAGCACTGGGATGTGACGTTTTCATGCTCAACGAGGAACCTGACGGAAAATTTCCGAATCACCACCCCGATCCTCAAAAGAGAGAGAACCTGCTTTCACTTATTGAGGAGGTCAAGGACAGGAAAGCGGATGTGGGAATTGCCTTCGACGGTGACGCTGACAGGCTCGGAGTTGTGGATGAACGGGGAGAAATCATCTGGGGCGATATTCTCATGGCCCTTTTCTGGGGTGAAATATTGCCGAAACACCCGGGCGCCGAGGCCATCGTGGAGGTAAAATGCTCACAGTCGCTGGTGGACGAGATAAACAGGCTTGGCGGCAAGCCTCTTTTCTGGAAATCAGGACATTCCCTCATCAAGGCGAAGATGAAGGAGATAGGGGCGGTATTTGCGGGAGAACTCTCGGGTCATTTCTTTTTCGCCGACGAGTACTTTGGTTTTGATGACTCTTTCTATGCGGCTGCGCGGCTTTTCCGGATCCTTTCAAATACGGACGTTCCGCTGTCAGGCATGCTTGCCCATGTTCCTGTCTACCAGAGTACTGATGAGATCAGGATAGACTGTCCCGATGAAGAGAAGTTTGCCGTGGTGGACAGGATAAGGGACAAGGCTGTTGCCGATCATGAAGCCATAACCGTTGACGGCGTACGAATCCTGTACCCGGGAGGGTGGGGGCTCGTACGGGCATCAAACACCCAGCCGGTGATCGTCACCAGGTGCGAGGGACGGACTTCTGCGGAACTTGAATCGATCTCCTCAGACCTGAAGGAACGCCTTCTGGGAGAAGGACTGCCGAATTTCGACTGGACGATTTGATGCTTCTGCCGGGGAAGGAGGTCAGCTTTCTTCCCCGTATACCTCTTCGAGAGCTATCCCGTTCTGGAGCGTCTTGTAGACGCGCTGAACGTGGGCTTTCATCAGCCGGGCCACCCGTTCAAGGTCACGGACGACGATGGCATCGTACACTTCCTCATGTTCCCGAAGAAAGATTTCCTTATCGTCAAGAAGAGTATATATCCGTTCGTGCGTAGCCATAATGAGGTTGAAGGTCATTTTGACTATATTGACGAAGATGAAATTGTGAGTTGATTCGGCAAGGACAAGATGGAAATCGTAATCACACTGTGCACGGTGTTCTAGGGATTCAACGTCTTTTCCAGTTTTTGTCAGTATTCTCCGTATTCGTGTAAGATCGGAAGGAGAAGCGTGTTTTGCAGCCTCAACCGCGATAGCGGGTTCGAGAACGAGCCGTGCCTCAACTAGCTCGAGGATGGCTTCATCCTGAAGGGGAACACGCCCTGACTGGCTGCCTTCACCCCTGGATTTCCTCACAAATCGTCCCTTTCCGGGAATACTCTCGATAAAACCCATCATCTCGAGAATTCGAAAGCCTTCCCGCAGCGAGCTCCTGCTCACATTCAGGTCCTCAATGAGCTGGCGTTCTGCCGGAAGCGCTGAACCCTGGGGCAGTTCTCCGGAGGCTATCATCTTCTTGACCTTCTCAACAACCTGATCGTAAATCTTAGTTTTCGCTTTCACCGTCTCCATGAGCATCACCTCAGTATTCCCGATTGGCAGATATGATAATATACAGCATAGTCCACTTTAGTCAGAGAGGCAACCCTGTTTTTCCCCGGAGAGGAGGATTACCATTGACATTTACAGTTTATGTTAAAAACGGCCCGGTTTTTTCGAGCGATGTACCCATAACAGGAAAGTCGGTTCTTGCCGAAAGCAGACCGGACGGATGCGATACGGTCGTCGCATGGAGGGTGAATAATTACCTTCGCTCTCTTGACTGGGTTATAGAGGACAATACAAATGTGGAATTTATCGACACATCGTCTTTTGAAGGAATGGAAGTTTATCGGCGGTCCCTGAGCTTCCTTCTTGTCCTCGCGTGCCGGAGGGCACTCGGAAGAAATATTGTCCTACGCCATTCCATAAGCGAGGGGTATTACTGGGAGGATCCCGAAGGGCACCTCTCCCAGGACGACATCGAAGCGATCCGCGGCATGATGGCAGACCTGGTTTCACGCGACCTTCCCTTCATCCGCAAGGTTGTCTCGCTCGACAAGGCGCGCGCAATCTTTGAGCGGCAGGGGAGCGGAGAAGTGGCCAGGCTCTTCAAGTGGGCCGGAGTCGACCCTGTGGAACTATACAGGTGTGCTGATCTCTACGGATATTACTATGCACCCCTTGCCCCTTCAACGGGATACCTGAAACTCTTCGACCTCAAACCTCTTGGCCCGGGCATGGTGCTTCAGTTCCCTACAATCAACTATCCGTCTGCGCTGCCCCCCTTCCGGGCCTCCAAAAACCTATCCGGAGTATTCCTTGACTACGCCCGTTGGCTCGAGGTCCTCGGCCTGAGGACAATGGACAGCCTTCACCAGAAGATAGCGGAGGGAAAAGGACTTGAGGTCATCCTCATATCCGAGGCTTTTCATGCGCTGAATCTCGGGAAAATCGCCGAAGAAATAGCCTCGCGGCCGAATGTGAAGGTGGTCGCAATTTCAGGCCCTTCAGGATCGGGAAAGACAACTCTCTCGGAGAGACTTAAAATCCAGCTCCAGGTGTGCGGCAAGAACCCCATGACCCTCGCCATGGACAATTATTTCGTTGACAGGGAAAACACTCCAAGGGACGAGGAAGGGAACTATGATTTTGAAGTCATTGAAGCTCTTGAACTCGATATGCTGAGCGGCCATCTCGGCAGGCTCCTCGCGGGAGAAGAGGTGGTCATTCCCCAGTTTGACTTTATAGAGGGGAAAAAATTCCCGGGAAAAAAGGTTAAGTTACAACCTGGAGATATCCTGATCATGGAAGGGATCCACGGTCTGAACGACAGGATAACGGACGTCATCCCCAAGGAGGAGCGGTACGGAATATTTGTATCTCCCCTCACCGGGGTCTACCTCGATGACCACAACCGTACCAGTACCACTGACAACCGGCTTCTCCGCCGTCTTGTCAGGGACGCCAGGACCCGCGGGCATTCCCCCGAGTCGACCCTCACCATCTGGCCGAAGGTCATAAAGGGAGCCATGAAATATGTTTTTCCGTACCAGAAACGTGCGGATATCATGTTCAATTCATCCCTGCCCTACGAACTTTCGGCCCTGAGGGCCTACGCTGACCCGATTTTACATACCGTTCCCGAATGTTCGCCTGTCTACGGAGACGCACAGCGGCTTCTCTCTATGCTGCGCTTCATTCCGATGCTGCCGACTGAGAATATACCCAACAACTCGATAATACGGGAATTCATAGGAGGAACCTGTTTCGATACCTAGGAGGGGACCGCGTCTTGTCACGATCAACAATGGAGGATGTAGCCAGAAGTGCGGGAGTCAACAAGGCGACGGTCAGCCGTGCCCTGAGGGGTGATCCCAGGATCTCTGCCGCGACCAGGGAAAAAGTATGGAAAACCGCGAAAGAACTGGGCTACAGGCTGGATCTTGCGGCAAGCGGCCTATCCCGGGGCAAAACAGGAATTGCCGCAATAGTGATTGGGGAACTGAACCCATGGTTTTCGAAGCTTTTTTTCAGCGGACTGAACAGGGTTTTGATCCGGTCAGGACTTGATATTCTTCTCAAAATGCCGGGAATTCCATTCGGCGAAATATTTGCCGGCCTTGAGGCCCGGAGGGTGGATTGTATCCTTTGCGCCGGCGGGACAAAAGAAAAATTTCTTCCGGTTCTGAAAAAAATTACATCACCTGTTGTGACGGCAGGTTTCTCGATTTCCGGGATTCCTGCTGTCTTCGTTTCCCCTGAAAAGACTGTGGAAAGGCTCGAGGAGATCTCTGGAGGACGCCCGCTTCGATACTATTCGGGAAACTCCCCGTGTTTTCCCTTTCTTTCTGACCTTATCCCCGGTGGAGAAGTGCCTGAAGGAAATGAATTTCCGGTACTTGACGGAACACTCTGGAACGGGCTCCCGCCGGAGAGGGGTTGCGTCTGCACCCTTCCGGATGGAAGAGTTCCAGAAACATTGTATTCCATGGAATGGCCCGCCTTTGAACTGGGAATTGCTGCGGGAAGGGTGTTGATACGCACCCTTCACGGAAACTGTTCAGGCCCTGAAACGACCTGGCTTGTGCCGGGCATGAGGAGGCCCGGAGGAGAGCGGGAGCCCTATGTGAAAAATCTATAAATGAACAATGGTTCATACGTGAATATATATTCAACACCTGTTGACATTATAAGTTCGGGATGTTATAAATACCTCATAGAATAAACATGAGTTCAGGTATGAGGGAGGAAGAAAAATGTCCTGGATGAAAGACAGCTGCGGAAACTGGTATTGTGAAAGCCCCCTAATTGCCGGCCACGCCGAATGCAGCAGCGTATGGAATAAAGGTGAAGACGGATGCTGGTTCCTCACGGAGTCAGTCAGCCCGTCTTCACTGATCTCCTCTCGAT
>CAYTQC010000012.1:0-6256 GCA_964439735.1 uncultured Synergistaceae bacterium
GGGAGCGATGGTCCCCGACTGCATCTCCTTCTCGCCCACCACTGCCATGTAGGGTATTTTTTGGGTCTGGGCGTCGCGGATCTTTTTGCCGAGTTTTTCATCCCTTTCATCGATCTCCACCCGTATGCCCCGCGCCCGAAGCGTCTCAGCCGCTTTCTTCGCATAGTCAACGAAATCGCCGGAGACCGGAAGGATCCTGACCTGGACGGGTGCGATCCAGTACGGGAACGCTCCTGCGAAGTTTTCGATGAGGATTCCGAAGAACCGCTCCAGGCTTCCGAGAATCGTCCGGTGAAGCATGACCGGCCGATGTTCCTTTCCGTCCGCCCCGATA
Source organism: uncultured Synergistaceae bacterium (assembly GCA_964439735.1). GTDB lineage: Bacteria > Synergistota > Synergistia > Synergistales > Aminobacteriaceae > Aminivibrio. The sequence continues at coordinate 335 of CAYTQC010000012.1, forward strand.
TAGGTCAGGTCGAATTTTTCGGGCATCTGGAAGTCAAGCTGTATGGTGCCGCACTGCCATGTCCTTCCGATACAGTCCTCAAGGTGGAAGTCGATCTTGGGGCCGTAGAAGGCGCCGTCGCCCGGGTTGAGCCGATACTCGGCGCCGCTCTCCTCGAGAGCCTGTCTGAGTGAGGATTCGGCAATGTCCCACTGCTCCTCGGAGCCCATTGAGTTTTCCGGCCTGGTGGAGAGCTCCATGGTGTACTTGAAACCGAAGACATCCTTGTAGATGTACCTGCAGAGATCCATTATCCCGATGATCTCGTCCTTTACCTGTTCCGGGCGGCAGTAGAGGTGGGCATCATCCTGGGTGAAGCAGCGGACTCTCATCAGTCCGTGGAGAACCCCGCTCCGCTCGTGGCGGTGCACTATGCCCAGTTCTGCCACCCGCAGGGGGAGATCCCTGTAGCTGCGGATCTGGCTTTTGTAGACGAGCATGCCGCCGGGACAGTTCATGGGCTTGATGGCAAAGGGCTGTTCGTCTATCTCCGTGAAGTACATGTTCTCACGGTAATGATCCCAGTGACCGGACCTGATCCAGAGGCTGCGGTCCAGGATAAGGGGGGTACGGATCTCGCAGTAGCCTCTCTTTGTATGCTCTTTTCTCCAGAAATTCATAAGCCCGTTGAGGATAACCATTCCCCTGGGGTGAAAGAAGGGGAACCCGGGCCCCTCGGGCTGGATGCTGAAGAGGTCGAGTTCTTTCCCCAGGCGCCTGTGGTCCCTGTTTTTCGCCTCTTCCATTCTCCGGATATAGGCCTCAAGGGACTCTTCGTTGCCGAACGCAGTTCCGTAGACCCTGGTGAGCATGATGTTCTTTTCGTCTCCCCGCCAGTAGGCGCCGGCCACGGAGAGAAGCTTGAAATGCCTGACATAGGATGTATTGGGGACATGGGGTCCCCTGCAGAGGTCGGCGTAATCCCCCTGGAAGTAGAGAGACACCTTTTCCTCCTCCAGTTCCGAGATGATCTCCGCCTTGTAGGGGTCATCCTTCCCCCTGAAATAGGCGAGGGCCTCTTCTCTGCTCATTTCCCTGCGCTCTACGGGGATGGCTCGCTTGGCGATGCGGCGCATCTCCTTCTCGATTTTCGGCAGGTCTTCCTCGGTAATGCCGCCGGGAATCTCCATGTCATAGTAGAAGCCGTCCTTAATGGCAGGCCCCACGCCATACCTCGTTCCGGGGTACATTTCCGCCACTGCCTGGGCCATGAGGTGGGCAGCCGAATGCCTGAGAATGTCGAGCCCTTCCTCCGAATCCGGCAGTATGGGCGCGATGGCGCCTGATTCTGTCAGGTGCCGGGCAAGATCCACGGCTTTCCCGTTCACCATGGCCGCCAGGGCGCCTCCCCGGAGGCCGAGTTTTTCGAGCGCTTCCCCTGCGGTCGCTGATTCGATCCGTACGCTCTTCTGATCCGGTCCGTTCAGTTCAATCATTGCAGTCTCCTCCTCGTATGTATAAAAAAATGCCCACACATCTCCATCCAGGAGACGACGTGGGCATGCCGTGGTTCCACTCCTCTTCCGCCGTTTTCAGGCGGCACTCGCTTCCCGCTGTAAGGGGCGGACCCCGACGCCTTGTACCCTAAGGTTTTTTCGGCGCCCGCTCAAGGACGGTCTTCAAAGGGATACCGCAGGAAGTTTTCCAGCCGTGAACCTCCCTCTCTGTGCGGAGAAAATCCTTTTACTTTTCCTCTCATCGCGCGGTTATTTTATTTGGAGAGTTTTATACCTCTAAAACCTTCTCCTGTCAACTCCTGCCGGTGCTTCCGAATCCCCCTTCACCCCGTCCGGACTCTTCAAGGGATTCCGCCTGCTGCCAGACGATCCTCGACACCGGCGCGACCACAAGCTGGGCAATACGGTCACCGGGCTCTATGGTGAAAGTCTCCAGGCCGTGATTGATCAGGAGTACCCTGATCTCTCCCCTGTAATCGCTGTCTATGGTTCCGGGAGCGTTAAGTATGGTGACCCCGTGCCGTATGGCAAGGCCGCTCCTCGGTCTGACCTGGGCTTCGTATCCTTCCGGGAGCTCGATCCGGAGACCTGTGGGAATGCTCGCCCGTTCGCCCGGCAGCAAAACGGCCGTTTCCGAGGCACGAATATCCGCTCCTGCCGAAAAGGGGGTCGCATATTCGGGGAGGGAGATCCCCTCATTCTCCCTCAGGACTTTGACGACGACCTCAACAGCCATTACGGCCTTCCGCCCGAAGAACTCCTTCTCGGACCTCCGCCCCGACGATCTCCCCTGTCTCCCCTGTCAGGACGGCCGCCTCCGTGGGAAGGCCGTTCCCTGTCGGGGGAAGGATTCGCCTTTGCTGCTGCTGCAAGGGCTGTTATGGCCTCTTCTCTTTCCTTTTCCGCCGGAAGTACGTCAGAGAGTCCCTCGTCGGCTATGCGTGCCTCGTTTTCCAGGATACGGCGCCGTGTGAGGTTCACCCTGTTCATGTCGTCTATTTCCTTCACCATCACGAGGACCCTGTCACCCACCTTGAACACGTCTTCCACCTTGGGGATCCTGTGAGTGCTGACTTCGCTCACGTGAAGGAGCCCTTCCTTTCCGGGAAGGCATTCCACGAATGCTCCGAAGGTCATGAGGCGCGTAACGGTTCCGTAATAGACTTCTCCCGCCTCCAGGTCCTTGGTGAGGCCGCGTATGATGGAAAGCGCCTCGTCAACCTTGTCCTGCGAGGCTCCCCCGATGTATATTTCACCGGAGTCCTCAACGTTGATCTTGACGCCGGTCTTCTGGGTTATGCCGCGGATGACCTTGCCGCCGGGGCCGATGACGTCCCTGATTTTCTCGGGGTCAATGGTGGTCATGAAGATCCGGGGAGCATTGGGAGAAAGTCCGGACGGGGCGGGAATGGCCGCTTCCATTTTGTCGAGGATCTGCAGCCTGGCAGTCTTTGCCTGCCCGAGCGCCTGCTCGAGAACGGCCCTCGTGATGCCGCCCGCCTTGTTGTCCATCTGAAGGGCTGTCACACCGTCACGGGTGCCGGCGACCTTGAAGTCCATGTCGCCGTAGTGGTCTTCAAGACCCTGGATATCCGTGAGGACCTCTACCTTGTCCCCTTCCTTGATGAGCCCCATGGCGATCCCAGCCACATGTTTCTTCATGGGGACGCCTGCATCCATGAGGGCAAGGCTTCCGCCGCAAATGGACGCCTGGGAGCTCGAGCCGTTCGATTCGAGGATATCCGAGACGACGCGCATGACGTAGGGAAAATCCGCCTCCTCGGGGATCATGGACCTGAGAGCCCGCTCAGCAAGTGCCCCATGGCCGATCTCTCGCCTGCCAGGGCCTCTCATGGGGCGGACCTCGCCTACGGAGAACGGGGGGAAATTGTAATGGAGTATGAAGCGCTTCGCAGGTTCGTCCTGTTTCAGCCCGTCGAGGATCTGGTCGTCTACGCCCATCATGCCGAGGGTCGTCACAACGAGCGCCTGGGTCTCACCCCTGGTGAAAAGGGCAGAACCGTGTACGCGGGGCAGGACTCCCGTTTCACAGGAGATGGGGCGTATCTGGTCCATCGCCCTGCCGTCCACGCGGATACGCTCGTCGAGAATCAGGGAGCGCATGGTCTTCTTCACCGTTTCATCCATGAAAGCTGCGATGTAGTCTCCGCTTTCGGGGTACTGTGCGCTGAAGTGCTCCAGTGCCTTCTTTTTTGCAGCCGAGAGCTTGTCCCCCCTGGGCTTTTTGTCGTGAGTCTTCACTGCGTCGCGGATTTCTTCCCTAAGGTTTTCTGTGATCCACTGTTCAATGTCGGGGTAAACCGCCGGGGCCGCAATAACCAGTTTTTCCTTTCCGACTGCGTCGCGCATTTCAAGGAAAAGCCCGGTGATCTTGCGGATCTCCGCCTGGGCAAGATCAAGGGCATCCACAAGAAGCTCTTCGGATACCTCCCTTGAACCGCATTCCACCATCGTGACGCCGTCCCTGTGTCCGGCGACGAGCAGATCGACGTCCGAGACGAGCATCTGCTCCTCCGTGGGGTTCACCACAAGGGCCCCGTCGACGAGGCCTATCCTCACGGCGCCTACAGGGCCTCCCCAGGGGATATCGGATATGGTAAGCGCCGCCGATGCGGCATTTATGGCGAGCACGTTGGGCGGGTTCACCTGGTCGACGGAAAGGACCGTTGCCACAACATGGACATCGTGGCGCATGGTCTCGTCGAAGAGAGACCGGATGGACCGGTCCACTACCCTTGAACTCAGAACGGCTGTCTCGGACGGGCGTCCTTCCCTTTTAATGAAGCCTCCGGGGATTTTTCCGGCGGAGTAAAACCGTTCCTCGAAATCAACGAGCAGGGGAAAGAAATCGATCCCCGTCCTTGGAGTGTCGGTTATGCATGCCGTGGCAAGGATCGATGTTTCACCATGACTTGCTATTACCGCACCGTTCGCCTGTTTGGCCATCCTGCCGGTTGAAAATTCGAGAGGGCGGCCTCCCACTTCTACTGAAAACTTCTTTTCCATACTTTTTCCTCCTCAATTTTTCTTTTCCTCTTTTGTATGCGGAGTAAGAATACCACAATATGGGGCCGGAAAGGCAAAAAAAATGCGGGGACACAAAGTCCCCGCACCGAACCTCCGTTTATTCTCCGCCTTAATGGCGCAGGCCGAGCCGTTCGATGAGCGTTCTGTACCGGTTGAAGTCTTTTTCCCTGAGGTACCGGAGAAGCTTTCTCCGTGTTCCGACCATCTTCAGGAGTCCCCTGCGGGAATGGAAGTCCTTGGTATGGATCTTCAGGTGCTCGGTAAGATCGCGAATGCGCTGCGTGAGCATTGCGACCTGGACTTCAGGAGACCCTGTATCAGCCCCGTGAGTGCGGAATTCCTCGATAATACCCTGTTTCTTTTCTTTCTCCAACATTTTCTTCACCTCGAAAAAAAAATCCCGTAACCCAGAAAAGCGAGGCATATCGCTAATCCGAGTAAGGGTCGGAAGAATAGTACCATCTTCCGCATAATAAAGCAATTGATCAGGAAAGAAAACGGAGGATATTTCAGCAAAATTTCAGATTCACGGAATACATTTCATTTTGTCCTCGACTTTTAAATCTCTCTGTGATTTAATCTTTAGGGTTAAAAGAAAACAATATCCACCTTTAAAAAAATGGAGGGATCACTGTGCCGCTTCTCATAATAGAAGACAACCGGGATCTCGTGCAGGTCCTCACCGAAGGATTCGCTGAAGCCGGCTTTTCAGTGGACAGCGCGCTTTCCGGAGAAGAGGGCCTGGAAAAGATCACGAACGGGGAATACGGGTGCGTCATACTGGATATCATGCTGCCGGGAATAAACGGGCTGCAGGTTCTCGATGCGGTCAGGGAGAGCGGAATGACCGTTCCCGTACTTCTTCTGACGGCACGGGACAGCGTGGAAGACCGTGTCGAGGGACTTAACAGGGGAGCAGACGACTATATGACCAAGCCCTTCGATTTCAGGGAACTGGTCGCCCGGATAAAGGCCCTTCTGCGGAGGAACTCTGAAAAGGAACACCCGATCCTGAAGTGCGGTCCGCTTGAACTGGACCCGGAGGCACGGGAATGCCGGGTGAAGGGGAAGATCCTCTCCCTCAGGCGGCGCGAGTTCGACATCATTGAACTGCTTTTGAGAAACGAAAACCAGGTGTTCACACGGGAAAAGCTCATCTCGTCGGTATGGCGGAAGGAATATGACGGATCGAGCAACGTGGTGGACGTTCACATCAAGTACCTTCGGGACAAACTCCGCCCTTACGGATGCGACACACTGGTGGTGACCGTGAGAGGCGTGGGATACAAGATCAGCTGCCCGGAATACGCCGGCTGAAAATGATGAAAAAAATACCCGCCCTTCCGGGGCGGGTATTTTTCTGTTTTCCGACTGTTTT
>CAYTQC010000012.1:6356-24742 GCA_964439735.1 uncultured Synergistaceae bacterium
CTGTTTTCCGACTGTTTTACCGGACTCCCCGCATGGAAACGAAGAACGTCCTTCCGTCACGCCACACGAGCAATACGGTTGAACCGCCCCTCCGGGACGGGATCTTGTCAAGGTCCTTCGGGCCGCTGAGACGGACGCCATTGACTTCCAGTATGATGTCCCCTTCACGGATGCCGCCCTTCTGGGCCATGGAACCTTCTTCCACCGACTGAACGAGAACTCCCTCACGGTTTTTCAGATTGTTCTTTTTCTGAACTTCCTCTGTTACAGCCCCGATCTCAAGACCGATGTTCTTCAGCACGCGGGCTCCGTCGGAGGAGAGAGCCGCCGTGGAATCATCATCGCTGCCGGGGATTTCGCCCAGGGTGACCTGAACTTCAGATTTTTTTCTGTTCCGGATGATCTCGAGGGATACCTTGTCGCCCACCAGCCTTTGGCGTATTTTCGACACGAATTCCTGGTGATTCTTTATCTTTTCCCCGTTGACCGTGAGAATTACATCCCCCCGCTTCAGGCCGGCTTTTTCTGCCGGGGAATCGGCGATAACGTCGCTGATGACGGCTCCGTTATCCTCTTCCACTCCGTAGGCTTCGGCGAACTCTTTCGTAAGGGCCTGGATATAGACTCCGAGCCATCCCCTTTTCACCCTGCCGAATTTAATCAGGTCATCCATGACCTGCTTTGCCATGTTCACCGGCACTGCGAAACCGATTCCCTGGGCATAGGGGACAATTGCGGTATTTATGCCGACTACTTTTCCGTTGAGGTCGATAAGGGGACCTCCGCTGTTGCCCGGATTGATGGCTGCATCAGTCTGAAGGAACCCGTCGAAGTTCACGTTGCCGGCGTGGATACTCCTGTTCTTCGCGGAGATGACCCCGACCGTCACGGTGTGTTCCAGGCCGAAGGGGTTTCCGATGGCTACGACCCATTCGCCGACCCTGGACGTGTCCGAGTCGCCCAGTTCAAGATAAGGGAAATCTGCTCCCTCGATCTTAAGGATTGCAAGGTCGAAAGTGGGGTCTTTTCCAAGCACTTTCGCCTCATGAACGGTCCCGTCGGAAAAAGTCACGGTGATCTTGTCGGCACCGTCCACCACGTGGTTGTTGGTCACAATATGCCCGTCCTTCGAGACGATGAATCCCGATCCTCTTCCTTTCATGGGGACGGTTCTTGAAAATCTCTTGAACTCTTCCCCGAAGAACTGCCGGAAGAAGGGGTCGTCGGCAAAGGGGTGGGCAGACTGTGTTACCATTGCCTCAACATCGATGTTGACAACAGCCGGGGAAAGATCCTCAGCTATCTTTGCCACGGGATTCCCGGAAAAGGGATCCTGTGCCCGTGCCGTCCCTGCCGTGAGAAACGCGGCAAGGAACATGACTGCCGCTATAGCTGATATTGCCGTGAAACTGTTTTTCCAGTGCCTTGTGATGTATGTTTTCATGTATTTTCACCCCCGATATTTTTGCCATATATTGTATTCTACCACCGGGAACGGACATCGTTTTTTTTACGTATCCCAAGTTCAGCATTTTTTCCTCTTTGAAAACAGGAGAGAGTGTGCAAGCCAGAGAGTCCCCGCGGCGAGTATAACTGACAGGATTATGCGGACCATCCTGAGCCCTGCTGTGGCGTATTCTGCCCTGAAAGGGTCGGCCAGGAGGCGGAGAAGGGCGTAAAGAATCATGAAAAGGGGCCAAAGGACTGCTCCCTTTATTTTTCTGTCCGCTCCGAAGCTCAGAAAGGAGCGCTCGGTCTTTTGAAGAAGTGCAGCTATGAAAAGAGCGCCGAAGGCGTAGTAAAGCTGTGTGGGGTGCCTGGACAGCCCTGTCGGGTCGCCGGGAAAGACGGTCCCCCAGGGCATGACCGTTTCTGTTCCCCCGCAGCATCCGTTCAGAAAACAACCCCACCGTCCGACGGCCACCGTGACCGCCGCAGGGAGGGCGGCACTGTCAGCAGTTACCCATAGAGGAACCCCTTTTCTCCTGGACATGAGGATCCCCGCAATACCTGCGCCAAGGAAGGCATGAACAGCCGAAAGCCCCCCCTCCCAGAAGCGAAGGAGCCTGGCAGGTTCACCGGCGTACATCGGCCAGAATTCCATTATGGGACCGATTCTCGCACCTGCGAGCATTGCAAGGAACGAGACCGCTATGATCCTGCGGGCGTCTTCGTCGTCGACTCCGTAAAGCCGCGTCATTCTTCTCCGGGTGAAGAGGATCGCAGCCGATAATGCGAGGGTCCACAGCAGGTAGTAGCTGTGGACCCGAAAAGAGCCGATTTCCGCAAGAACAGGGAACATTCAGGGCCGCCTTCTGCCGCCCCGCTTCGGCTGGGAGGCAACGGGCCAGACAACCACTTTGCGGGACGGGGTCTCCCCCACCGACCTGGTCTCCACATGTTCGTCGTCCTTGAGGGCCATGTGGATTATACGCCTTTCCCAGCTGGTCATGGGTTCAAGGTAGGTGGGCTTCCCTCTTTTTACGGATTTTCGTGCCGCGGCAAGGGCAAGACGCTGAAGGCTGAGTTCCCTCCGCTCCCGGTATCCGTCGCTGTCAAGAAAAATTCGTTCACCTTCATCAGCATCCCTGGCCATGAGATTGAGAAGGAATTCCATTGACTTGAGCGTTTCACCGTATTTTCCTATGATTATTCCCGCGTCCTGGCCCGTGAGGTTGATCCGGGAATCGTTCACTATCTCCGGGACTATGTTGAGGTCCATAAGTTCAAGAAGCCTCTCTGCGAAAATCTTTCCGCGAAGGAGCGCGAGAGGTGCAGCCGGGCGTGCCTCAACCCTGAGTTTTCTTCCGAGGAGACCAAAGAAACTCTTTTCTTCTTCGATGACTTTTACAGCGATATCAGCCGGATCAAGGCCCCATTTCCCGGCTGCCGCCTTCTGCGCCTCCTCTACCGATGAAACGTCGAGGACGAGAATGTCATTGTTCATGGGGCAATCCTCCTTTCAGGAGAGAAAGAGGGACGAATGCATGTTCATTCGCCGCTCTTCGTTGGCTTGTCCTTGAAAAGCACCGGCTTCTTCTGCATCTCGACTGCTGTTTTTCTCGACATCCTGAGCTGCTGCACCACACCAAGAAGGGACGAAACACCCCAGTACAGGAGAACGCCTCCGGGAAGGCTGAGACAGATGAACGTGAGGAAGAGCGGCATAAACCAGTTCATCATGGCCATCTGGGGATTGCCGCTTGCCGTGAGCTGCTGCTGATACCACGTCAGGAAACCGATGGCGGCAAGGAGCAGGGTATTCGCGAGATAGATGCCGATATTGGCCAGGCCGGCCGGGTTCGCCATGACGGCATAGAAGACCGACATTATGCCGAGCTGCTCTTTTTCCACAACAAGGCCGACCGCCTGGGCAACGGTGGAAAGCACCGAACCGTCAAGCTGGATCCCAAGGAATGTCACGCCGGAGAAGTCGTAATTGGTCAGGACCTGGTAGAGAAGAATGAACACGGGAAGCTGCACCAGCAGCGGAAGGCATCCCGCGGCGGGGTTCACCTTGTTTTCCTTGTACAGGGCCATCATTTCCCTGTTCAGGGATTCCTTGTCGTCCTTGTATTTTTCCTGGAGCATCTTGATCCGCGGCTGAAGCTTCTGCATTTTCTGCATGCTCGTCATCTGCTTCTGCGTCAGGGGGTGAAGCAGCATCCTGACGATAAGCGTCAGAACAATAATGGCAATACCCCAGGAACCCGTGAAGCTGTAGACAAGCTCCATCAGCTTCATCATCAGGTCTCCGCCCATTTTCCAAATTGAACCCACTATAGATCACCATCCTCGGAGATATAAACCCCGTTTTTCTGCGGAACCGGCGCCGGAGTCACAGGATCGTACCCTCCGGGATGCCACGGGGCGCATTTACATATTCTTTTTACTGCCAGCAGTGTGCCTTTCAGAAAACCGTGAGTTGTGAGCGCATCAATTGCGTACTGGGAGCAGGAAGGGTAAAATCTGCAGTTATGGCCCAGCAGGGGGGATATAATGAGCTGATAGCCCCGGATCATTCGTATCCCTATCCATGACGCGGCTGACATTATTCTTCCTTTCCCGGGCATCCCTCTTCCGGGGATTCCCAGTTCGGGCCGGGCCACTCCACTGAGAGAAGCCCCCTGGATGACAGTACACGGGTGGTGTCGAAGTACACTTCCCTCGCGTTTGCCTCAAGCCCGGCACTCCTTAAAGACGACACGATCCACAGCCCCTGGTTCAGCCATGGCAGCAGCCTTCGGAAACTTTCCCGCAGTATGCGCCTTCCCCTGTTTCTTTCATGGGACTTCCCCTGGCGCCTTCCGACAGCGAAACCCAGCCTGGTAATACCGTCAGGGGCCTCCATAAACAGCAACCGCACCAGCTCGCCTTTCAGTCGCTTGCCGGTGCGGAAGACAAGGTCGTACTCCCACCCTCGTTGAAGGCGCGAAGACCGGGGAAAAAGGAGTTTCAAAGATTATACGGCCAGCCTGGCGCGGCCCTTTCTCCTGCGGTTGCGGAGAATCCGCCTTCCCGTCGGAGAGCTTGACCTGGCAAGAAAGCCCATTTTTCTTTTTCTCGGTCTGTTGTGGGGCTGAAACGTCTGTTTCACGAAGACACCTCCCAATGGCAATAAGTAACATAAGCCGCTCTTCACGGCTTCTTTTTTTCAGCCTTGATACTATATCACACCGTCCTGACCTGAGCAACAGATTTTGATACGTTCTGCCGCGGAACAACAAGACGCCTGTATTTTACGGCCGGAAGCGCTCCGGGGATATTCCAGTCCTTTCTCGAAAGCACCCTGCCGTCAAGAATGACGACCCGCCCCCTGTCCTCACTGGAACGGATAAGGCGCCCGGCAGCCTGTTTCAGCAGCATTTTCGCCTCGGGAAGAGTGATCATGGCGAAAGATCTGCCTCCGAAAAGGGCATTCCTGGCCTGGACGAGAGGATCTGCCGGATGTGGAAAGGGTATCCTGTCGATGATGACCTGTGTGAGGCCTTCCCCGGGGATATCCACTCCCTCACGGAACGAGGCGCTTCCCACGAGAACGGAGGAATGCTCATCACGGAAAGCGCGCAGGAGTTCCGTCCTCGGAAGTTCCCCCTGTACGAGGACTGTGTAGGCTCTTTTTCTGCTTCTGAGCGTTTCGGCGGTTTTCCGGAGAAGCCTCAGGGAGCTGAGAAGAACAAGTGTACTGCCTCCGTTGGCCTCCACGAGTTTTTCTATTACCGCGCAGACAGTTCCGTCATAGCAGGGATCCATAACTTCCAGCCCGGTGTCGACCACTACGATCTCCATCTGTTCCTCGAGGCGGAACGGGGAATCGCTTATGAAAAACCGGGCTGGAGCGATTCCCGTCTCACCCGTCCAGTATTCCCACTTCCCCCCGGGGGCCAGGGTTGCCGATACAAAAACGGCAGTTTCAGGTGAAAAAGACTGAAAACACTCCGAGAGCTCCTCGAGTGGAGATGCAGGCGCGCTTGAAAGCGACCGCCCCTCCTTCCAGTAAGCCCAGGAGGGATATCCGGCTGTCTCCGTGCACCAGGCGAGGACATCTGCGGCCCGCTTCAGTTCGTCCATCCATACGGCAATGCGGGAATGCTCAGGATCAGGGTCATCCAGCCGGTCCTCAAGAAAGGAGAAGAGACGGAGAAGTTCATCAGTTTTTTCCCTTACTATAGCCTGCTGGTGCCATAGTTCCTCGTTCCGGGACGTAAAGGAAGCCTTGTTCGCGGGGCATTTGATCTCGAGAAGATCAAAGAAACGTGCTGCCTCCAGGCGGACCTCGCCTGCAAGCCCGGAGGTTTTTCCTGCCGTCGCCCCCGTCTCGATCAGAGCTGCTCCATCCTGAACGGCGCGGTTTCTGAGAAGGCGGGCGAATTCATCTGCGGATACGGACAATGCCATGGAAGACCGGGCTGCCTCCGGTATCCGGTGCGCCTCGTCGCAGATGAGAATTTCGGCCTGTACCGGAAACTGTTTCCCGGCACCGAGAAGATAGGAGAAGAAAAGGTGGTAGTTTGCGACAATGACAGACCACTCCTGGGCATCCCGAAGGGATTTCCTGACAAAGCACCGGTCCCTGAAGGGGCAGGAGGATCCGAGACACGCCCTGGACGAGGCTGCGATCCTGAGAAGAGCCGGCGAGTCCGGGGGCAGGGATACTTCGGAGAGATCCCCGGTTTCCGTTGTTCTGAGCCATTCTGCAATCTTTCCGGAGGCCGCGCCGCCGTCATGGAAGGAGAGATACCCTTCCTTTCCGTCCCCGGTTTCGCCGCTCTCGCCTGCCTTCAGAAGGCAGGCGTAATTTCCCTTTCCCTTGAGCAGGCCGAAGGGAAGCGAAAGTCCAAGAAGCCGGTTGAGGACCGGCAGATCTTTTTCTATAAGCTGTTCCTGCAGCGGGATGCCTGCGGTGAGGAAAAGTATTTTTTTCCCCTCCGCGGCGGCACTGATCATGGCCGGTACAAGAAGAGCGAATGTTTTTCCCACACCGGGAGGGGCTTCGGCCGCCAAAATTTCCCCTTCCCCGTTCTGAAGGGTGAGCCGGACTTCCTCTGCCAGATCGACTTGTTGCTTCCTGTATTCAAATGTGGGAAAATACTCGGCGAGTTTTCCGGAAGGACCGAATATTTCCTCCATGGGAGGGATCTGCATCTGTTTTTCTCGCTCTCTTTCGGGATTATCAACATTCTTTTCCATGTCTTGCTAATATATCAGAAATCGTGCTAGAATGTCGTGGTTCTGCCGGGAGGAGGTGAGGTTCATGCCCAATAAGAAGTCCGCAGCAAAAAGGATGAAAACAAGTGAAAAGAACAGGCTCTACAACCGTTTCTGGACCACGCGGTGCAAAAATGCCGTGAAAAAAGTCCTGGAAGCTGTGGAGAACAAGGATACGGCCCTCGCTGAAAAGCGTCTCGCCATTGCCCAGAGCGTCATCGACAAGGCTGTTGTGAAGGGTGTCATGCACGGCAACACCGGAGCAAGAAGAAAATCCATGCTTACGAACAGAGTGAAAACCCTTCACGGAGAGTCCGCCTGATCAACCCGGGCCGGATAAGAAGAATTTTTGAGCTGAGCGGACAGGTCCAGTCCACTCGGCTTTTTTATTTTTTCCCCGCTGAATCCATACACCTGACAAGAAGCGCCTCGAAGCCGAACCAGCCTTCCGCTGCGGATGTTTTTTCCTTCCAGGAAAGGGCCAGCAGCCCCGCGGCAAGATCGGAAAGAGCGTCTTTCGGGTAATGCCTGAGAGCCTCGCGGGACATCTTGAGAGGATATTCCTTGATCTGGAGGACAAGCTTGACCCATTCCCCTCCTTTCCCGGGAAAAAGGCCGAGATACAGCGCCGGGCGTATCCTGTTGTAGAGGGCAGTGAGCAGGGGGAGCACGGATTCTTCCTTTTTAAGGCGCTCAAGGCTCGAGAACACTTCAGAGGGATTCCCCCTGCAGAAGCCGTCGAGAAAGGCAAGCATTCCGCTCTTCCCCTCATCGAAGGAGAGAATCCTGACGGTCTCTTCGTCCACCTGTTCACCGGCGGCGTATGCCCCGAGCTTTTCCAGCTCAGACCTGAGCTCGGCGGGATCGTCTATCATTTCAGCGAGAATCGACGCGGCATCGTCTGAAATGGAGATTTCCATCCGCCGGGCACGGTCCGTGATCCATCCCTTTCTCTCCCACGGCGCCAGGGACGTTTTTTCAGCTTTCAGAAATACGATTTTTTTCCCGGCTTCGGGAGAAAAGACTTTTCCGGGGGTGCCGTCATACACGAGAAGGATGACTTCCGACGCCCCGTCTTCCTCCAGGAACGGCAGAAGTGTATCGGGGAAGGGACCGAGAAGCTCGGCCCCTTCCACAACGGTGATCCTTTTTTCATCGAAGAGCCCTCCGGTCCGGCCGGACGAAATAACGGCGGACCATTGGCCCCCTTCGACGGTACCTGTACGGGCATAGCCTTCTGAAGCAAGTTCTTCGAGGGTTTCTTCCAGAAGCTGCCTTCCCGAAGGGCCTCCCGCCGTGAGGGCTTTGAGCTGCGGCACTACCCCTTCACCACCACGTTGACAAGCCTGTCGGGGACGGCGATGATCCGTACGATCTCTACCCCTTCAAGCCTTTTCGCCACGCCGGGGAGTTCGAGAACGCGCCTTTTCATCTCCTCTTCATGAAGCCCGGCAGGGAAATCGGCTTTCTCCCTTACCTTGCCGTTGATCTGCACCACAACTGTTACGGAATCCGCTTCCAGGGCTTCCTCCTCGCAAGCAGGCCAGGGAAGCATGGCAAGTGGCTCTTCATGACCGCTCATCTGCCAGAGTTCTTCGGATATGTGCGGACAGAAAGGATTAAGGCAGGAGAGGAGAACTTCCAGCCCTTCCCGGAGGAGCGTGCAGCCGGTTTCATCTTCGGGACGGAACGAGGCAAGGGCGTTCAGCAGTTCCATGAGCCGCGCCACGGCCGTATTGAACTGTTTTTCCAGGTCGATATCCCTGGTGACATCCCGGATCGTGGTATGGATCTTCCTCTTCAGGTCACGGAACCGGGATTCTTTCAGAGAGGACATAGGAACAGGAACATGGCCGTTTTCTGCCGAAAAGACGGCCAGGTTCTCCTCCACAAGCCTCCATACCCTGTTCAGGAATCTGTGAGCCCCTTCGACTCCCCTCTCCGACCAGTCCAGGTCGTTTGCGGGCGGCGCGGCGAAAAGAATGAAAAGCCTCGCGGTATCGGCACCGTATTTAGAAATTATCTCGTCGGGGTCAACTACGTTTCCGAGCGACTTGGACATCTTCGCCCCATCCTTGATGACCATTCCCTGGGTCAGGAGGTTCGTGAACGGTTCCCGTGCATGGCAGAGGCCTATGTCAGCGAAAAATTTCGTGAAGAACCTGGCATAGATAAGGTGGAGGCAGGCATGCTCTATGCCGCCGATATACTGGTCCACTGGCATCCAGTAATTCCCTTCTTCCGTGGAGAATACCTCTTTGTCGTTCCGGGGGGAACAGTATCTGAAAAAGTACCAGGATGAACAGATGAACGTGTCCATGGTATCAGCCTCGCGGCGCCCGGGACGGCCGCATTTCGGGCAGGGGACGGACAGCCACTCTGTATCCTCAGCAAGGGGCGACTTGCCTACTTCCGTTATCTTCACATTGTCCGGGAGAAGCACAGGAAGCTCCTCCTCGGGAACCGGCACAATTCCGCAGTGATCGCAGTAGACAACAGGAATCGGGGCACCCCAGTATCTCTGTCTCGATATGAGCCAGTCACGGAGACGGAAGTTCACTTCACGGGAACAGAATCCCTCCCGGACACCCCAGTCGATCATCTCCGGAATGGCCCTGCCGGTGGGCAAACCATTAAAATGGCCTGAATTACAGGTAATGCCGTCACCTTCGAAGGCTTTTTCCATGGTGTTTCCGTCCAGGACTTCGCCTTCGGGATTGATGACCGGC
Source organism: uncultured Synergistaceae bacterium (assembly GCA_964439735.1). Lineage (GTDB taxonomy): Bacteria > Synergistota > Synergistia > Synergistales > Aminobacteriaceae > Aminivibrio. The sequence continues at coordinate 15,794 of CAYTQC010000012.1, forward strand.
AATACGGGAATACCGTATTTCCTGGCGAACTCAAAGTCCCTCTGGTCATGTGCAGGAACCCCCATGATGGCCCCCGTGCCGTAATCCATGAGGATATAGTTGGCGATGAGGATGGGGAATTCGTCTCCGGTCACCGGGTTGACGGCCGAGAAGCCGGTAAAGATGCCTTCTTTTTCACCTCCGACGGCGGTCCGTTCGATGGAGCTCTGGGAGACGCACTTCTTCACGAATGCGGAAATTTTCTCCCTCTCGGGTGAAAGGGCGATGATTTTTTCCACGAAAGGATGCTCCGGGGCAAGGGCGAGGAACGTCACGCCGAATATAGTATCGAAGCGCGTTGTGAATGTTTCGATCTTCTCTCCCGTAGTCTTCTCGGTAAAGGAGAGACGGGCCCCCTCGGAGCGGCCGATCCAGTTCCGCTGCATTATCTTGACCCGCTCCGGCCAGCCGGGGAGGTTATCAAGGTCATCGAGCAGTTCCTGGGCGTAGTCGGTTATCCGAAGAAACCATTGCTCCAGGTTTCTCTTCACTACCGCAGTTCCGCACCTCCAGCAGTGGCCGTCGTTGATGACCTGTTCGTTTGCGAGGACCGTGTTGCAGCTGGTGCACCAGTTGACGGGAGCGTTTTTGCGGTAAGCCAGCCCCTTCTTAAAAAACTGGAGGAAGATCCACTGGGTCCATCTGTAGTAGTCAGGGTTGCATGTCTCGACGCGGCGGCGCCAGTCATAGCTGCATCCCATGTGCTTCAGCTGTCCGGTCATGTGCTCGATGTTGTGCCACGTCCATTCCGCTGCGGGAGTGTTGTATTTCATCGCCGCATTTTCCGCCGGCATGCCGAAGGCATCGAAACCGATGGGGTGCAGTACATTCAGCCCTTTTTTCCAGAGGAAGCGGGTCATCATGTCCCCGATGGAGTAATTCCTCAAGTGCCCCATATGGAGTGCGCCGCTTGGATAGGGGAACATCTCCAGGCAGTAGAATTTTTCTTTTCCCGGCTCGGCATCGGCGTTGAATGTTCCTTCATCCTCCCATGTCCTCTGCCATTTTTTTTCGATGGATTGAAAATCGTAGCCCATTGACCCTTCCTCCTTGATGAACACTGCATTTTTGCCGGAATAGACACAAAGGCACATGCCAAAAGAGCTTGACCCTCAATGCTTCAAGCCCCTGACATGTCAGTGTGCCGACCCATTTTCCCGGGAACCGGCCTTTTCCGGCATTATATACCATAGGACGCCGTTCCGGGCACCGTTTTGTGCCCGGAACGGCATTTTTACCCGTTATTCTTTTCCTTTTTGACCCTCTTTAGCGAAGAATCTCTCCATAAACGGCTTCACAAGGTCAAGAGGCAGGGGGAAGATGGTGGTCGAATTCTTGTCCCCGCTTATCTCCCGAAGGGTCTGCAGGTACCTGAGCTGCAGCGTGATCGGAGACGTTTCCATCTGGATCGCTGCCTCGCTCAGCTTCTGCGCGGCCTGCATTTCTCCCTCTGCGTTGATGATCTTGGCACGGCGTTCCCGCTCTGCCTCGGCCTGCTTGGCCATGGCCCGCTTCATGCTTTCGGGAAGCTCGAGTTCCTTGAGCTCTACCGCACTGACCTTGATTCCCCAGGAATCGGTGCGCTCGTCGATGATCTTCTGGAGTTCGCTGTTTATCTTTTCCCTGGAGGAAAGCACCTCGTCCAGATCCGCCGAGCCTACTACCGAGCGAAGGGTCGTCTGTGAGAGGAGGCTGGTGGCAAGAATGTAGTTCTCAACTTCCACGACGGAAAACGCGGGATCCATGACACGGAAGTATACTACGGCGTTGACCTTGATAGGAACATTGTCCCTCGTAATGACCTCCTGTACCGGAACGTCCAGGGTCACCACCCTGAGGTCGACCCTGATCACCCTGTCGATGAGGGGTATGACCAGCACGATTCCGGGCCCCTTTGACCCCACGAGACGGCCGAGCCTGAAAACTACGACACGCTGATACTCGGGGACGATCTTTATCGCCGAGGACAGTATGAACAAAGCGATAAGGATGAACCCGAAAGAAGTACCTATACTGAGAAGCATTTCCACTGCATCGAAAATCATGTTCCTTCCCCCTTCTCTATTGTTGTGCCCCGGAAACTCCTGATGGAGCCTCCTCTAAAGATTCTTCCACCAAAAGCGTAATTCCGTCCATCCCTACCACCCTTCCGGCACTTCCGCTGCCGATGGCCCGGCCCGACGCGCTCCGGGCCGTCCATATTTCCCCACGGCACTTTACGAGCCCCACGGGGGCAATTTCCTCAATGACCTCCACGGTCATTCCGACCATGGCCTCCTTTCCTGAAGACGCTCTCCTCTTCAGCGACTTCATGACAAGGAACAGCGCTCCGAAGAAGAACAGGCCAAGGGCAATGGACATTCCCGCGATAAAGCTGATGGAAACGTTCAAAAGCTCACCTCCCGGAGCACGGAACAGGATAAGCCCTCCCGTCGCAAGGGCTGCAAGTCCGAAAAGGCTCAGGATACCTATTCCCCCGACAAGAAGGTCGAGAACCAGTACTCCGATGCCGGCCGCAAGGAGGATGATCCCCGCCCAGTTGAAGGGAAGCATCCTGAGACCGAAGGCGCCGAGGAGCACCATGACAGCCCCGGCCGTTCCCATAACGAAACCTCCCGGCGACATGACCTCAAGGATCACCGCGAGTACCCCTGCCGTTAGGAGAAGATAGGCTATGTCAGGGCTTGATATGAACTGGAGTATTCTCTCGCGAAGCGTCATGGCCACTTCAACCGGGGCTCCCGGTGGCGGATCGAGAGTCAGCGTCGCGCCTCCCGCCGTAACGTCTCTCCCGCGAACCGCGGTCAGGAGAGATTCCATATCGGAGGCAACAAGGTCAGCCACTCCGAGATCAAGGGCTTCCTCTGCAGTTATCGAAAGACTTTCCGTCACCATTCGCTCGGCCACATCGGCATTCCGCCTGTTCAGCTGGGCAAGGGAGCGTATCTGCGCCGCAAGGTCGTTGGTGATCTTCTTTTTCATATCGGTGTCGGGAGCGTCTTTGCCTGAAGCCATTACAGGCTGAGCCGCCCCTGCATTGGTCCCCGGCGCCATGGCGGCAATATGAGCCGCCTGCAGAATGAAAGCCCCCGCCGACGCTGCCCTTGCTCCTTTCGGACCTACCCAGACTACGACAGGGACGGGTGATTCCAGTATTGCCGATGTTATCCCCCGCATGGAACTCACCAGGCCTCCGGGCGTGTCGAGCCGGAAAACCACGAGGGACGCTTTTTCTTCGGCCGCCTTGCGGAGGACATCCGCCGCGAAGTTTTCCATGGCTATTCCCACTGTACCTTCCAGAGCAGCGGACAGAACAAATGCCCGTGCCGGCGTCCACATCGCAAGAAGGAGCATAACCGCCCAAAGAACTCTTTTTGCCGCCCTTTTGGCTGCACTCATTTCATCACCGCCTTCAATACTTCGCTCAATGTTGCCGCCCTGATGATTTCAATGGGCGCTTTTTTTGCCTTTACATCCTCACGGGAACTGACCACCGCCCTGGTAAAGCCGAGCCTGGCCGCTTCCTGCAAACGGCGGGCAAGCCGGATCACAGGGCGGATCTCACCCGCCAGCCCCACTTCCCCGAGAAAAACACATTTTTCCGGAAGCGCTACATCCCTGACCGCCGACGCAAGGGCGGTACACAGGGCCAGGTCCGCCGCAGGCTCCCGTACGGCGAGCCCGCCTGCCACATTGACATATATGTCGGACAGGCCGCATCCTATGGAGCATCTTTTTTCCAAAACCGCGGAAAAAAGCTGGATCTTGTTCATGTCTATCCCCCGTCCTGTCCTCTTAGGATAGGGGAAGGCCGTTCCATTTGCAAGGGCTTGTATTTCCGCCACAAGAGGCTGAGAGCCCTCAAGGACTACAGTCATAGCCACGCCGGGCACCGACTGCTCAGCCCTGTTCCAGTAGAGACCGCTGACATCCTTCACGGGAGCAAGTCCTTCCTCCGACATCTCGAAAACTCCCAGTTCATCGGTGCTGCCGAAACGGTTCTTGTTCACCCGGAGCATCCTGTAGGGCGAATAATCATCGCCTGAAAAGGTAAGGACGCCGTCAACCATGTGTTCAAGCAGCATTGGGCCTGCAATCCGCCCTTCCTTGGTGATGTGTCCCACGAGTACTCCGGGGATGTCCCGCTCCTTGGCAGCGTTAATGCACATCTGCGCTGCAGCCCTGACCTGCCCGGGGCTGCCTGCCCATCCCTCGGACCCGTCAGACCTCATCGCCTGCACACTGTCAACCACGAAAAAGCCGTGTCCGTCCAGGGCGCCGAGCGCGGCTCCGAGATCGCTGTCACAGAACAGGTCGAGTCCCGCGCATGCTGCGCTGAGCCTTTTTGCCCTGAGAGCTACCTGGGAAGCTGACTCCTCTCCTGAAATGTACAGTGTCCGGAGTCCGCCGGAAGCCATCCGGCCGCAGGTCTGCAGCAGCAGTGTCGATTTTCCTATCCCGGGCTGTCCTCCAAGAAGAAAAACACCTCCGGGCACCCATCCGCCGCCAAGGACGCGGTCAAACTCCGCCGAACCGCTCGAGATCCTGTCAGGCGGCACAACAGATGAAGCGTCAACCATGCCGCCGCGTCCGGAACGCATCTCCGCAGCCGGGGAAGGAGACACGGCTTTTTTTTCGAGAGATCCCCATTCTCCGCACGAGGGACATCGTCCCGTCCATACGGAAAAGACGGCACCGCACTCCGAGCACGCGTACAGCGGCTTTTCACCTTTCGCCATAGGCACCATCCCTTCCGGACGCTCCGGCGGGACTGCCTCTCCGCCGCAAGCTTTACACCTTACGAATATAATGATATCATCCCAGAGGTAAATTATACATCACGCTAACCTATTATCATAATAAAGCGAGGAGCATGAAAAATGAGACACAAGTACAGGAGAATCCCGCAATGAACAGGCTTCCGCGGGGCTGCACGAATGTAGGGGGCGGACTGGCCTCCGCCATGGAGGACTGCAGAAGGATTTTTCTTTCCCTCTTCGAGGCATGGGGCTACAGTCCTTTTCTCCCTTCCGCCCTTCAGCTTCTCGAGTCCTCGTGGGAAAAGCTGCCCCCTTCTTTCAGGTCACGGCTGGTAGCAGTGAATACTCCCTATGGAGAGCCCTGCTGTCTGCGGGGCGACATCACCCTCGCCACGGTGGCCTATCTTGCGACCCACTACTCACCCGAGGAACGTCCTCTCCGGATTTGCTACTGCGACAGGATATACATGAAACCCCGGCCGCCGAAGACATCAATTGAATCCTTCCAGATCGGCGCAGAGTTTCTCGGCTGGGAAGAAACAGGGGGTGAAGCTGAGATACTCGCCCTGCTTCTTTCCGTTCTGGACTCACTCGGTCTGGGGCGGACGACCATCGTCCTCGGAGACTCGACGTTCCTTCAGCGTGCAGTGGCCTCGGTGGACACAAACACCGCCGGTAATCTTGCGGAGGCACTGAGAAAGGGAGCGCTGCCGGAATATTATTCCCTTCTGGAGGACGGAGATATTCCTGATTTTTACCGGAGGATACTCGAGGAAATACCACGGCTCAGGGGAGGACTTTCCGTCCTCGGGGATGCGGAAAAGCTCTGGGGGAAAGGGTCGCCGCTTTCGCCGCTGAAGTCCATGGTATCCACCCTCGGGGGGCTCGGATATGAGAACCGCATTTCCATAGACCTTTCACTTGTCCGCGACCTGGGATACTACAGCGGGCCGGTATTCGACATTTATTCGGGAGAATCGGGGAGGAGCCTCGGAGGAGGGGGGCGGTACGATCGGCTTCTGTCTACATGCGGCCTCAGAGGCCAGGCTGTGGGCTTCGCCCTTGACCTGGAGCAAACAGCCTCCCTGTCCCGTTTCCACTCCACGTGCGCACCGGTAATGGTGTGGTCCGGAGGGCTTAAGACGGAAGAAGCATTGATGAGGGCGAGAAAAATCACATCGGAAGGAACGAAAATAGAGATGAGCTGGACTGCGGATAAAGCGGCCTCACTGGACGCCGCAGAAAAAAGAGGGTGCCGGGCGTGGGTCGATCTTGCTTCCGGTTCGTCCCATACTCTTTCTCAGGGAACGGGAGACAGGTCATGCTGACGATAGCGCTGCCCACAGGGCGGGTTTTTGCAGATGCGGCAGGCATCATTGAAGCGTCAGGCCTTCCATGCAGCGGACTTTCGTCACCGGGGAGGAAGCTTGTCATCGAGGACGGGGATTTCAGGTATATCCTCGCCAAGCCGTCCGATGTCCCCCTGTATGTGAGCTACGGGACAGCGGACCTCGCATTTGCAGGCGGAGATGTTCTGCTTGAGAGTGCCATGCCGGTGGTCGAGCTGTTCGATACGGGAAAAGGACGGTGCAGGGTGGTGGTCGCTGGGCCGAAATCCCTGGCCCCCAGGTTCCGCGGGCACGCTTCGGAACTGATGTGGCTCAAGGTCGCCACGAAATATCCCCGTATTGCGGACGGGCATTTTTCAGCCCGGGGAGCCCAGGTGGACATCATCCATCTCCACGGGTCCATCGAACTTGCGCCGAAGCTCGGGCTGAGTGACTGTATCCTCGATATTGTGCAGACAGGGGGAACATTGAAGGCAAACAGCCTGGAGGTCCTGGAACACGTGTGTGACATTTCGCTCAGACTCGTGGCAAGCAGGAAAAGCACCGCCCTGAGATGGGACGAGGTGCAGTCAGTGGCAAAGAAAATTGAGGAGGCAACGGAGGGGACACGACCATGACTGTGAAAATCGAAAGAAAAACAAAAGAAACCAAAGTCTCCGTCGAACTCTCTCTCGGAGGCGGGCAGGCGGATATTGAAATCTCATGCGGCTTTCTTTCCCATATGCTCGAACTGTTCGCGTTCCACGCCGGGGTCGGTCTGAAAGTGCAGGCTTCAGGGGATGAACGGGTGGATTATCACCATCTCGCCGAGGACGTTGGGATCCTGCTCGGAAGGGCATTCCTGCAGGCGGGATCTGAGCGTCCGGTGAAACGGTACGGCTGGTGCGCGATTCCCATGGACGGATCACTTGTCCTGGCGGCAGTGGATGTCAGCGGAAGGGGACAATTCGAATGGAAGGGAGAGTTTCCGGTCGAACGGTGCGGAGATTTCGACCTGGAGCTGGTTCCGGAGTTCTGGAAAGCCTTCTGCAGGGAAGGGAAAATAACGTTCCACGCACAGGCACTGGCATGCGACAATGCACATCACCTTGCCGAGGCACTGTTCAAAGGCGCCGGCAGAGCCTTCAGGGAAGCCTTTTCACCCGCAGAAGCACTGCAGAGCACGAAGGGGACCCTGGTATGACAGCCGTAGTCGACTACCAGGTAGGCAACACAGGGAACGTGATACGCGCCTTTGAACGGCTGGGGGAAGATGCGCGGCTCCTCTCCTCTCCCGATGAGCTGACCGGGGAATTCTCCCTCGCAGTGCTTCCCGGCGTAGGCGCATACGGGCCGGCATCGGAACGTCTCTCGTCTTCAGGCTGGGGCTCCAGGCTCACGGAATGGGCAAAATGCGGAGGGGCACTCCTCGGCATATGTCTCGGAATGCAGCTTCTGTGCGAAAAGGGGCTTGAAAACGGATCGTTCCCCGGACTCGGACTGATCCCCGGAGACGCAGCACTTCTGGGAGCATCGAAAATTCCCCATATGGGATGGAATTCGGTGGAATGGACCGGAAAGCCGGAAGGGTTCGTACCGGGAACTCCCTCCGGGGCGTACTTCTATTTCGTTCACAGCTATGCCCTGTTTGATTCCCCCTTTGCGGCAGGAAGGACCATTCTCGAGGATCAGCCGTTTGTCTCAATGATCCTCAGGGACAATGTGGCCGGTTTCCAGTTCCACCCGGAAAGGAGCGGACCGGAGGGGCTCGCGCTTCTTCGGAGTACTGCATCCTTTATCAGGGGAGGACATGCCTGATGGATATTTACCCTGCAATGGACCTTCTGGGCGGCGCCATCGTCCGCCTCAGGGAGGGACGCTTTGGGGAAAAAACAGTCTACGGCAGCGATTTCGAGGGAACGGCAAGATCATTTGCAGACGCAGGATCGGAATGGATCCACGTTATCGACCTGGAGGGAGCAAAAACAGGCTCGCCCTGCCATTTGCACATCATCGGGAAACTGCGTTCGGCGGGGTTGAAAATCCAGTACGGAGGCGGGCTCAGGACCGAGGAGAACATAGCATCTGCCCTGGATGCGGGAGCAGATAGGGTGTATGCGGGAAGCCTGCCTGCAGAATCCCCTGAGAAGCTTGAAGAACTGTTCCACCGGTTCGGCGGCAGGCTGATCCCGGCGATCGATATCCGAAACGGCAAAACAGCTGTTTCAGGGTGGCAGAAAGAAGGATCCCTCTCCCCGGAGATGCTGATGGGAAAATGCAAAAGGGCGGGTTTCCGTCTTTATCTTGTGACGGCAGTACACCGTGACGGCACGGCCTCGGGTCCGGACAGGAAAATGTACCGCGAACTCAGGGATGCTTTCCCGGAAATGTCGCTGATCGCGGCGGGCGGGATTTCTTCACTGGACGATATACGGTGCCTGAAGGCTGACGGGCTTGCGGGAACTGTTCTGGGAAAATCCCTCTACGAGGGGACTATAAACCTGAAAGAGGCGATCCGGGAGGCATCATCATGCTGACAAAAAGAATAATTCCCTGCCTCGATGTCATGGGCGGCAGAGTGGTCAAAGGAATTAACTTCGTCAATCTTCGGGATGCAGGAGATCCCGCCGCACTTGCGGCAGAGTACATGCGGCAGGGAGCAGACGAACTGGTGTTCCTTGATATCACGGCCTCCGCCGAACGAAGAAGCACAATGTCCGAATGGGTCCGAAATGTAGCCGAGGCTCTTTGCATCCCCTTCACAGTGGGAGGAGGCATTTCAACGGCGGAACAGGCCAGGGGCATTATCGCACTGGGGGCAG
>CAYTQC010000013.1:0-1959 GCA_964439735.1 uncultured Synergistaceae bacterium
GGAATCGGCATTATCATCGCTTCAAGCATCACCATGGAGACGTTCCGGCAGTTCTCCACCATGGCCCTGCCTGTCGTGTGCCTCACGGCAGGGATGCTTGCCGCAAGCCTTTCCCTTGGCTTCCTTCTCCACAAAATGACCGGCTGGGACTATCCCACCTGCCTGCTGTCCACATCCCTTGGAGGGCTCTCGCAGATGTCCATCATCTCGGAAGAGATGGGAGCAGACCCCCTGAAGGTAAGCATCCTTCAGACAGTCCGCCTCCTCTCAATCCTCATTGTCCTGCCCTTTCTCTTCACGTTCCTTTTTAATTAGACGCTCCCTGTGAGGAGAACCTGTACCCTGTTTTTCCGTCGTGTCCACACCCTTTCTGAGAAGTGATTTCTCTGATATCCTTTGTTCATGATGACCGGACAGAATTCGCTCACTGAAGGAGCTGAGGGAATGAGGACAGTTTTTTCCCGGGAAGCGTCTCTCCCGACGACAATTGAATGGATGCTGCCCCAATGAGGGAGAACCCTCCGGTCTCTCCGTGGCTCGTTCTTTCATTCGGTGTGTTCGCCATTTCAACGGGAGCGATATTCGCACGGATGGCCGAGGCACATCCGCTGGTGATATCCGCCTACAGGACGGGGCTTGCTGTGTTGATCCTTCTTCCGTTCACCGCTGCGGGAACGTTTCGGGAAGCGGTTAAACTGTCACGGACGGACCTTCTGACCATTGCAGTTTCCGGAGGGTTCCTGGCTCTTCATTTCGCGACGTGGATTTCATCACTGTTTTACACTTCGGTGGCCAGCAGCGTGGTCATCGTGAACGCCATCCCGCTCTGGACCGGACTTCTCTCCCCCCTGCTCACGGGAGACCCTTTCTCAAGCTCCCTTCGGAGGGGGCTTCTCCTGGCACTTCCGGGAGGAGCCATCATCGGGTGGGGAGATTTCGCCCTTGGAGGCGCCGCCCTGTGGGGGGATTTCCTCGCTCTGCTGGGCAGTTTTTTTGCCGCCCTGTACATACTTGCAGGCAGACGGGTCCGTCCACGGGTATCCCTTCCGTCGTACATCACACTCAACTACGGTACTGCGGCCGTTGTGCTCTGGCTGCTTGTCCTCGTCCTCGGGCTTCCTCCCGCAGGATATTCACGGTCTACGTGGCAGGCCTTCTTTCTCCTGGCGCTGGTTCCCCAGGTGCTGGGCCATTCGAGCTACAACTGGGCGCTCCGGTGGCTCAGCGGAGGGACAGTAGCCCTCTGCCTCCTGGGCGAACCCATAGGGAGCTCTATCCTGGCCGCCGTATTCCTCTCAGAGCCAATAACGTGGATGAAAGCCGTCGGAGGAGCCCTGATACTCGCGGGCATCTACACCGCGTCACGGGAAGGTGAAAAGAAAAACGGCAGCGGCGCGTAAAAAATGCAGACAGTTTGCCGGATATGTGATCTGAAGGAAGGATGAGAGACATGCTGGAAGCGAAAACCGAAAGGATCCGGAAAGACATCGAGGCGATGGCACAGTTCACCGCATCTCCCGGCGGCGGAATGACGAGGTTCTCCTTCTCCGAGGAGGACAGGAAGACCAGGGAGTATATCACCTCGCAAATGGAGACAGCCGGTCTCACCGTCCGGAGGGATGCTGCGGGAAGCCTGTTCGGACGTCGGGAGGGGAAGCGCCGGGGAGCACCTGCGGTTATGCTTGGTTCCCATTTTGATTCGGTAAAGAACGGCGGCGCATTTGACGGCCCGGCGGGAGTCGTCATGGGGCTGGAAGTGGCACGGGTCCTTCACGAGAACGGAATCGGGACCAGTCTCCCACTGGAGTTCGCCGCCCTCGTGGAGGAAGAAGGAGGCAGGTTCGGCGGGGGACTCTATGGAAGCAGGGCCATGGCAGGGCTCCTGAGCCGCGAGTCGCTGGACATTTTCCGTGACAGGGACGGCATCTCCATGGCCCGGGCCATGAAAGAGTCAGGCCT
>CAYTQC010000013.1:2059-24270 GCA_964439735.1 uncultured Synergistaceae bacterium
GGGGGATCGAACATCGTTCCCGGAAAGGTGTTCTTTACCATAGACGTCCGCTCGGCGGATATAGAGAAACTCGAACGGGTAGTCGATACATTCGGCTCCTTCATGAAAAACATGGAGAAAAAACACGGGGTCACTGTCTCCATAAGGGATAAGCTTACTGTCCCTCCCGTGGATATGAGCCAGGAGATCCTCGGTCTGTTCGAGGAGGAGGCCGGCAACCTCGGATATTCGGCAAAGGTGATGCAGAGCGGGGCGGGGCATGATGCCATGATCATGGCCTCAATTACCGATGTGGGACTTCTCTTCGTCCCCAGCAGGGGCGGAAGAAGCCACTGTCCCGAGGAGTGGACCGATTACGAGCAGATAAAAAAAGGCGTGGACGTGATCATCGGCACGGTACTGGCACTTGCGGAAGCTTCTTCCTGAGAAAAAGACCCGGCCTGAAGGCCGGGCCTTTTTTGCATCATTCCTTTTCGGTCGTATTCCCTGTTTCCAGCCGGAAAAGCAGCATCCCCATGGGAGGCAGCGTGAGGCACAGTGAGTTTCCCCTCTGCTTGCAGGCAACCGGTTCTGAGGCAAGCCCGCCGAAATTTCCGAACCCGGAGCCGCAGTACTCCTTGCCGTCGCTGTTGAGGATCTCTTTCCAGAACCCGGCAGCCGGAACCGGTATCCGGTAATTCAGCCTCGGCACAGGGGTGAAATTGAACACTGCGAGCACCATCTCATCTTTTGCACCCTTTCTCACAAAAGAGACCACGCTCTTCTCCCAATCGGAGAAATCGCACCATTCAAAACCCTCCGGTGAAAAATCACGTTTGTGGAGTGCCGGCTCTTCTTTATACACACGGTTCAGGGCTCCCACCCAGTCCGATATGCCCCTGTGCTCAGGGATTTGCAGCTGGTCCCACTGGAGACTGTCATCGTGGTTCCATTCCTTTCCCTGACCGAACTCGCTCCCCATGAAGAGCAGTTTTTTTCCCGGATGGGAAAAAAAATAGCCGTAGAGAAGCCTGAGACTGGCAAACTTCTGCCATGTGTCCCCGGGCATTTTTCCGAGCATGGACCCCTTGCCGTGGACCACCTCGTCGTGGGAGAAGGGAAGAAGAAAGTTTTCGGTGAAGGCATACATTATGCTGAAGGTTATCTTGTCGTGCTCGTATTTCCGGTAGACGGGATCCCTGGAGATGAACTTCAGGGTGTCGTGCATCCATCCCATGTTCCACTTCATGCCGAACCCGAGGCCGCCGACGAACACAGGGCGGGTCACCATGGGCCACGCCGTGGACTCCTCGGCTATGGTCTGAACACCGGGGAAGGCCCCGTAAATCTCCTCGTTCAGCTTTTTCAGGAACTCTATGGCCTCGAGGTTCTCTCTCCCCCCGTAGGTATTGGGGATCCACTCTCCCGCCTTCCGGGAGTAATCGAGGTAAAGCATGGACGCCACCGCATCCACCCTCAGTCCGTCGGCGTGGAAGCGATCGAGCCAGAAAAACGCGCTGCTGAGCAAAAAACCCCGGACTTCATTCCGCCCGTAATTGAAGATCCAGCTCCCCCAGTCAGGATGATATCCTTTTCTCGGATCCTCGTGCTCGTACAGGCACGTCCCGTCGAACCGGGCCAGGCCGTAGGCATCCGTGGGGAAATGGGAAGGGACCCAGTCGAGGATAACACCGATACCCTTCTGGTGGAGTACATCCACCATGTACATGAAATCCTCAGGAGTCCCATAGCGGCTCGTGGGAGCGAAGTACCCCAGGGTCTGGTATCCCCAGGAACCATAAAAGGGATGCTCCATCACGGGAAGCAGCTCCACGTGAGTGAACCCCATGGAGACAGCATAGTCTCCCAGCTCGTGGCCCAACTCCCTGTAGGTAAGGGACCGGAATCCCTCCGCCGGATTTCTCCTCCATGACCCGATATGGACCTCGTACACAGACATCGGCGCATCGAGAGCGTTTTTCTTTTTCCGGTCCGCCATCCATTCGCTGTCGTTCCATGTATAGTCGTTATCCCAGATGATGGATGCCGTCTTCGGTGAAACCTCCCAGAAGAAGGCGAAGGGGTCGCCTTTTTCCAGAATTTCCCCTCCCGCCGTTTTCAGGGAGTACTTGTACAGTTCTCCACTGCCGACACCCGGGATGAAGCCCTCCCAGATACCGGAGCTGTCCTTCCTCGGAGAGAGATAGTTCTGCTGCCTGTCCCAGTCATTGAACGCGCCGATGACGCTCACTTCCGCCGCATTGGGGGCCCAGACCGCGAAATATGTTCCCTGCCGGCCTCCGTTTTCCGCCGGGTGAGATCCAAGTTTCTCGTAGAGGCGGCAATGGTTTCCCTCCCGGAAGAGATAGGAGTCCATCTCTCCGAAAAGGGAAAAATCATACTCCGTCTTTCCTGATACGGGCATTGTTCTTCCTCCTTTCCCGGGTGCATTATCCCATGGCTTATTGTACCCTATGCAGGTGGAATTGAGCCTTTTTATACTGAACGGGGAGATCGTATTCATGGTCAGCGAAGCAATGAGGTCGGAAAATGAAGGGGCCCGGGCGCTCCTCAGGTGGTACCGCAGTGCAAAAAGGCCCTTCCCCTGGCGGGAAACAGGCGACCCCTACAAAATATGGATCTCGGAGGTGATGCTCCAGCAGACCCAGACCTCTCGGGCTGCGGAGTATTACAGGAAATGGACGGAGCTTTTCCCCGACGTCAGAAGCCTGGCAGCGGCAGATACGGAAAAGCTTCTCAAGGCGTGGGAGGGACTGGGCTACTACTCACGGGCCCGCAACCTCCAGAAGGCGGCGAAAGAGCTTGCGGAAAGCGGTTCGAACAGCCTCCCCGCGGATTATTCCAGGCTCCTCGCACTTCCGGGAGTGGGGCCCTATACTGCGGGAGCAGTTGCGAGCATCGCCTTCGGAATTCCTGTACCGGCCATCGACGCAAACGGGAGAAGGGTGTTCTCACGCCTTCTTGACCTGGAAGAACCGGCGGACAGGCCGGCAGGAGAACGGGCGATCAGGGACACGTTCTCGGCCATGATCCCTGGCGATGCTCCCGGCGACTTCAACCAGGCCGTCATGGAGCTGGGAGCCACCCTGTGCCTTCCCCGTACAGCTTCATGCGCCGAGTGTCCGCTGACTTTCCTGTGTCTCTCGCACATCCGCGGCACGGAACTTCTCCGCCCCGTTCTGTCACCGAAGGAACAGGGCAGATCAATAGAGGGGCATCTTTTTGTCTTTCTCCGGAAAGACAGGGTCTACCTGAGGAAACGCCCGGGGAAAGGGTTATGGGCAGGTTTCGAGGAGTTCCCGTGGGAAGCCCCTCCGGCTGAAGCTTCCCTCGGGATTCCCGACAGCCTTATCGAAAGCGGGACAGATATGGGAACGGTCCGCTGCTCCTTCACCCGATGGCGGGTACGTCTGCGGACACTCCTGATCCCCCTCGGAGAGCAGGATGATCCCCCCCTGTCCTGCGAAGGAAGGTGGGTCGGGAGCAACGAACTCGCAGCCCTCCCCCTCTCCTCCGCAGGAGGAAGGGCAAGAAAAAAACTTTTCGGACGTGCGGTTATTCCCTGTCCAGCCCGATCCGGCCGAGCCGGGGACGGATAAGGCTCACGAGCACGGAGGTAATGACAAGGGTCGGCAGAAGAAACGTGCCGTTGTAAACGGAAGAGTAGACCCACACGTTCGCTCCCTCGGGCGCGAAGCTGGAGAAGAAGATGACCCCCGAGAGGACGTGGCAGACGAACCGCACCGCTCCGCCAAGTGCCATTCCGAACCATGACGCCCTGGGGAAAAATCCTGCGATACCCAATGCGCCGAAAGCCGCGGGATAATCAAGCACGGCCTGGGCCGGATGGACAACGTAGCCGCCCGTAAAAAGCTGGAGCAGGCCTGAAACCGCCCCTGCGGCGATGCCCGCCCGGCCTCCCCTGCGAAGTGCGAAAAGGAACAGCGGTACCATCTCAAGGGTTATGGAACCGCCCTGGGGCATGGTCCAGATGCGAATGGCGGAAAAAACAACGGAAAGTGCCACCGCAAGGGCCCCTTCCACAAGAACCCGGTTTCTGCTGCTGGGCATAAAAAACTCCTCCTCTGCAAATATGCATCGGAGGAGTGTCCTGGGCTTGGCGGCACCTTCCCTTCGCCGGTATGATCCGGATCAGGTTCCAGGGGTCGGGGCGGCAATGCCCCCTCTCAGTCCGTAAAAGACTCCCCCGATGCGATTACTATAATTATACTCTTTCCCTTTCTCCTGTCAAAAAAAACACGTCACGACGGGAAAGGAGGCGGGGCTCACCTTCCCGAGATCCTCGGAAGGAGGAAGCGTATGAGACCGGTGGCAGCGAGCCGTGACGTGGTTCCCGTGGGATCGAGGGGAGGCGCCACCTCCACGAGGTCCAGCGCCCCGGCGGGGACGGATCTCAGGCAGTCCATCAGCTGGAGGAACTGGAAGGAGGTAATGCCCCCGTAGACGTATGAGCCCGTACCGGGCGCAAAGGCATGGTCAACGACATCTATGTCGATTGTAACGTAGACCGAATCGCACCCTTCCGAGGCCCGGGAAACCGCCCTGTTCACCACTTCCCTGATGCCGAGGCCGTTCATGTCGTCAACCGAAAACTGCACTGCCCCGGAGCTTTTGAGGAAATCCCACCTGTCCCGGCTCACGAAGCCTCCGCTGGCACCGATCCAGACCATGTTTTCGGGAGAAAAGCTGTCAAGCTCGCTCACCCTTCTCGCTGTTGAGCCGTGATAATGCTTCCCCCAGACCTCGGTATCGTCCGAGAGGTCAAGGTGCGAGTCGATGTGGATGTACCCGAGCCTGGGATTGGACTTCTTTTTCTTCCAGGCCCGCTCAAACCCTTCCACTGCGGGAAAGGTCACGTAATGGTCACCTCCAAGAAGCACAGGGAACGCTCCCCGTGAAACCATCTCCTCCACGCCTGCCCGTATGCACTCCGACGTATGCTCCACGTCAGCGGGATAGACAGTCAGATCCCCCGTGTCCCGGAGTATGTCCCGGAAAGGGAAGCGGACCTCCTCACCCGTAACGGCGTTTATCATGGTCTTCTCTCCCTTGTTCAGGGCATCCATCTGGTAAACGAAGTGGAGACTGCCCTCCCGAATTCCCCTGGGCCCGAAACGCGCCCCCTGCCTGGACCCGCAGGTAGTATCAAAGGGAATCCCCGCGACGGCTATATCCCCCTCCCGCAGTTCTTCCACCGTGGAGAGAGGGGCCCGGAGGAATGAGGCTATCCCGGCATAAGCCGGGTCAACAAACGGTTTCAGTTTTCACCATCTCCTTTCCGAACGGCCTGAGCTTCCACAGGCCAGAAATACGGCAATCCCGGGCCTTCATTCCATCCCTGGCCGCCGTACCAGTCCGGATCCTTCCGCAGGAGGTTCGAACGGTGTGATCGGTGGAACCGCTCGTCTCCGAACCACGGCGGCAGGAATCCGTTTTCCTTTCCTTTCATGGCTTCAACGTAGTTTTTCTCAAGAGCATCCTCGGTGTTCCCCGCACCCATTGCATCCAGTGACAGGAGGATCTTCTCCCTGCACGTGTCGCGGTAGCCCAGCCCGGTCCAGCGCCTGCAGACGACCACACCGTAAAAGGCAAGGGCGGACGGGTATCCTGCCCACATGACCCGCGCCGGGTGATTCCTCCACCCCCGAAGGGCGTAGGAGGGCGACAGTGCGTTCAGCAGCTGGAGCGCCTCCACCCGCTGCTTTCCGAGGCGCTTCAGGTCCAGCACTTCAGCCGACCTGAAAAAGTCGGGATAGGGCAGAAAAGTCTGCATGGGGAACCTCACACATCCACGTCGAGAAACATCCTGGCCAGGAAACCGATGAAGAACGAGACCCCCGCCACCCCGAGGCTGATGAAGAGCATCTCGAAAAAACTTTTCCGGAAGGGGACATCCCGCACCACGGACATGAAAAACGTGAAGAAGAGGATGACGCCCACCCCGTTCAGCAGCATGACCCCCAGTGCCGCGAAAGGGCTTGTAAAAATGACATAGGGCGCCACAAGCACCACAACGGTGAAAAGATAGGCGATCCCCGTGTACAATGCAGCCTTCAGAGGTTTCCTGTCCCCTTCCTCCGATTTCTGGGAGAGATACTCCGACGCGGACATTGACAGTGCTGCGGCGATGCCCGTGATGGTTCCTGCCAGAGCTACCACCCTGCCGTTCCCGAGGGCAAAGGTAAATCCGGCCAGGGCACCGGTGAGCTCCACCAGCGCGTCGTTCAGCCCCAGGATCATGGAGCTCGTGTACTGCAGCCGCTCCTCGTCGATAAGTGAGGTCAGCTCCTCCTCGTGCTCTGTCTCCTCCCTGAGGATCCGTCCCGCCTCCGGTATGGCGGTCTCCACGAGAGCGTAGTTCTTTTCCGCACGCTCCTCGCCCTTCTCAAGGAGCTTGATGGCGAAAGTGATGCCCAGAACGGCAGCGAGAAGGGTGAAGAACCATACCTTCCAGAGGACAGGTTCGATTTTTTTGCCTGTATAACGCTCCCAGATGGACGCATGCCTCTTTTCGTCCTCCCCGATGCGCCTGAGAACTTCCCCGTTGGGACCGCCGGTCCGCCGTGCAAGCCGGGTATAAACAGCCCATTCCGTTATCTCCGTCCTCTGGAATTCAAGGAGAAGCGGCAGGAACTCTGAATAATCCTTCTTCATGCCTGATTCTTCCTTTCTGTATCCTGTTCGCTTATTTTCTTTTCTTCCTGTTCCTCTGTCGTTTTTTCTGCATTTTTCACACAGACACTAAAAAGGGCTGACATACACCGGAGGAGCTTTCTCCTGCCCACAGGCTTCGTGAGAAAGTACGCCATCCCCGCCTCATCAGCCTTCTTCCTGAACTCTTCGCCTTCATGGGCCGTAAGGGCGACAACGGGAACATGAGATCTCCCGGCCTCCCGTTCAATGCGGCGGATCTCACCGGTCGCCTGGTATCCGTCCATGCCCGGCATCTCCAGGTCCATGAACACCAGGTCAAATTGTTCCACGCTGACTGCACTGGCCGCGTCCATGGCGTTTCCGGCTGACTTCACAGTCCACCCCTCCCGCTGGAGCTGGTTCTCCAGGATCATACGATTGACCGGATTATCCTCAACGATGAGCACCGAAAGCCCCTGGGGCATTGCCGCAGGTTCAGAAAAGGAAGCGTCATTTTTCAGTCCCACGCCTCCCTCCTGCAGCAGGAGAGTAAAAGAGAACACCGTCCCTTTCCCCTCCCCTGTCGAAAAGGTGAGTTCTCCTCCCATGAGCGCGATAATCCTGCCCGAAAGGGCAAGCCCCAGGCCGGTTCCCCCGTGCCTGCGCCGTATGGACCCGTCAGACTGGCTGAAGGGTGTGAAAAGCCTGGCGCGTGCCTCTTCGGGAATGCCAATGCCGGTATCCCTTACCTGAACTCTCAGGTACACATGTTCTTCTTCCCTGCCTGCGTATTCAAGAGAAAAAGACACTTTTCCCTTTTCGGTAAACTTCACACCGTTCCCCACAAGATTCATAAGCACCTGCCTGATCCTGCCCCCGTCCCCGATGAGCATTGGAGGTACAGCCGGATCTACGAACACTTCCAGTTCAATTCCCTTTTCCGCCGCCCTCTCCCTGAAGCGGGATTCCACTTCTGATGCTATTTCCCCGGGCCTGAAGGGGGCGTTATCCAGTTCCTGGGTTCCGGACTCGATCCTTGAAAGATCTATTACGTTGTTCAGGATTTCCAGCAGCGATTCCCCCGAACGGCTTATAACGTCCAGGTACTCCCGTCTCTCACCGGGAGATATGGAATCATCCTTCAGGTATTCCGCCATCCCGAGTATCCCGTTCAGAGGGGTTCTGACTTCATGGCTGATAGTGGCAAGAAAAACACCCTTGGCACGGTTCGCTTCCTCCAGCTCGGCAGTCCGCTCTTTTACCCTGTGTTCGAGGTTCCTGTTCATCTCCCTGATTTTCTCGTTCAGCGCTGCATAGTGGAGATCCATGAGCTTCCTGGAACTCCCGAACAGGACGCCTGTAAGGAGGATGTAGGCGCTGTACCCGTACAGGATGTGCCCCACCATGTTCCAGACGCCGTACACGTCATTGTAGAAGGTAAACGCGAAACCGCCGGCAACGGAACAGGCAAGGGCCCACTGAAGGGCATACCCGTTTCCCTTCGCCTCTTCGCTCCTGTTCCTGAGGGTGACCAGGATCGCTGCACTGATCATCGCCATGGCAGCGTACTCACTGAACAGCTTGAAAACCGTCAGCCCGGTTCCCGGAATGAAGCAGTCCGGGAAAAAACCGAAGGCGATCGCTGCTGTTCCGGCCAACGAAACAAAAATACATGTTATGCAGAACCGCTTTCTGAACCATTGCCGGGACGAGTATAGCGAGGCTGCAAGCATTCCCGCCCCGTGGACGCAGCGCATGAATACCCAGAGCTGCGTCGAATGGTTCGCCGTCCACCAGGGCAGTATCCCCATCCCCTGGTATGAAAGGGTGTGAGCCGTGCTCAGGAACGCCGTACAGGAGTATATGCAGCTCAACGCGATCAGGAAGGGCTCGGGCGTCATCCGTGACGCGAAATACCCAAGGAACCCCACAAAGAGAAAGACAACAATGCTTGAAAACTCCACTATAGAATGAAAAAGAAGATAGTTTTTCTGTGCCCCCAGGGAAAGGGTGACCGTCAGAAATGAAAGGATCGCCAGATGAAGGAGCTGGTTTTTCCTCACGCCACACCCTCCTTTTTTTCGGATATCGTCTGGTATTATACTCTACTGTAATCCACTGCCGGAGACGACCGCTCCGGAGGGGAAAAAAGGGGGATCTTCATGGCCGACCTGTCGCCCCTCCTCCGGGGCCTTTCAGGAGCAACAATACTCGGGATAAACCCTCCCGTTCACGACTTCACATTTTCAGACCTCTGGGCCAAGCCTCTCGGGCTGCTCTTTCTTCTGGACTATCTCAGGAGGAGAGGAAACAGGGTGCACATGGTGGATTGTGTGTACGAAGGCAGGTATGGCCTTCTGCCCTTCGGAAGAAACAGGATCCGCAGTACGGAGATCCCCAAGCCGCCCCCCTTCAGATCGATCCCGAGGCGCTATAACCGTTTCGGAATGGACAGGAACGGATTCATCGCGTCTCTTCGTGCATTGCCTCCGCCGGATTATATCCTCGTGACATCGGTAATGACATACTGGTACGAAGGCGTTTTCCAGACCGTGGAAACGCTCAGGGAGTGTTTTCCCTCGTCGAGGATCATCCTGGGGGGAATCTATGCCCGGCTATGCCCGGAGCACGCCGCCCGCTCCGGAGCAGACTATATTCAGACCCTCCCTCTAGCCCTCGATTTGATCATGCCGGCCATGGACCTCTACCCGGACAGGCGATACGGAGCGCTCCTCACATCCTTCGGCTGCCCCCTCGCATGCGAATACTGCGCGTCTTCCATTCTGGAGCCCCACTTCAGAAGGAGGCCGCACGAGTATGTTCTCGAAGATGCCGCTGCACAGATCCTGAAGGGTGATGTGCAGGATCTTGCCTTCTTTGATGATGCGCTTCTTATGGGAAAAGAAGCCCATTTCTATCCCCTGTGCCGTGCGCTCGGGAAAATGAAGCCCGGAATACGGTTCCACACCCCTAACGGGCTCCATGTCAGGGAAATTGACGAAGAATGCGCGCTCTTCCTCAAGGAATCAGGGTTTCAGACTATCAGGCTAAGCCTCGAGAGTGTTGACCCGGGATTCCAGAAAAGAGGTTCTGAAAAAACGGGTGACGAAGAATACCTCAGGGCTCTTTTATTCCTGATGCAGGCAGGTTTTCCCCCGGGCCGGCTCGAAACCTATGTCCTCGCAGGAGTCCCGGGCCAGGACCCTGAATCGGTGGAGAAAACGATCCGGTTCATCGCGGAAAACGGCGGCAATGCAAGGCTCGCAGAGTTTTCTCCTGTCCCCGGGACAGTATCATTCGAGCTTGCAGCAAATCTTGTGCCCGGACTCCGGGACGAACCGCTTCTCGGGAACAAGACCGTTTTTTCCTCCTATATATCGGGTCTGCTGGCGCCCGACCGTCTGCAGCATTTCAAGGACCTCGCACGGAGTTCTGCAGCACGTTAGGGGATAACAGGAGAAATGTACGAAAAATTTGTTCATTTTTTTCTTGACGTCAGCAACGAAACAGAATAATATTGTGTATCAATAGACTCGAAAGGGGGGTATACAGGTGAAGGACATTCCAGAAAACATCACGAAGCAAATACGGGCCTTCAACAGGTTCTACACAGGAATAATCGGTGTACTGAATTCCTCCGTTCTGAACAGCCCGTTCTCCCTTGCGGAGGCCAGGGTTCTTTACGAAATTAAACACACGGAAAACGCCACGGCAAGTGAGATAAACCTCCGGCTCGGACTAGATCCGGGGTATCTCAGCCGCATCATCCGGCGGTTTGAACACGACGAACTGCTGCTGAAAGAGCGGTCCCCCGCCGATGGAAGGGCGTACAACCTCAAGCTCACGTCAAGAGGCGAACATGTGCTCTCTGTCCTCGAGAAAGTTTCCGACCAGAAAGTTTCCGAGATGCTGGAGCCCATGACCGGCGTTGATGTGAATACCCTTCTTCAGTCCATGAATGCGCTTACAGGAATATTTTCCGGCAATCCCAGGGAGGCATCCGTTCGCCCGGGCAGACCCGGTGAACTCGGGCTTGTCGCTGCGCAGCACATGGATTTCTACATGAAGGAGTACAGCCTCGATGCCTCCTTCGAGTATTACCTTTTTGAAGGCATGACGAATTTTCTTAAAAACCGGGACTCAGGTACAGCGGGCTTTTGGGTGGCCGATCATAACGGTGCAGTGGTCGGATCCATTGCCATCGACCGCGAGGACGAAAAAACAGCCAAGCTGCGCTGGTTCCTCGTTCACCCCGAGTTTCAGGGGCAGGGCATCGGAAGGCGCCTTTTGGACCAGGCGATCGAGTTCTGCAGGCTGAACCTGTATCACAGGATCTTTCTCTGGACCTTCTCCGAACTCCGCTCCGCACGCCATCTCTATGAACTCTACGGGTTCTCCCCCACCGAAGAAGTCCGCCACGAGATCTGGGGAAGAGCGATCAGCGAGGAGCGGTGGGATTATCTCCTCGTTGACCCTGAGGAAGACCTTTAGGGAATACGGGGCCGAAGGGGCTCCCTCTCTCGCCGGGAGGAGCCTTTTTTCTCTGTCCCCTTCTCGGGCAGGGCCTCAGAAGTGCAGCCAAAGGAGGCATTGAACCATTATGGGAATCCGTTTCCGCAAATCCATCACCATCGCCCCCGGTGTCAGGATCAACCTGAGCAAAAGCGGTGTCAGCGCCACCGTGGGGGTAAAGGGAGCTTCCCTCGGCATAGGAAAGGGAGGCGTTCATGCCAACGTGGGAATTCCGGGGTCGGGCATCTTTTACAGGAAAAAGCTTCCTCTCCCCTGGCCCGGCAAGGGAAAAAGCGGGAGTGCAACTACCTCACAAGAGGCGTCCCGGCAGGGTGAGGAAGGCTCTGTGGAACAGATGAATGCAGCCATACAGGAGATAATAGACATCCATCTCAGGACCAGGCCTTCTCATGAAAAACCGGAATACATCCCGGCGGATTTTGACGAGCCCTCCCCCGTACTTCCCCCTGCACCGGTCCCTCTCTGGGTGAGGATTCTGGTCCTTGTCGCCGCGGTCGCACTGGTGTACCACACGAAAGGTCTCTCATTCCTGCCATGGGCAGCCTGGGAAGGATTCATCTACTGGTCGAGGAAAAAAAGACAAAAAGCTCTGCTGGATGATTACGAACAGCGCCGGAAGCAGTTCGAGAAGTCTGAGGCGGAGCGGGCAGTCCGCTTTTCAGAAAATATGGAACGGGCAGGCGACGATCCTGAAGGCGCACTTGAAGCGGCAATATCGGCCATCGACTGGCCCCGGGAGACACGGGCCTCCTTCCAGGTCGACGGGGACAGGGCATTTCTCGACGTGGACCTTCCGGAGATCGAGGACATGCCTCCGTCGGTTTTCGCCTGGTCAAAAAGAAACGGCCTTTCTGAAAACCCCAAAAGCGAGACCCGTCTCCGCAAGGATTATGCCCGCCACGTTCATGGAGTCGCCCTGCTCCTTATGGGGGAATGCTTCCGCTCGGTACCGGCGATCCGCGAGATCGTCCTCTCCGGTTTTACCCAGAAAGTCAGGGGTGATACAGGCAGGACGGAGGACCAATATCTCTACAGCGTCAGAGCTCTCCGTGAACAGTGGGACGACATCGACTTCCGCCGCCTGAACGTGCTCGATCCCGTGGCAGTTCTCGAAGGCTTCGAGCTTCGGAGGGACATGACGAAAACAGGCATTTTCAAGACTGTCGAGCCGTTCAGTCTACAGTAAAAAGTTTAATGAACAGGAGCGGCAGCATAATCGACATCACGAGGGAGCTTCTTTCCGCACCCGTTTACCCCGGAGACCCTGTACCCGAACTGAAGCGGGTATCTGACACGTTCTCCGGGGATCCGTTTACCCTGGGAGTCATCCGCACAGGACTCCATGTGGGGACCCACTGCGACGCCCCTCTCCACATCATTCAGGGCGGGAAGGATATTTCAGGGATGGACCCGGAACATTTCATAGGGCCCTGTATCGTCCTGACACTTCCCGAAGGCCAAATAACGGAGGCAGACTTCTTCCGCCGTTTTCTTCCGGAAGGAGTCAAGCGGCTCCTCCTGAGAAGCCGCGGAACATCCTTTCTCTCGGAAACCGCCGGGCGGTTTCTCCTCGACCATGGTGTCATTACGGCCGGGACCGACGGCTTTTCACTCGCGCCTCCCGGGAAAGAGGAGACCATCCACACCCTCCTTCTGGGCGGAGGCATGGCACTGATCGAATCCCTTGACCTGGACCATGTACCGGACGGGACCTATTTCCTGTCGGCGCTTCCCCTCAGGATACAGGGCGCCGAAGCGGCACCCTGCAGGGCGGTCCTCTTCCCCGTCAGCATATCAATGATATAATATTTCCCTGTCGGCGCCCATGGGGTATGAGGACAGGGACTTTCGCCGGAAGAATCAGTGGAAATGGAGATATGCCAATGCTCAAATACCTCGTCAAGCGTTTTTTTCAGACAGCTGCAGTGCTCTTCGTGGTCTCGTTGATAGTATTCTGTGTCATGAGCTTCACCGGTGACCCGGTGCTCATGATCGTTCCTCCCAACGCAACAGACGCGCAGATCGCCGAGGCTCGTATCGCCCTCGGGCTTGACCGGCCGCTGTGGGTCCAGTACAAGGTCTTCCTCTTCAATCTCCTGAAAGGCGACCTCGGGATTTCGTACATTTTCAAGCGCCCTGCGCTCACTCTCATCGTCGAACGCATGCCCGCTACCCTGGAGCTTGTATTCCTCTCGGTGCTTATCTCTGTTGCGGTGGCCCTTCCCTGCGGCGTATTCGCAGGGGCATGGCCAAACAACCCCATCAGCAGGGGCATCATGGGAGGATCCCTCCTGGGGATCTCACTGCCCTCCTTCTGGGTCGGAATCCTCATGATCTTCTATTTCGCCGTGGAAAAGGGACTGCTCCCGTCCTCCGGAAGGGGATCAACGGACACTCTTTTCGGAGTACCATTCGCATTCCTTACACGGGACGGTTTCCGTCACCTTATCCTTCCTGCAGTCACCCTTGCCCTCGGAACGCTGGCCATGCTCATCCGCCTCATCCGTGCACAGATCATGGAGGTCCTTCGCCAGGATTTCATCAAGTTCGCCCGGGCCAAGGGAGTCTCGTGGAAATCCCTGCTCTTCGGACACGCGCTGAAGAATGCCCTTGTTCCGGTCGTCACGGTGTTCGGTATGCAGATCGGCAGCCTCATCGCCTTCGCCACGGTCACGGAAACGATTTTTGCGTGGCCCGGTATGGGCAAGCTCCTCGTGGACTCCATCAACACCTCGGACAGGCCGGTCATCGTGGCCTACCTCATGATCGTCGCGGCAATGTTCGTTTTCATAAACTTCATCGTGGACATAGTCTACACGCTGATTGACCCCCGCATTGACCTGAGGTGATGCCCATGGCAAAAAAAGACGGCTTCTTTCACAGCGAATTCTTCCATAATTTCGTCCGCAGTCCGGGAGCCATGGCGGGGCTCGTCATTGTGTTATTTTTCCTGATCATGGCCGTTTTCGGCCCGCTGTTCACTCCCCAGAACCCCTACGACATCGGCACCCTCGACCTTATGGACGCTTACAAGCCCCCCATATGGATGGAGGGCGGAGATCCCGCCTTCATTCTCGGCACCGACGAGCAGGGGCGCGACATGCTCAGCGCCATCGTATACGGCAGCAGGATATCCCTGTTCATCAGCGTGATCGTGGTGGCCCTGTCCTGTGTTTTCGGAACAGTGCTCGGCCTGATCGCAGGCTACTTCGGCGGCAGGCTCGACAGCATACTCATGCGGATCGTGGACATCCAGCTCTCATTCCCGGCAATGCTTGTGGCGTTGTTCATCATGGCTGCCTTCGGCAGGGGATTCGGGAAACTGGTGGCTGCACTGACCATTGTGGGATGGGTGCTCTACGCCCGGACTGTCAGGAGCTCGGTCCTGGTGGAAAAGAAAAAGGAATACGTTGATGCCGCCAGGCTGATCGGACTCTCCCCGTTCCCCATCATCGTCCGCCATGTACTGCCCAACGTCCTCACCCCCCTGATCGTCATTGCCACCATCCAGGTGGGAACCGTCATCCTCACCGAGGCCACACTGAGCTACCTCGGCGTGGGTGTCCCGGTCACCCGCCCCTCCCTGGGCCTGCTGGTCAAAAACGGATACGACGTGCTCTTCAGCGGCCTCTGGTGGTCATCGGTCTTTCCCGGCATGTTCATCATGCTCCTCGTCTTCGGGATAAACCTTCTTGGAGATTTCCTCCGGGATGAGTTCAACCCGAGGCTCAAGTAGGTGAAGGCCATGGCTGAACTCCTTCTTGAAGTCAGGGACCTCAGGACATATTTCGAGCTCTTCAGGGGCACCGTGAAGGCAGTGGACGGTGTCAGCTTCACCCTCGAAACCGGCGAGATCCTCGGCATCGTAGGCGAATCGGGGGGAGGAAAGTCCGTCACGGGCTTTTCACTTCTCGGCCTCATCGACCCCCCGGGACGCATCGCCGGCGGAGAGGTCATCTTCCGGGGGAAGGACCTGCTGAAAAAAAGTTCTGAAGAAATGCGCCGCATCAGGGGAAAGGAAATCTCCATGATCTTCCAGGACCCGATGACCTCGCTCAACCCCCTGCAGACTATCGGACGACAGATCAATGAGATGCTGGCGCTCCACACGTCCCTGTCCGCATCCCAAAGGCGGGATCGTGCCGTGGAGCTTCTCGTTGAAGTCGGCATCCCCAACCCTGCCGACCGCCTCAACAACTATCCCCACCAGTTCTCCGGCGGTATGCGCCAGCGGGTCGTCATCGCTATAGCCCTCGCCGCGAACCCGAGGCTCATCATCGCCGACGAACCCACAACAGCCCTGGACGTGACGGTGCAGGCCCAGATACTTACCCTCATGGAGAACCTTGTGAAAAAGTTCGGATCCTCACTCATCCTCATCACCCATGACCTTGCGGTTGTCTCCGAGATGACCCACAGGGTGGCAGTCATGTACTGCGGCCGTATTGTGGAGGAAGGGCCCACGAAGGAACTGATCCGCAGCCCGCTCCACCCTTACACCATGGGGTTGCTGGAATCCATCCCGAGGATGGCAGGAGCGAGGCTCTCCAGGCTGCCCCAGATCCCCGGAATGGTCCCAAGCCTTTTCGACCTGCCCACGGGCTGTTCCTTTGAACCCCGCTGCCCACGGGCCACTGCGCAGTGCAGGAAGGAAATTCCGGAAATGAGGCAGATGACAGAAAACAGAAGGACCGCGTGCCACAATCCGGAGACGGCAGGAAAGGAGGCGGCGGACAATGTCCGGTAATCATCCCCGGGAGACCACTGAGAACATCCTGGAAGTCAGGGATCTTGTTCAGAGCTTTTCCCAGCCTTACGGGATCCTCGACCGCCTTGCCGGAAAACCGAGGAAAACCGTCCATGCAGTCAACGGCGTGTCCTTCTCCATCAGGAGAAAAGAGGTCTTCAGCCTGGTGGGCGAGTCAGGATGCGGCAAATCGACCACTGCAAGGACGATTGTCCGGCTCCTCGAGCCCCGTTCAGGCTCAGTCGTTTTCGACGGGGAGGATATTTCCGCATACACTCCGTCCCAAATGATGCATGTCCGGAAAAAGATGCAGATGATCTTCCAGGATCCCTACGCCTCGCTTAACCCCAGGCAAAGAATAAAGGATATAATTATGGAGCCCATGCTCTTCCATGAAACTGTCACCGGCAAGGAAGAAGCTCATGCGGAAATGTACCGGCTGCTCGACATCGTGGGGTTCCGCCCGGAACAGGCGGAGCGGTATCCTCACCAGTTCTCGGGGGGACAGCGGCAGCGGATCGGCATAGCAAGGGCCTTGTCGACAAACCCGTCCTTTATCGTGGCGGACGAGCCCGTTTCGGCACTTGACGTTTCCATCCAGGCCCAGGTGCTGAACCTGATGATGGATCTGAAGGACGAATTCAGCCTCTCCTATCTTTTCATCGCCCATGACCTTTCCGTCGTCCGGCACGTGACCGAAAGACTTGGGATAATGTATCTGGGATTTATCGTGGAACAGGGAGACCGGGACGTTCTTTTCGATACGCCCCTCCACCCGTACACCAGGGCGCTTCTCGCGGCAGCCCCCACCCTTGACAGGGAAAGAACGGGAGACCCCCTGCAGGGAGACGTTCCCAGCCCCATAGATCTGCCCCCGGGATGCCCTTTCGTGAGCCGGTGTCCCCGGCGGATGGACATGTGTTCCATAGAACGTCCCGTACTCAGGGAAGTCGAGGGACGATCAGTCGCGTGCCATCTCTACCAGTGACAAACAGCCGGACAGGCTGTGGTCAGGACCAAAAATAAAGGAGGAAAACAGGATGAAAAGAAGATTTGCAGCAGTTCTTGCAGTACTCGCGCTAGCCCTTGTTTTTGCAGCGCCTGCGGCAGCGGAGAAGAGCATCGTCATCGGCCTCGCGTCGGACGCACTGTTCCTGGACCCGTCCCAGCAGGACGAGACCATCACCAACACCATGGGCCGGTACATGTATGACGGTCTCCTCAACAATAACGCCCAGGGTATCCCCTCCCCCGCACTGGCCGAATCATGGTCCGTCGGCGACGACAACCTCACATGGACGTTCAACCTCCGAAAGGGAGTCACGTTCCATGACGGCACCGACTTCACCGCAGAGGACGTAGTCTACACAATAGAGGTCTGCCGCACTTCCCTGCTGAAGAACTTCACTTCCTCCATCAAGGAAGTACACGCCGTCGATCCCCACACCGTGAAGATCGTCACCAAAACCCCCACGGCCATTCTCCTTGAGTCCCTCGTCGCCCTCCGCATTCTTCCGAAGGAGTACAGGACGAAGCTTGGAGAGACTGCGTTCAACCAGGCCCCCATGGGGACAGGCCCCTACATCTTCGTGGAATGGATCAAGGAAGACCATATCTCCATGAAGGCCAACGAGAACTACTGGGGAGGCGCACCGAAGATCACAAAAGTCACCATGCGCCCCATCAGCAACGCCGCAACCCGTACCGCCGCCCTGCTCACCGGTGAAGTGGACATTATCGAGGACGTCCCTGTCCGCGACGTGGCAAAAGTGAAGAGCACCGAAGGCATCGAGGTCGTTGACCGTCCCAGCGAGCGCCTCATCTACCTCCATGTTGACTCCCACAGGGCGAAGGGCCCCGGGATCATCGATCTCGACAAGAACCCCCTAACCGACATCAGGGTACGGAAAGCCCTTTCCCTGGCCATAAACCGCGACTCCATCGTGAAGATGATCATGAACGGCAATGCCTACGCCACCAACCAGATGGTCCTGAAGGGCCGTCGCGGCTATGTGGAAGATATGCCCGAGGCGAAATACGACCCCGAAGAGGCGAAAAAACTCCTCACCGAGGCCGGCTATCCTGACGGCTTCAAGGTTTACCTCGACGCCCCCAACGGACGCTATCCCAACGACGGCCAGGTAGCCCAGGCCCTTGCCAGCCAGCTCACCAAGGCAGGCATCCTGGTCGAGCTCCGTCTCCACCCGAAGTCCACGTTCTTCGACTTCGTACGCCCCGGAGACAAATCAAGCCTTGTCATGACCGGCTGGTCAGAGCCCATCGACGTTGGTGAAATGGGCAGCGTCCTGTTCTATACCAGGGGCAAGAACCCTGCCAAGGGAGGCTCCAACCGCGGCCATTATGCCAACGCTGAATTCGACGGCCTCATCGACCAGGGCGACGGAACGGCAGACCCCGACAAGCGGAGGGGCCTCCTGGAAAAAGCCGCCCGTCTCATCGTAGAGGACGTGGGT
This sequence comes from uncultured Synergistaceae bacterium, assembly GCA_964439735.1. Lineage (GTDB taxonomy): Bacteria > Synergistota > Synergistia > Synergistales > Aminobacteriaceae > Aminivibrio. Next base: position 20,468 of record CAYTQC010000013.1, read on the forward strand.
ATTGTTCCCCTTTATTTCCAGCAGGACCTCTACGGAAAAAAGAGCAACGTCGTCTTCGAGCCCAGGGTTGATAAATCGATCCTCGCCTACGAGATGGATGTTCAGTAATCATCACTGAAAACCACTGCAGGGGCCCGGCGCCAAAGCCGGGCCCTTTCGTTTCCCCTTAAGGTGCGATCTCACTTCCCCCGCAGAACCAACCCGGTTCACACAGCAGAGGTCTCGGAAAAGTTTTTCTGTCTGCGGGCGAAATCCGCAGTCATTCAGGAAATCAATATGGGGAAACCTTTCCCTTGCGGATCATTGGATGGTAATATGTTTTCGGAGGCGTTTTATTTCCGGAGAGGAATAGTGCCTGGTGATACGGCCGGAAAAAATAAAAGCCCGGGCGAGGAGGGTGCATCATACCACTGCGAGCGTTCACTTCACTTGCCATAGAGCGCAAAATTGCGGCAGCGTTTTTCGGACTTATCTGCGGAGGGACCCTGTTGCTCCTTCTTTGTAATTCATACTACAATCCGTTGAAACTTATCGACGCGTTCTTTACGGCCACGTCAGCGGTCTGCGTTACAGGGCTCATCGTAGTGGATACGGGGACAGACCTTTCCCCCGCCTCTCAGATGACAGTTCTTTTGCTTATCCAGCTCGGCGGGATCGGCGTGATGACTGCGGCGACTACATTCTCCCTGTTGCTCGGCGAGAGGATCGGCCTGCGGCAGCGAATGCTCTTCGCCGGAGGATTTGGAATGGACACCCCCTCGGGAGTCATAAAGTTTCTCATAAAAATCCTTCTTTTTACGCTGATGCTTGAAGCTGTAGGGGCGATTCCCCTCTTCATGGGATTCCTGAAGGCCGGCCTGACGCCGTTCAAAGCGTTCTGCAGTGCTGTTTTTCACAGCATCAGCGCGTTCTGCAACGCCGGGTTCTCTCTTTTCCCCGATAACCTCGAAGGTTTCTCGCAAAGCTTCATCGTCAGCGGAACGATCATGGCCCTCATCGTCCTCGGCGGACTGGGATTTCCTGTGCTGACCGAACTCGCTGCAGTCAGAAAAAACAACGGGAAAAGACTTTCACTCCATTCAAGGCTTGTCCTCACCACCACGGTGATCCTTATTCTCTCCGGCCTGTTTCTCTTCACCATCTCGGAGTGGAATACAGCGTTTGCACACCTTCCTGAAGGATGGAAAATATGGAACGGGCTGTTTGCCTCCATAACACCCCGTACGGCCGGTTTTGATACCATTTCCCCATCCACATTTTCATCCGCCGGACTCTTTGTTCTTGTGCTGTTCATGATAGTCGGCGCATCGCCGGGTTCAACTGGAGGCGGCTTCAAAACGACAACCCTTGCAGTCCTCGTTCTCTCGGCATGGAATACCCTCAGAAGAAGACCTGACGTCGTCCTCTGGAACAGGCGCATTCCATTCCGGATACTTCAGCGGACCATAGCCGTGTCAGTTCTTTACCTGTCAGGGCTCGGGCTCGGCATCCTGGCCCTCTCGATCATGGAACCCCTGCCGTTCCGTGAACTGCTCTTCGAGGCCGCTTCAGCACTTGGCACTGTGGGCCTGTCCCTCGGCATCACGGCACAGCTCTCAACGGGAGGGAAAATCGTCCTCATTCTCCTCATGTTCTGGGGGCGGGTCGGCATTCTCACGTTCATTTTCGGTCTGCTGAAGGGTGAGTTCCGCGGGAATGTCTCCTACCCGGATGCGGACATCCCCATCGGATAGGAGGTACGGCAATGAAAGACGAAAAAAACGTATACCTCGTCATCGGACTTGGGCGGTTCGGTCAGGCGATATGCAGGACCCTCGCTGAAAAAGGACAACAGGTGATCGCGGTTGACCGGACACGTCAGCTTGTAGAGGAAATGGCGGAAGTGGTGGACCTCGCAGCACAGGCGGATGCCACGGACTCCGACGCGCTCGCGAAAGTGGGGGCAAAGACTGCGGATATAGCAATAGTAGCGATCGGCGGCAATATCGAGGCCAGCATTCTCGCCACCACGATCCTCCAGGATCTTCAGATACCTCACGTCATTGCACGGGCGGAGAACTATACCCACGCCCGGGTACTTGCACGGGTGGGTGCGAACAAGGTCGTCTTTCCCGAAAGGGATATGGGAGAGCGGCTGGCAACACTCCTCATTCACCCGTGGATGTCCCATTTCGTGCAGGTCCCCGGTTCACTCTTTCATGTGGGAGAAATCAAGCCAATAGCGGAAATGATCGGCAAAACGATCGAAGAGCTTGACTTCCGGACACACTACAGCAGCGTCATACTCAGCATCAACCGTGAAGGGGAACGTTTTGTCCCCAGAAAGGATACCGTCATACAGGAAAACGACATGATCCTTGTGGCAGGTCAGAAAGAAGACCTCGAAAAATGGGTAAACGAATAAACAGAGTGATTTTTCAGCTTCACAAAATAGGGTTTAAACCTGCACTCCTTTTTCAGTTTAAGAGTAGGGAGGATCTGGTTTTAAGAAACATGCCCGAAAACCCTGAACAGCACAACCAGATCCTTCTTTCCCTGCAATCTTTCGGAATAAGGAATAGACCATCCTGTCGGCGAGTCAGCATCGTCTCATTTTTTATATTTTTGAGGTCTCCAGTCCCTGACAATTTTCTCCGCGCGGGCAAGCTCTTCAGGCGTAAGTTTCAATGCGACCCTGTCCCGGGCTGATTTTGCATTCTTCCAGAGTTGTTCATCTCCCATGCTCCTAGAGGCCAGGTTATACCAGGCATGAGCAGATACGAGATCCATTGGAACTCCCTTTCCGTGCTCGCATTTATCCCCGAAATAGAACTGGGACCAGCTGTTTCCTGCATCGGCTGCCCTTCGATACCATTTTTCCGCTTCCTGCATACTTTTGGGTACTCCCATTCCCTTTTCGTGGAGAAATCCCATCCTGTACATGGCTGTACTGTAATTCATTTCGGCAGCTGAACGGTACCATTCTGCAGCTTTGCCGTAATTTTTTGTGACTCCTTTTCCGGTTTCATACAATACGCCGATCCGGTACCCGGCTTCCTCATTCCCCTCAGCAACAGCCTTTTTATAGAATTTCATGGCTTCAGCCGGACTTTTTGCCGCTCCCTGCCCTTCTTCGTACATCTCACCCAGGGCAAGAAATGCGTCGCTTCGGTGTTCCCTGTTATTTGAAGTAGATGCAGTGCGGTACCACTTTATCGCTTCCTTGTAGTCAATATAGTTTCCGTCCAGGTTTCCATGCCTGTAGCTGTTTCCAAGAGCAAGAATAGAACCGGAATTCCCCTGTCCGGCAATTTTTTTCCACCATTTTCTGGACTCGAGAAAATCTTCAGGATAAGGAGACGAGGAGAGGTTAATTGCCAGCAGGATCTGGGCATCGAGATGCCCCAGCTCTCCCGCTGTCCTGTATTCACGGAAGGCGTTCTCATAATCCTGGTTTTTCCAGGCCCTCTCTCCCCTTTTGTACGCATCCTCCGCGGCATCGGCAAAGGCGGCAGAGGGGAGGATTGATGCTGTCAAAGCTAAAACGGCAACGATCAGGAGCAGTTTTTTCATAAACTTTCACCTCCATAAAATTTTTGGGAAGATACGCACAAAAGATGTGGGGAGCCCTCCGAAGGCCGAGTTTCATAATTCTTAGCATATCCGCATTTTACTCCATGGAACACAAAAAAACGCATTCTTTTTTCCGAATGCGCTTTTTTTAGATACTCCATCTTTTTTGCAGGCCTACTCCAGCAATCCGGCTTCCTTCAATCTCTTTTTCATGAAATCGAGCACGTCTCCGCTGCTGCAGACAGTCGGCC
>CAYTQC010000014.1:0-7504 GCA_964439735.1 uncultured Synergistaceae bacterium
TAGCCTTCCATCATCTTGTTCATCAGGTCCGCACCGCCGCCGTAGTTGAACCACGTGCGGAGAGCCTCGCCGGCAAGGGCGCCCGGGCGGGAGCTGATCAGGCCTGCCGCCGACCATTTGTCAAGGTTGTACATGGGGCAGGTGTAGCAGAGCTGCAGCACGTTCTCGTGGACAGCGTCGACCTCCTTGTAGGCGGGAACAATGGATCCGCCGACGAAGGGCTTGATCTCCAGGCGGCCGCCTGATGCCTCGGTAATGGCCTTGCAGAGCATATCATGGTAAATCTGGGAAGGATCGGAAGCGGGGCCGTGTCCGGAGGATTTCCAGACGATCTTCTTCGGGGCGTCGGCACCCTCGACCACGGCGGGCATTAATGCCCCCACGACAAGGACGGAAACCAGGAGCGCAAACAACACTTTTCTCAGAGTCCACATTTTTGTAACCTCCTTTGTATTGGTGTTTCTCCGGACCCGGGACTGATCACTTCCCCGGTCCTGCTGCGCCGGACTGTGCGGAAGGCTGCCCGAAAAACAGGGAAGAGCCCGTCACGTTGCGGAAAAAATTCGGGCATGAAAGGCCCAGCCGTTCCATTGCGTCATTTCCCGTACAGTGGGATACTCCCACGAAATGAATATCACTATTCTGAAGGTATTCAAAAGATTTTTCAAGTCCGCTTCCCCGAACCTCCACCAGATGGGAACCGCCGAGTACCGCGTTAATAGGCATTCTGAGCCTCTCCCTCACGGCATCGAGCATGTTTCGCATTCCCGGGTGAGAGCAGCCCAGGAGGACGGCCAGCCCTTCACCGGTCTCAACTGCAAGGAGCACTTCGTCGTCGAAGGAATCCTGAACGAATTCCCCGTCCCTCAGCAGGAAAAATCTGGGATTGATTCTTTCTTCCGGATAGATCCGGGGAAAATTCGTGAGAAGAAACACCCCCGGCAGGATCTCCCTGAGCGGGGCGGAAAGAATGGAGTGACTGATCGCCTCACCGGACAGGAAGGATTCGTCGAAGTCGTTGCCGAGGTAGTCGTACGCACCGTTCCTGAAAGCGTACTTGGGAGTGAAGAACCCCTCACCGGTCCAGAGGGTAAAGTCCCCGGCGATCCCGCAAAGTGAGCGGAATCCGCCGGAGTGGTCGTAGTGGCCATGGCTCAGCACCACGTGCTCAAGGTCAGAGAGATCTATATTCATCTTCGCGGCATTTGAGAGAAAGGCGCCGGACTGTCCGGCGTCAAAGAGGACCTTGTGCCCGTCCTTCTCGATGAAAAACGATATGCCGTGCTCGTTTTTCAGTCCGTGATGCTCCCCGGGAGAATTCTCGATCAGCGTGGTGATTCGCAGCACGTACATCCCTCCCCTGAAAGTCGGTTCAGCGGATCATGGAATCCCGGATGTCCGAGAGTGCGTTCGACAGGTGACGCATCATTTCGCCTTCCGCCCGCTCCGGGTCCCTGTCCCTTATGGCGTCAAGGATGGCGCCGTGTTCTCCGATTGTTTTTTCGATCCGTCCGGGAATATGGAGACTGGTGATCCATCCCTCGGAGAGGGATCTTGTCATGGTCTTCATGAGAAAATAAAGAGTCCTGTTGTTTGTCGACCGTGCGATGAGTCGGTGAAACTCGCTGTCGGCCTTCACAAGTACGGCCATATCCTGTTTTCCTGCGTTCGCCTCGAACAGTTCGCAGGTCTTCTCCATGGCTTTCAGAGAATCCTCGTCGGCCTTTGACGCAGCATGCCACGCCGCTTTCGGTTCTATGATCATGCGGACTTCGAAATGATCGATTATGGAAGCCCGGTTATCCCTGACCCATTCTGCAAAGGAGTCCCCCTCCGGGGGTTCTGCGATGAAAATTCCTCTTCCGTGGCGGACAGAGACCCTGCCCCGTACTTCAAGGATCCGGACCGCCTCCCTGACGGAGGAGCGGCTGACATGCAGTTCCTTCCCCAGCTCATTTTCGGAAAGGAACCTGTCGCCCGGGGCATAATTCCCCCGGGAGATCATGGTCTCAATAGCCTCAACCGCCTGTTCCGATAACCGCGTCTTCCGTATGGGATCCATTGCGACCCCCCGCTGTGGGGAAAATTTCAGAGATATCTGCTCATCAGACAAGTTAAATTTTACGTTCCAGTCCGGGAAGTGTCAAGAAAATTTTTGCCGATGGACATGCCGTTCATTGAAAAGGCTGTTATAAATCAGCCGGGGAGAGGACAAAACGGTACCCGGCACCGTGGGCCGTCTGCAGAAAAACAGGCCGGGAAGGGTCATCCTCTATTTTCTGGCGAAGGCGTACCACGTGCTGGTCTACGGTCCTGGTGGTCACCTCGCAGTCGATCCCCCAGATCTCCTCCAGGAGGACTTCCCTCGACACGACCTTTCCTCCGTGCTCCACCAGGAAACGAAGAAGCGCCGCCTCCTTCGGTGTCAGAAAGAACCGGGACCCTCCCTTCTGCCCGCTCATGGCCTCAAAATCAACGGACACGTCGCCGAAATCCGCCCCCTCGCACCCGACGGTCCCGGGGGGCGGTTCATGGGTCAGGGCTCCTCTCCTGAGAGCTGCCCTGATCCGGGCAAGAAGCTCCGACATGCCGAATGGCTTCACGATGTAGTCGTCCGCACCGAGCTCCAGCCCGACGACCTTGTCCACTTCCTGCCCCTTGGCCGTGAGCATCACCACGGGCACACGGACATCCTGCCCGCGGATGGCACGGCATACGTCGTATCCGTTCATTCCGGGCATCATCACATCGAGAAGCACCAGGTCAGGAGGAGAAGACCGGAACAGGTCAAGGGCTGTTGTGCCGTCCATCGCCGTTTCAACACAGTACCCCTCGCTCTCGAGAAGGTCCGAAACGGCGGTCAGGATAGAAGGATCATCCTCTGCCAGAAGAATACGTTCGTTCACGGCTTCACCCCCTGAAATTTTCGCCGGTTCCGTCAAGAGGCAGGAGGAGCGAGAAGATGCTTCCCCCTCCATCCCGGGGCGCGTACAGCACATCTCCCCCGTGGCGGCGGGCAATGTCTCTCGCAATGGAAAGGCCCAATCCTGCCCCCCCTTTCGGTGCGGCAAGGGAGTCATCCTCCCTGAAGAACTCCTGGAATATTTTCTCCGAATGGCGGGGATCCACCCCTATTCCCCTGTCAAGGACATCTATCACTGCCATGCCGTTCTTCGAACTGCACTCCACAGCGATCTCCCTGCGGTCGCCGGAATATTTTTCCCCGTTGGACAGGAGATTCATGAGTACCTGCCTGAGTGCCTCCCTGTCACCTCTCACGGGCAGAGCTTCCTCCCCTCTGAATGACAGGGAAAAGCCGTTCCCCGACAGGTGAGGCTGAAGCTGCGCCGCTGTCCCGGCTGCAAGTTCCCCAAGGTCGAGGGGTTCCATGGCGAGCTTCTGCCCTCCGTTCCCCTTCCCGGAAAAGGTGAGCACGTTGTCCACCAGCCGGGAGAGCCTTTCAGCCTCGGAAACCATGGTGCGGAGGTATTCTTTTCTCTTTTCCTCGCTGCGTGTGCGCCCCGAGAGGAGCATCTCCGCAAAGAGCCGTATGGATGTAAGAGGGGTCTTGAGCTCATGGGATACGCTGGCCGCAAAGGTAGCCTTCTGTCTCGCGGTCCGGATCTCCGAAGAAAGCATCCGGATGACTGAGATTCCGCCGGCCAGTATCACCACGAAGAGTACCGCCGTAAGGATCCATACGGCCAGAACGGCAAAACGTGCCCGGGAAGAGACAAATTCAGGGTCGACGAGCCAGGAACCCGCTTCCCAGCCGGGCAGAAGCGGGGAAATCTCTCTCGCTACAAAGGGACGTCTCCAGTCAGGCAGAGCGGAGATCTCCGGGCTGGCAAGCGGCTCTCCGCGGTCATCAAGTACGGCGAGCACCCTGACTTCGGTTAGGAGATCGGGCGCAGCCCCGGCAATCATGTCCCTGAGTGCGTCCCTTTCCAGGAAAAAACCCGAGGCATCCCCGTTCCCCCGGTCCAGCCAGTAGATCAGGTCAAGCCCCCTGTCCGTGCGTCGGGGCAGCAAGCCTCCCGATGATTCAATACGAAGCTCGGCAAACGTCTTCCCCTTTGCCACGGTCCTCGACCGTTCCTCCCTGTCCGTACCGGAGACAGCCCCCGCCTGGGGAGCAACGTTGCGCTGAAGGAGGGCGAACCCCTCCTCCTCCGCCTTTTGAAAGACCTCTTCACGGACAGCGGGGTCGGATGTCATAATGCTCTGCATCTGCTGCATGGCTATTCCGTCCGGAACTGCAGGCCGGGAGGCTTTCTTTCCGAGCGTCTGAGTCAACCCCGGCCAGGATGAAGGCGCGGGAGCTGCAGCTGCGGGAGCATCCTTCTCCGGTCTGCTCTCTTCCAGGGGCTCACGAGGGGACGGAAGTACGGAAGCTGTTTCCGCTCCGTATTTCCCGGTGTCCAAAAGCGGCAGCGAAACCTCCCGGGAGGAGAATGCACCCATTTCCTTTCTGTAGACTCCCGCTATATGGTCATAAACAGGGATCTGTGCCCCTCCCCCGAGGAAACTTCCGAAAGAGGAGCGGAACGCCTCCTGCTCAGGGGGAGAACCCTGCCCCTCCGGAATGGTAAGGACCCCGTCCTTCAGAAGAAAGGGAAATGCCGCGGGCGGGACTTCCCGTCTCCAGTTTCTGATGCTCCCGGAGTCCAACGGGATGGATGCAGCCTCTCGTTTCAGATCTGAGGCGAGACCGTCAAGCAGGTCCGATATACGGTTCGCCGCAAGATTGACCTCCGCGAGAAGGGCCGCTTCCAGGCTCCGTTCCACGTAAACAGCCTCCCTGTCAGCGGCCCTGAGAGCCAGAAAACTGAGGACGGTGCTCGGCAAAAGCACCGCCAGTACAAAAACTGCGACGAGGGGAAGAGGGACCGCAGGTCTCTTTCCGGTACGTTTTTCTTTTTTTTGCACCATGTCTTCCCCTCCTTCCTTTTCCTGGAGTTTTGGGGAAGGCTGATCCCTTCCCCAAAAACGCGGTTTATTCTTTATTGTACATCCCCGCTCTCCGGATCTTCGCCTTCCACGTCTCCGCTTACTGGAGCCTGCTGGTTTTTCTGCATGTAGGCATCGTTGATCACGGCTTTCCGTTCCATTGTGGAAAATGTTCCCTTGGAAAACAGGCTCTCTGCAAGCCCCTCAAAACTCTCCGCCTCCCGGGCCAGCTGCGGAGCGGCCGCACCTGCCATGGGGGCGATAGCCTGGATCTCCTTTCCCCTCTGTTCCAGCAGTTTCGCCGCATCTCCGGCTTTTCCCTCGTCCGCAAGACGAACTGCCTCCTCGCGTATCTCGGCGTTTCTTGCGATCACCGCCTGGGAAACGATATCCCCGTTGCGGCTTTTCTCGGCTTCCGACGGGTCCTCCGTGTACGAGACGGAAACCGACGCCTGTTTCCTCACAAGGATTCCTGTCGCGGCATCTGCGTACTCAAGCTCCAGATCTGCTGCATGAAGCACGTACCCTGCTTCCTTTTCAGGCAGCTCCACCTCGAAGAGGGCGTATTTTTCCCCGCCGTACACGTTGTCGATAAAAGCCTCAAGGGTTTCGCCGTCCTGTTTCCCCTCCCTTCCCACTATCCTGAGCGGGCGCACCCCGTCGGGGCATCGCAGCGTTACCCTTACCTTTCTGGCCGTTATGTCCAGGGCATCCTCCATGTCCCGTGCGAAAATTTCAGGAAGCATTCCGGCGTGCCTGGCAAAGTAGGCATTCCCGCCGCTCGCCGCGGCGAGAGCCGTCATGAGATCCTCGTTGTAGTCAAGTCCGAGTCCGATCGTGGTGATGGTCATGTCCTGCCTGGAGAGACTCCTCCCGAGAGCGGCGAGATCTCCCGCCGAAGACGGGCCCACGTTGGCTATCCCGTCGGAAAGCAGGACTATGCGGGGAATAAACCCTTCTTCCGCGAAAGACTGCAGTTCGACCGCTCCACGGGTCACACCGTCATAGAGGGCAGTGGATCCACCCGGGCGAAGCCGCTGAATAGCCCTGTAGAATTCCGGCTCCCCGCTGCCTCTCCCAACTTCCCTGGCTCTCACGAGTACAGTGGCCCTGTCATCATACACGACCACTGCCGCAGCGTCGCCGGCACCGAGCATCCTTAGGGCCTCAAGGGCGCCCTTTTTCGCGTTCTCCATCTTTCCGTCAGAGGACATGGATCCCGACTTGTCAAGCACGAGCGCCACCGCCAGTGGGGCCCGGCCGCTTACCCGCCTGCCCGACGGGCGCACCAGTGCACGTATCGTTACCTTCCGTGATCCTCCGCTCTCTACCACCGGCATATCAGCCCCGGCCTCGAAAACCACAGTCCCGTCAGCATCGGCCTGAAAAGCCGGAGCAGGATCAGCAGCGCACCCGCCAAGGAAAACAAAAACCGCAAGCATCGTACCGAATATTTTGTGCAGCATCTTCAACCACCTCCTGCCGAAAGGATACAGCCGGGGTGCAGAAGATGTGTCAGGCTGATGTCACTTCACTGTCACGAAGATGTAAAACTTCCCGTCTTTCCCACCGGGGCCATGTAGATCACGAACTCTTCCTCCCCGTCCGCGCCTATAAGCCCGTCGGCAGCCTCCTGGTCGTATGCGGCAATGGCGCACGTACCGGCCCCGACTGCCTGGCACGCCAGGTAGAGGTTCTGGCAGACATGCCCGGCGTCCAGCGCAATCACCTTCACAGAGGCCTCCCCATATCGCCACTCCGTCCTCGATGGAACCGCCGTCCAGATGAATGTCACGGCAGCCTTCCCCGCAAAGGGCTGTTCCATGGCGGCCTGCGCTGTTCGTGCCTCCAGACGTTCGGGGCAGCCGAGAAAGATCAGTCCGTGTTCAACTGGAAGATACCTGTACAGGCCCCTCTCGAGTCCCTCCACCCGGAAAACCGCCAAATACGTTTCGAATGGATGCCTGCAGCCCGCCGAGGGAACGGTCCGGAATCCCCCCCCGGGGCCGGGTGTGGTGCGAAAACCCTGTGTCGCCCAGAGAAGAAAGGTGAGTTCTTCCAGGGAGAGCGGAAGGGAAGAATACTTCCTTACGGAACGTCTCCGGGAAATGGCTTCTTCCACCGTAATTCCGCAGATCCCCTTCAATTCACCCGGCCGGGGCAGGGGAATAACCGCCGTGTCCCCCGGAGCCGGTTTCTCCGCCGGAGGCGGCGGATAGCCCAGGCTCTGCCGGGTCGCCGAAAAGTCCACTGTCTTCCGTATAGAATCCTTTAAAAAATAGCGAAGCTCCTTCATCATCCGGCATGACCCTCCGTTTCGGGAATCTGCAGCAAAACCTGACCGGATTGTACCATTTCACGCTGCCGCCCTATCGGCGAAGGGCAGGATAATGGTGCCGGGGAATACTCTCATGACGATGTGCTGCTAAACGGAAATCCCCAGGCGGCCCCTGATTCTATAAGGTGAAGAGGGATCACACCTGCGAATCCTGCGTCCTCGGACAGGACAAATACCAGATCGGGCTTCCGGCCAACCTGGACAGGGTCCCGGAAG
>CAYTQC010000014.1:7604-21261 GCA_964439735.1 uncultured Synergistaceae bacterium
GTAGTGGTGGTTCTCCCCAAGCCGTCCTTCGGCTCGGGATTTCCCGCCGGGGTCTTCGCCATCCTCACGCAGCACAGCTGCAGCGGGGCCCTCGTCCAGAGCCGCCGTTCATTCCCCGGCGAAGCTGGGTGACGTGGTATCCCTCCCGGGGAAACTGAGAAAGGAACAGACGCGCTCTGCCAGTTCAGCGGAACACTCATATATCAGCCCGTGCCCTCCGGGAAAAATCTCGAACCGCGAATCCCTCAGGGAGCGGGCCAGTTTCTCTCCTTCCCGGGGAGGGATCAGGCCATCCCGGTCTCCCATGATCACCAGTACGGGAACTGCGACCTCCTGCAGCCGGGGCATTGCCGGGGGGCATTCCGCGAGCGCTTTCTGCTGCGACCGTATCCCCTCCTCGTGGCGGACAAAAGAATCCCTGATGACCGAAAGGAATGCCCTGCTGAAGGGGGTATTTCCTCTCTGGTTCAACGGCAGGAGCAGCGATCCAAGCACGGAGGCGAGTTCAGCCACAGGTGCCTCCCGGTCCAGAATGGGCCTGAAAACTTCCGGGCTCCGCCGGACAAGCATCCCGTGATCACCGCTTCCGCAGCAGAGGACAAGCCTGGTCACCAGGTCAGGCCGGGACAGGGCAAGCTCAATTGCTACGGAAGCCCCCATTGACCACCCAAGCACCGCTCCTCCAGGGGCACGATCCTCCAGTACCGCCGCCGCATCGGCAGCGTAAAGCGAAATTGAGGGCTCCAGGCTGCCGCAGGAACTCAGTCCGAGCCCCCTTGGATCGTACACTAACGGGTCAATGCCTCCTTCCCTCAGTTTGCGGGGAAACACCCCTCCCCAGCACTCTGAATCCCCGCCGAGGCCCGGGATCATGAGAAGCGGCATCTCTCCGGTCTTCCCTTTCGTCAGGATCTCTGCGCCGTCAGGCCTGATTATGATTTTTTCCTTCTCTGTTTTCTTGCGGGAAACCATGGCGTATCGCTCCCCTTTTTGATTTTCCCGGAATATACGTATCGTAACAGCTTTTTCCACATGAAAAAAACGGCCGAATACACCTTACCCCTGACAGGAACGAGTTTTTTTAAAAAGGAAATTCGAGATTCCCCGGTATCAGGTATCATTGATTTAAAAGCAGTTACCTTAAATTCAGCACAGGCAAAATTGTCAAGAAATCTTTTACGCCTGTGGGATCGGAAACGTTTGCCGGGTAAAGATGAAAAAACGTGCGCTGCTTTCAGCCGATTTCAGTCCTGAAATCATAATATCCCAATTGCTGAAAAGCTGGATGGGAATGCAGGATACTTTTTTCAAAGTCTCTTTCCGGAAATCCGGTGCTCCATTTTCCGCGCGGGATAACTACGCAAAACACGGGAATTTAAAGGACATAAAATTTTCGATCGTTTTCCGTGACAGCAGTATATAATTTTGACAAATCAGTGATTTTTTAACGAATTGGCTGTTTCTATCGTCTGCAGCCCGGACACAATTACGTGTTTCACAGCATAGTACGGGGAGGGGTTATTATGAGGAGTTTTTTTCATTGCGCAGGAATACGGAATCCCGGTCTGTCCGGCCCCTTAAGGCCATCCACAGTGGTGACGGAAAACGAAACGATTCAGGCAATTTTACCCGGGCACATTGAGCCGGACGAAAACAGCAGTCTTATTTCCTGGGAAGGCTGCGTCGTGATTCCCGGCTTATTCAGCTGTCATGAACACATAACGCTGGACTCAGTTGCCGAACATGTTCCGGATGCCGAAGTCGGGGTGGTTTTTGCATTGCGGGCTGTGAAAGAATGCAGCCGGTTTCTTCAGAATGGTGTTACAACCGTGCGGGATGCCGGGTCCAGGGGGGCTGTCAATATCCAGATCAAGAAAGGTCTTCAGGAAGGACTTTTTTCAGTACCAGACCTGGTTGTTCCCGGTCATCGCATCTCCCGCACAGGGTTTACGAAATGGCGGGTCTGTCTTGAGGCGGACGGACCGGAAAACCTCAGAAAAGCCGTCAGACAGGAGCGTAAGCGCGGCGCAGAATTTATCAAGCTCATGGTTTCTGATGTCCTTTCAGGGCAGGGAACCCCCTACGATCCCCAGTATTCCTTCGATGAGATACGGGCTGCCGTTGAGGAAGCTCACGAACTGGGCCTGAAGATCAGCGTCCACGCCTATGGCGGCGAAGGAGCGACCAGGGCGATTCGTGCCGGAGTTGACTCCATTGAACACGGAGCGTCTCTCTCTGATGAAGATATTGAAATGATGGCGGAGAACGGGACATTTTACGTAATGACATACAAAGCCGTTTTTGATGCGGCCGCCGACCTCAAAACTCCGCCCCGCTTGAGAGAAACAGCAGAATCTATGATCGAAAGATACCATGATACTTTGTGCAAAGTTCGCAAGGCAGGTGTCCGGGTGGCTGCCGGCGGAGATTCGCACGGGTTCGACCCGTCGATGGAAGCTACGGCAATGCTGAGAAGCGGCTTTACCCATGCAGAGGCACTGGCAGCCCTTACGGTCAATGGGGCGGCTTTGTGCGGCATGCCCGATAAAGGCGTTGTCAGGGAAGGCTTTATTGCTGATCTCGTCGCACTGGACGGCGATCCTCTGGAAGATATTCACGCTCTCGGAAAGGTCAGGGGCGTAGCAAAGAAAGGACAAATTATCAGGCCTTGTGAAGGGTCGCCGGAATGCTGACCTGCCGTGCTCCGGAGCATTATTGCATATTTGGATTGATCCTCTCGGAGACATATACCCCTGCATAGTATTTTATGATATGCTTGCACCTGTAGCGATTTGCTTCCTGATTGACCCGCAGGCGGCGGGAGGATATCATGACGGCAATACACATAATACTCTATTTTCCGGACGCATTTCGCCGCCCTGACCCTGAATTTCCGGACACCCCCGGATGACCGGGGAACAAGGAGGGAGAACGTGGTATTTCGAAGAGTGCGCCTGGTCCGTTCACAGGAATACGATCCCTGGAAAAATCTTGCCCTGGAGGAATTCCTTGTCGGCGACTGCTCCGACGGTGAGGGAATCCTCTACCTCTGGCAGAACGCCCGGACCGTGGTCATCGGCAGGAACCAGAACGCATGGGCGGAATGCCGTCTTGACCTGCTCGAGGCCGAAGGAGGCAGGCTTGCCCGCCGGACCTCGGGAGGCGGGGCTGTCTACCACGACCTCGGGAACCTGAATTACTCATTCATTCTCCCGAGAAAATTTTACAGCATGGAGCGTCAGCTGGGCACTGTTCTCCGTGCCCTCGGTTCCCTCGGCATCGATGCGGAGTTCTCAGGCAGAAACGATCTCGTCATATCGGGCCGCAAGTTTTCCGGAAACGCGTACCAGCTCACGAGATTCAGAGCTCTTCATCACGGGACGCTCCTGCTTTCAGCCGATCTGGACATGCTCTCCCGATACCTGAACGTCGACCCCGAGAAACTGAAGTCGAAGGGAGTGTCGTCGGTCTCATCCCGCGTCATAAACCTGCGGGACGCAGCTCCTGCTCTTGAAATCGAGGTTCTGCAGAACGCCATGGAAGAGGCGTTCCTTGAAGAATACGGCCACGAGGAAGCTGTACGGGAGGAAGGGTTTCCCGACAGCGGGGAATTCAGGACGCTTGTTGAAAAGCACTCGTCCGTGGAATGGAGATTGGGGCGCTCACCGAAGTGCGAGGTGTGCGTCAGCCGCCGATTCAGCTGGGGCGGCGTTGAATTGAGGCTCAATACGGAAGGGAACAGGATTTCGGCCCCGGTCATTTACTCCGACGCAATGGACGGCGAGATGATCGCCTCCCTTGCCGGGGTGCTGGACGGAATCCCGCTGAACTGGAATGAAATGGCGAATGCCGTCAGGAAAGGGTTTCCGGCATCGCCCGAGATGGAAAACGTGGCCGACTGGCTTGAGGAAGCTCCCATCGGCAGAAAAGAGGAGGTACAGGAATGAAGAGAACTCCCATGTATGAACAGCATGTGGCGGCAGGAGGACGTATGGTCGATTTCGGCGGCTGGGATCTGCCGGTACAGTACGAGTCATCGGGCATCAAGGCCGAGCATCTCAATGTGCGGTCAAAAGCGGGGCTTTTCGATGTCTCCCACATGGGAGAGATCACCGTGGAAGGCCCCGATGCGGAAAAATGGATCTCGAAGCTGGTGACCAACGATATTACAGTGATGAAGGACTTCCAGGTCCAGTACAATATCATGTGCACCGAATCGGGGGGAGTGGTGGACGACCTCCTGGTGTACAGGTACAGCCCCGAAAAATTTCTTCTCGTGGTGAATGCGGCAAACGTTGAAAAAGACTGGAACTGGTTCAGCACTCATCTTCCGGCTGACGGCGTGATCATTGAAAACATCTCCATGAAGACCGCCGAGGCTGCACTCCAGGGTCCTGCCGCTGAAACCATCCTGGCGAAAGTGTGCACTGTTGACGTCCGGGCCCTGAAGTTCTTCACGTTCACCGATTCCGTCACGGTCGGCGGCATTCCCGCCATCGTGAGCAGAACAGGCTACACGGGCGAGGACGGATTTGAAATCTACGTCCCCTGGGAGAAAGGCCCCGAACTCTGGGATCTTCTGCTCGAGGCGGGAAAAGAGCACGGCATTCTTCCCATAGGGCTCGGAGCGAGGGACAGTCTGCGGTTTGAAGCGGGACTGCCGCTGTGCGGCCATGAGTACACGGATACGATCGGCCCGCTTGAGGCGGGATTCGGGTTTTTCGTAAAAGTGGACAAGGCAGGCGGCTTCATCGGCCAGCCCGTACTGAAACGGCAGAAAGAGGAGGGGCTGAAGCGGAAAATAGTCGGGCTCCGGCTGGAAGACAAGGGTGTGCCGCGGTCAGGCATGGAAGCGGCCGATGAGAACGGGCGCATCATAGGCACGGTCACCTCGGGGGGCTATTGCCCCTCCCTGGACGCGAACATGGCGCTGTGCTGCGTGGAAACTCCCGCTCCCGCCGAAGGGGAAAGCCTCTGGGTAATGATCCGCGACAAGGCGAAGAAAGGCGCCGTGGTAAAAAGGCCCTTCTATGACAGGAAGTACAAAAAATAAAAAAGCCTCGAAGCAGGCAAAAACAACAGGAGGTTGAGAAAAATGACAAATATACCCAAGGATCTCCGGTACACCAGGGACCACGAGTGGATCAGAATCGACGACAATTTGGGCGTAATGGGCATCACCGACTACGCCCAGCACGCCATGGGCGACATCGTATACGTGGAGCTTCCGGAAGTGGGAAGGCAGGTCAAGGCCGGGGAAGATTTCATCGTCGTGGAATCGGTGAAGGGGGCCAACGACGTGTTCAGCCCCGTCTCGGGGAAAGTGGCCGAAGTGAACGAAGATCTTGACGGAGCCCCGGAACTGCTGAACGAAGACCCTTACGCCAACTGGCTGGTTAAGCTCGAGCTCTCGGACTCCAAGGAGATGGACTCACTTCTCGACCCTGCGGCCTACGCAAAACTCGTCGAGGAACTTGAAGCCGAGAATGAGTAGGAGGAATGGCCATGAGCCGATACATTCCAGCCACTGAGGAAGAACGGCGCCGGATGCTGGAATATCTTGGCGCCGACAGCATGGATACCCTTTTTTCGGGTATCCCCGAAAAAGTCAGGCAGAAAAATCCGCCCAGGCTTCCGGATCCTCTCTCCGAACCGGAGATGGTCCGCGACCTGAGGGCCCTGGCCGGAAAGAACAGGAATGCAGATGACCTGCCGTGCTTCCTGGGTGCAGGCGTTTATGACCACTTTATCCCTGCTGCTGTTGACAGCATAGTGTCCAGGGGCGAATTCACCACGAGCTATACCCCCTATCAGCCGGAAGTCGCACAGGGTACCCTTCAGTCCATTTTCCAGTACCAGACCATGGTGTGCGAGCTCACGGGAATGGAGATCTCCAACGCGTCCATGTACGACGGTGCGACAGCCGCCGCCGAGGCGGCCGTGCTTGCGGCATCGAGCACCAAAAGAAAAAAGATCCTCTGGGGGCGAAACGTGAACCCCCAGACGAGAGAGGTCCTGAAGACATACTGCTGGAGCAGAAACCTCGAATTCGGGGAGCTTCCCGCCGAGAACGGCCGGATCGACCGGGCCGCCCTTGAAAAAATGCTGGCGGGAGGAGACACGGCAGGGCTCGTGGTTCAGTCCCCCAATTTCTTCGGCAATATCGAGGATCTGAAAACCCTGGGAGATGCGGTCCACGGGGCCGGCGGGCTGTTCATCGTATCAACCGATCTCCTTGCCCTCGGCGTTCTTGAAGCCCCGGGAAAGCTGGGTGCCGACATCGTTGTGGGCGACGGCCAGTCCGTCGGCAACCCCATGAACTTCGGGGGACCGGCCTTCGGCTTCATCGCCGTCAACAAGCCCCTCATGCGGAAAATGCCCGGCCGCATCTGCGGACAGACGGTTGACAGCAAGGGAAGACGTACATTCGTCCTTACCCTCCAGGCGAGGGAACAGCACATCCGCAGGGAGAAGGCGACCTCGAACATCTGCTCCAACCAGAACCTCTGCATCGTCGCCGCATCGGTCTATCTCAGCCTCATGGGACCCGGGGGCCTCAGGGAAACGGGTGAGCAGATCCTTGCGAAAACCGCCTATGCGGTAGATCAGCTGGAAAAGACGGGGAAATTCCGGCGGGCATTCAAAGGAGTTCCCTCCTTCAGGGAAACCGTCCTGCTCTGCAACGAGCCTGTGGCTGACCTGAACAGGCGTCTTCTCGACGCCGGGATCATCGGGGGCTATGAACTGGAGCCGGAGTATCCCCGGCTGAAGAACGGCTGGCTTCTCGCCGTGACTGAAAACAGGACGAGGGAAGAAATCGACCGCCTCGCTGCGGTCGCAGGAGGTGATGCGTAATGAGCCGTCCAATGGAGACCCTTTTTGAAGCAAGCCGTGCCGGAAGAGTCGGCTATGCGCTGCCCCCTCTCGATGTCCCCGCTGTAGACTGCGGCGAAGCCCTCCAGGGAACCTGCCGGGAGACCGCTCCCCGGCTGCCGGAAATGGCGGAGGTGGATGTCGTCCGTCACTTCACCGGGCTGTCCAGAATGAACTACTCCGTGGACGAGGGGTTCTACCCCCTCGGTTCCTGCACAATGAAATACAACCCGAAAATTAACGAGGCCGCTGCCCGCATGCCGGGATTTTCCCGGATCCACCCCCTTCAACGGGAAGAAACGGTGCAGGGCGCGCTGGAGCTCATGCACACCCTGAGCGACATGCTTGCCGAGATCACGGGAATGGATGCTGTCACTCTCCAGCCGGCTGCAGGAGCTCACGGCGAACAGACGGGACTTATGATGATCAAGGCATGGCACGAGAGCCGGGGGGACACGAAGAGGACGAAGATCATCGTCCCCGATTCCGCCCACGGAACAAACCCCGCATCGGCATCGGTAACGGGGTTCGATACGGTTGAAGTCGCGTCCGACGAAGAGGGAATGGTGGACCTGGAAGCCCTCAGGTCCCTCATGGACGACACAGTGGCAGGACTCATGCTCACCAATCCGAACACGCTGGGGATCTTTGAAAAACACATACTCGAGCTCACCGACACCGTGCACAGGGGCGGAGGGCTGGTCTATTACGACGGAGCCAATGCCAACGCCATCATGGGAAAGACCCGTCCCGGAGACATGGGCTTCGACGTACTGCACCTCAATCTTCACAAGACATTCAGTACACCACACGGAGGCGGAGGCCCCGGCGCCGGAGCGGTCGGGGTGAAGGCAGAGCTTGAACCGCTCCTGCCGGCACCCGTCATAGTCAAAAAAGGCGGCCGGTTCGGACTCGAGCACCTGAAAGACCGCCCGAGATCCATAGGTCGTGTGCGCAGTTTCTTCGGCAACTTCGGAGTACTGGTCCGCGCCTACACCTACATCCGGACGCTCGGCGCCGCGGGGATCGTGGAGGCATCCGAGATGGCGGTGCTGAACGCCAACTACCTCGCAAAGAAGCTGAGCTCCCTCTACCCACTCGCCCACAAGGGATGGTGCATGCACGAATTCGTCCTGAACGGAGGACCTCTCAAGCACGAGACAGGCGTCAGCAGCCTTGACGTGGCAAAGGCGCTCATCGATGCCGGGTATCATCCGCCCACGGTCTATTTCCCCCTGATCGTCCCGGAGGCACTGATGGTGGAGCCCACGGAGACGGAGTCCAGGGAGACGCTGGACAGGTTCGCCGGGGCCATGGAGGCCATAGCGGCGAAGGCCCGGGAGGAAGGGCCCGAAACGTTCCACGATCTTCCGGTCACGACGCCCGTATCCCGGCCCGACGAGACGACAGCGGCCAGGAACCCGATCCTCCGCTGGCAGTTCGAAGAAAACAGCTGATTCCGATTCCGGAGGCGCCCTCACACAGGCGCCTCCGGGCACATTCGAACGGATGCCCTGGGCATTCCGGGGGAGGAGAGAAACCATGTACGATCTTGTTATCCTCGGCGGAGGCCCCGGAGGGCTTCGTGCCGCCGAACTTGCCGCGGGAGCAGGAATGAAAACCGTTCTCGTGGAAAAGGACCGCCTCGGGGGAGTGTGCCTGAACCGCGGGTGCATTCCTACCAAAGCTCTCTACGCCCATATTATCGGCGGCAAGGGATCCGCGGAAGGGCTATGGGGCCGTGTTGAGTCAGTGATGGACAAACTCCGGCAGGGATCCGCCACTGCCCTGCGCATGGCAGGCGTGAAGGTCTGCCGGGGAACGGGTACCGTTGTCCGGTGGGAGGGAACAAAAAAGCTGTCGGTGAAGAAAGATGACGGGACAATTGAGGAAATCGAGGGAGAGCGCCTCCTTCTCGCAACCGGGGCCCGGTCCGTACGCCCGGCCTTCAGCGGGAACGACCTCCCCGGCGTGCTGACGGGCGACTGGGCGATCGTCGATCCCACACTCTGGGACCCGGAGAGGAACGGCGGCGTTCAGACAGCGGCGGTGCTGGGAGCCGGCGTTATCGCCATGGAGATGGCAATGATGCTCCTGGCACTGGGTAAAAAAGTGCTTCTTCTCAAGCATTCCGACCAGATCCTGCGCCGTCTTGACGGAGACATCAAGAAAAAGGCCGCCCAGATCATGAAAAAGCGGGGAGCTTCAATTTACGACTATGTCCGCCTGTCAGAAGTCTGTGAGGACAAGGGCAGGCTGCTCCTCCGGGGAACATCAAAAGACGAGCCATTCGAGGAACGGTGCGACAGGCTCATTCTCGCGTCGAGCATGGAACCTGTCCTCGACGGTTTCGGCCTGGAAAACAGCCCCGTAAAAGTCGAGAAAGGAGCCATTGCCGTGGACTCGTACCAGAGGACCTCGGTGGACGGTGTCTATGCCGTGGGAGACTGCACGGGAGGGGCAATGCTCGCCCACCTTGCGGAATACCAGGCACTGTCGGCAGTGAGCGTCATGAGCGGACGGGAGTACACAGTAGATCCGGACGCCGTACCCGCGTGCGTCTTCATGGACCCCGAAGCAGGGGCAGTCGGGCTGACCGAGGAAGAGGCCAAAAAACGGGGAGAGGAAATCCTTACGGCAAAGGCATACTTCGGCGCCAACGGAATGGCCCTTGCCCTCGGGGAAAGCGACGGGTTCGTCAAGGTAGTGGCCCGGGCATCAGACATGACGCTCCTCGGTGTTCACATCCTGGGGCCTGAAGCCGCATCGGTCCTGGGTGAGGCCGCCCTTGCCGTATCGAAGAAACTGACAGCCCGGGACGTGGCGTACACCGTCCACGCCCACCCTACCCTCTGCGAGTGTTTCCGGGACGCATGCCTGCGCCTGGTGGAGAAGCAGCACCAGTAGCTTCTTCCTCCCTAGCGCTCGTCATTCATTATAATCAAAGGCTTGATATCGATTACCGGCGTGCCGTCCAGAGCCTCCAGCGGGGCCACCAGGAGACGGCCGCCGTCTTTTTCCAGGAGCTTTACCCTGTGAAGCCCGATGGGATTGGGTCGGACAGGCGACCGGGTCGCGAAAACACCCTTGAGTTGAGCGTCGGGGTTTCGCCTGGGGCGGACTTTCAGAATTGAGCGGTCTGCCTGGTGAAGCCAGGTGAAGACAAGAATTTCCCTGCCGGGCTCCAGCCCGTCAGCTGCTTCCTCAAAAGCGCTGCCGAGAATTATTTCAGCCTCGGGAGCGTTCTCGAACCCCTGCCGGGGACATTCTTCCCGTGTTTTCAGAGGTGAAGAGACCCGGCCTATTATTGTGAGTACCAAATCCGCATTTTCCATAACGTCTCCTCCTCCCGGACTCTGATCCGGAATACAGCCTGATTGCCGGCAACGGTCTCTCAACCCTTTCATCCGGCACATCGTACAGGCCGGAATTCCAGGATTTTCAATGTATCCGGTCATCGTCCCGCTCTGTCTGAGGGGGAACAGAATGAGGTACAATAGGCCTGAAGCAGTCATTATATCGTATCCGGGGAGGCACAAATGAAAGCGATACTTGCAGGAGCTCTCGAAACAGGGCTTGGAACAGTATATTCGAATGCGACAGTTTTCATTGAAAACGGCAGGATCACCGGTGTGGCGGAAGGGCTGGACCCGAAGAACGCCGATGAAGTGATCGATGCAACTGAGATGGTCGTCACACCGGGATTCATCGATGCTCACACCCACATAGGCACCTACTGCGAAGGTTTTCCCGAGAGTATGGAGGACGCCAACGATATGGTGAACCCTGTCGCTCCTCACCTTCGGATACTGGACGCCATTTACCAGGACGACACGGCCTTTGCGGACGCTCTCTCCGGAGGCGTGACCTGCGTGCAGACCCTTCCCGGCAGCGGCAATATCATCGGAGGACAGGGAGCTGTGATCAAGACGGCAACGGCCATCCGGGGGAGGAAAAAAACCGTGGATGAAATGATCGTCAAAGCTCCTTCGTGCATGAAAGCCGCACTGGGTGAGAATCCGATCCGTGTCTACAAGGAGAAGCAGAAGCTTCCCAACACGCGCATGGGAAACGCCGCCCTGCTCCGCCAGGCACTGGTGGAGGCTTCGAATTACAGGAACAAGACGATCCATGCCAGGAGCAAGAACGAACCTGCCGAACGGAATCTCCAGCAGGAAGCCCTTCTTCCCGTACTGGACGGGGATCTCTCCCTCTGTATCCACGCCCACCGCTGCGACGACATCGCCACCGCGGTCCGCATAGCGGAGGAGTTTTCCGTTCCTTTCACCGTGGAGCACTGCACCGAGGGGCACCTCATCGCCCCCTTTCTCGCGGAAAAGAATGTCTACG
This sequence comes from uncultured Synergistaceae bacterium, assembly GCA_964439735.1. GTDB lineage: Bacteria > Synergistota > Synergistia > Synergistales > Aminobacteriaceae > Aminivibrio. Next base: position 18,828 of record CAYTQC010000014.1, read on the forward strand.
CCGCCGTCGGCCCCACGCTTACCGGAAAACCGAAGATCGAACTCAGGAACAAAACATGGGACACTCCGGCGGTCCTCTGGAAGGCCGGAGTCCATTTCTGCATCATCACCGATCACCCCGTGGTCCCCATCGAACACCTTTCCGTCTGCCTCTCCCTGGCCGTTCGGGCCGGGCTTCCCCGCGAGGAAGCCATAAAGGCGGTGACGATTTACGCGGCAGAGCACCTTGGGATCGCAGACCGGACAGGGTCCATCGAAACCGGGAAAGACGCCGACATTGTCATCTGGGACGGCGACCCCCTCGATGCGAGAAGCAGGGCGATCCGCACGATTATCGACGGAGAGACGGTTTTCTCCAGAATCTGACGAACATGCGGCCGGGGGTGAGGTTGGTTCCTTCCCCCTGAAGCCGGCAGAACGGGAGGAATGCACCATGGATACGGTCCACTTCATCACGGTCACGGGAATCGACCACTACTATGGCAAAACTCCATTTGAAATAGGCCGGATCACCAAGATCGTCAAGGAACCGGACAATCCCCACGACAACGAGGCCATCCGCGTCGAACTGCCGTTCATAGGCACGACCGGATACGTCGCCAACAGCGCCGACACCGTCTATAGGGGAACAGCAAGCGCCGGGCGCATTTACGACAAGATCGGCGACTATGCCTACGCCCGGGTTTTCTTCGTCACCCATTCCGGCGTCATTGCCCTCGTCCTCTCGCCCGGGGAGGTTGAGGACGGCGATGCTGAAAAAAAGGAGATCTTCATCGTTGACGAAGAGTCGGAACCGCTCTCCGGGGAGGAATAAGGGGCGGACGGGGCGTATCATTTCCCTGCCTGTGTTTCCGGTATATAGGATACTTCGTTGAAGAGATGTTTCAGTGAGCAGCGATGAAAGGGGGAATTTTTCCAATGAATTTTACGATGAAATACGGTAAGGGAACGCTTGATTTCCAGCTGGAAGAATCGAAGATCCTCCAGGTGGTGCTGCCTCCCGAATCGGACATGAAACCGTGCACTGTACAGGACGTCCATGCCGCACTGGACACACCCGTGGGGACACCTTCCCTCTCTGAACTGCTTCAGGCGAAGAAACCGAAGAACGTGGTGGTCATCGTTAACGACATCACACGCCCCACACCCTATGATCTGCTCCTTCCTCCCGTCCTGAAGCGTTTCGCCGATGCCGGGATCACCGATGACATGGTAACCCTTGTGGTGGCAACCGGGATCCACGATCCGCACACCCCTGAACAGAACCTCCAGGTGTACGGCGAGGAGATGGTCCGGCGCTTCAGGATCGTCTCCCACGTCTCGGACGACCTGGATTCCCTTGCCCCCGTCGGAACACTCTCCACAGGGTCCGAGCTGCGTATCAACAGGCTGGTGAGGGATGCTGACTTCGTCCTCACCCTCGGCGTGGTGATGCCCCACTACTTCGCGGGATACTCTGGAGGACGGAAATCCATTTTTCCCGGCGTGGCGTGGAAGCAGAACGTGGAACGCAACCACTCCAGGATGGTACAGCTCATGGATGATCTTCCCGACCTGGATCACAACCCGGTCAGCCTCGAGATGATCGAAGCAGCGAAGATGGCCGGCGTGGACATGATCCTCAACGTGGTGGTCAACGAAAACAGGGAGATCGTGAAAGTGGTGGCCGGAGATGTCGTCGATGCATGGAAGGAAGCAGTCGCTGCATCAGCCTCGCTCTACGAGGTGCCAATAAAGGGACTTGCGGACGTGGCAATAGCGAGCGCCTGCGGTCACCCCAGGGACATCAACGTCTACCAGGCGCAGAAGGCGCTCGATCACGCGGATAAGGCAACAAAGAAGGGCGGTGCTATCATCCTGCTGGCAGACTGCCCGGCCGGATACGGAGAGTCCGTTTTCGAACAGTGGATGAATGCGGCAACCTGTCCCGGGGACATCATCGGGCGCATTCAAACGGACTTCATGATGGGTGGGCACAAGGCATTCGGCATTGCCAAGGTCGCTGCGGAAAAGACTGTCTACATGGTGACGTCGCTCGATGAAAACCTGGTGAAGAAACTCTTCTTCGTAAAGGTTCCGACGATCGGGGAAGCGCTGCGGCGCATTGAGGCCGGGAAGGGAAGCAGCCTGCAGTACATCGTGATGCCCGAGGGGGGGCTCACGGTTCCCGTGCCGGCAAAGGGCTGAGCAGTTGTTTTTCTGCCCCGGCCGGAAACGGCCGGGGCAGATGTTTTTTATTCCCCGTCCGCAGCGAGGAAAGGGATACTTCCTTGGTTATACAGCCTGATCACAGACCTTGACGCGTCGATTTCCGCCGCGTAAGCGACGTCTGCTGCGAATCCCAGGGAAAGAAGGCGCATTCCGTGGACGGAACGCTCCAGCAGAGAATTGAGCCGGCAGTCTCCCTCCCGCCATACGGAGAGCGCCATCCGCGC
>CAYTQC010000014.1:21361-23578 GCA_964439735.1 uncultured Synergistaceae bacterium
GCAAGACCTTCCTCCACCGATTCCGACGGATAGAGACGCGATCCTCCCGCTTCAAAGAAGGCGCACATGGTCGTGGTCGCCCTGAGGATGTCGATGACCAGCCAGCAGTCGGCCTCAGGAAGATCTTCCCGGGGAGAAAGAACAACGTCCGCGCTCAGGCTCATGGCTTCTTCCGGTATCCTTCCGCCTCTTCCACAAGGCGGAGGAAGAGGGGGAGCATATCGTCCCCTGAGGCCATCATCATCTCGGGATGCCACTGGACACCCAGGACGAAGGCTTCGCCCTCCATTTCCACCGATTCGATCACGCCGTCCATGGCCCTGGAGGTTACCTTCAGCCCCCGGCCGATCTCTTTCACTGCCTGGTGGTGATAGCTGTTGACCGTGAACGAAGTACCGAGAAGGTCCGCTGTCACGGACCCCTCCTCCGCCACGACCGTATGGCTCGGGCAGGAGCGTTTTCGGTTCTGGTTGTGCTTCACGAAGGAATCGGGGATTTCCGAGAGATCCTGGTATATGGTGCCGCCGCACGCCACGTTGAGGAGCTGGATGCCCTTGCAGATGCCGAGAACCGGCTTTCCTTTCGCCAGGGCCGTCCTGATCGTCCGGAGCTGGAAGATATCAGTATCGCGGTAGACGAATCCAAGTGCTTCATGGGGCTCCTCTCCGTAGAGCAGGGGATCAATGTCATATCCCCCGGATATGAGAAGGGCATCGGCATGATCCGCCAGTTTTTCCGCCACGTCCTGGCCCCTGACCGGCGGAAGGATGACGGGAAGCCCTCCGGCACGCTCCACGGCCGAGACATAGTCGTTGTTCACGTAGCTTCTCTCCATTCCGGGAGAAAATCCCCCCTGTTCGATGAGCAGATTTCCCACAATGCCAATCACCGGCTGGCTCATTCGCTTCCCTCCTGTTCTCCGAATCGGCTGTAAACTCCATGGTTCAAGTATAGCGCCGGGATACCCTTTTTCAAGCGGCAGGGGCGGGAAGTTGACATTAAAGGAGGGGAAAGGAATAATACCTCTCGTGGCCGGACACGCTCACTGCAGCGTCTTCACTTATTGCCGGCCGAAAGGACCCGTACATGGAAAAAATCCTGTTCTCTCTCTTCCTGATAGCCTTCGGGCTTCTTATGGGCTTCGCCGCCCGGTTTCTCGATAAAAAAGGGGCACTGCAGCTTCCATGGCCGATACAGAAAGTCCGCACGTTCCTTCAGAAATCAGTTCTGCTGGGCATCGGGCCCGTCACGTTTGCAGGCGCGCTCTGGGTCGTTGAGATCAGCGAACCAAGGATCGCACTCCTGGCCCTTATCGGCCCTTTCTGCCATGTATTCGGAGGCCTGGGAGGAGCGGTGCTCGCCAGGATCTTCCGCATGGCTCCGGCCCAGGCCGGCTCCATGTTCTGCTGCGGGTTTTTCACGAACATCGGGTCGATCGGGGGCCTCATAACGTTCGTCTTCCTCGGGGAAAAAGGATACGCCTTCGTGGCCGTCTTTAAGCTGATCGAAGAACTGGTGTACTACGGAATAGGATTCCCGGCGGCCAGGCTCTACAGCGCACAGGAAAAGGCCGGGAGCACGAGAAGCCTTGTGCAGCAGCTCATCCGCGACCCCTTCCTGCTCGTCTCCCTTGGAAGTCTTTTCACGGGAACCTGCCTGAACCTGTCCGGCATCCCGAGGCCTCCGTTTTTTTCACTGCTGAACACCGTCCTCATCCCTCTCAGTACAGTCATCCTGCTCACCACTATCGGCATGGCCATGAGCTTCGGCAAAACGGGACGCTACCTGAAAGAGAGTCTTGCGATCTCGGGAGTCAAATTCCTCCTCGTCCCGGCGGCCTGCACATCACTGGCCGCACTGGCGGGGCTGGGCAATGCCGCGGACGGTCTTCCGCTGAAAACGACCCTTATCCTCTCATCCATGCCGACGGCCTTCACCGCCCTGGTTCCGCCTTCCCTTTACGCCCTCGACCTGGACCTTGCCAACAGCTGCTGGCTTGTCACGACTCTCGGGCTTGTGGTGACTCTTCCGGTCCTGTACACCCTCCTGCCCCTTTTATAGCCCTGAAGATCAAAACTCCACCAGTTCGACCCGCCGGTTCTTCGCGCGGCCTTCCTCCGTCCTGTTGGAAGCCACCGGGGCAAGCATGCCCACCCCTGCGGGGATCAACCTGGCCGATGCTATTCCGTACTGCTTCCCGAGGTACCTGACCACCGA
>CAYTQC010000015.1:0-23206 GCA_964439735.1 uncultured Synergistaceae bacterium
TGAATATTGAAGAAGTGAACCTGAGCCTCTGGAGGGTTTATGAGAACAATATTCCTCTGGCGATGACCCTTTCAGGCTATACAATTCCAAGGGACCTGGCGAGAAGGGTCGCCTCCAGGACCGCCCGGCCGGAAGGAGCGCTGAATTCTCCAGTCAGGCGTGCCATTGATCTCAGGGAGCTTGCGGGTGCAACGAAGGGAGTTTTCCTTCTCACCGCTTCTGATGCGTCCGGTGAATACTGGGGGGAATCGGAACAGCTTGTGGCGGTCACGGACCTTGGAATTGCAGCGCGCGTCGCCCCGGCGGGGATCACTGTATGGGTGAATACCATACTCGGCATGAAACCCGTCGCCGGTGCGGCAGTCAGGGTATATTCGAAGAGCAACCAGCTCCTTGCATCGGGAGAAACGGATGAAAACGGACTCTGGACATGGAACGGCAAAGAGCCGTGGGACAGCCAGCTGCAGCCCGCACTGGCCACCGTGGAAAAGGGGGACGACCTCTCATTCCTGAAGCTCGAGGGCAACCTCCTTGCCGACAACGGATTCGATACGGGGGGCCGTCCCTGGAATACCGGGTATGATGCACTCGTTTTCGCTCCACGGGGAGTCTTCCGTCCCGGCGAAAAAGTGGATTTCACCACTGTGGTCAGGGACTCCAGGCGTCTTCCGCCTGAACCGTTCCCTGTCGTCTACAGTATCCGCTCCTCCATCGGAAGAGAGGTCACCAGGGGCACGGCAATGCTCTCCCCCCAGGGCATGGCGTCGTTTTCCACAACACTGGCTCCTGCATCACCCACAGGAACATACACGGCAACAGTCGCCGTTCCCGGAGGAGAAAACACACCACTCGGCCGTACTGAATTCTTTGTGGAAGACTTCGTCGCGCCGAGGCTCGAGGTAAAAGCTGAAAGCGATAAGCCTTTCCTTGCCCCAGGAGAAAAAATAGAGATCAGCATCATGTCGTCCTATCTTTTCGGGGCACCGGCGGCCGGGCTTCCCTTCGAGGGAGAGATCAGGGCTTCCGCCGTTCCCTTCCAGCCCGAAGGATGGAAGGCCTTCACATTCGGCGACCCGGAAAAGAAATTCGAACCCGTGGTGGAATTCCTCGGCGACGGAAAACTTGACGAGTCAGGCAGGGGAAGCGTCTCATTCTCTTCACCTGAAGGATGGTCTCCTTCCTCCTCCATAAGCATGCTCTTCCACCTGAGGGTCATGGAGGAAAGCGGCCGGTGGGTCTCCACCACGTTAAGGAGACCCATGCACCCCTACCCCGTTTACATCGGGATTGAGAAACCGTCTTCAGATGCTGTTCCGGGAAAGGAAACTTCCGTCCGGGTAGCTGCAGTGACCCCCGAAGGACAGGCCTCCGGAACAGGCTCCGTCATCGGCGAGCTTTTCCTGGTCAGGCGTCACTATAACCTCGTTCGGGTCGAAAACCAGACACGCATGCAGATGCAGACAGAGCTCATCCCCCAATTTGAAACCACTGTTCCGCTGAAGGAAGGAACAGGGACGTTCTCCTTCACTCCCAGGAGCTGGGGAGAATACGTTATCCGCTTCTCCGACGCAGACTCGGGAAGTTCCGCATCCGCCTCCATGTACGCATGGGCTCCCTACGGGATGGAAGAAGCTGGAGGCTCCTCCCTGATCGACAGGGTCATCATAAAGTCGGACAGGGAAAAATACGCCCCCGGTGAAACGGCTTCGGTGACATTCCGCAGCCCCTTCGCCGGAAATATGCTCGTCACTGTAGATACCGACAGGGAGCTCTTCAGGAAAGTCATCTCCCTTGACAGGGGCGAAGTCACCCTGGAAATACCTGTAACAGGTGAAATGATACCCAACGCCTACGTTTCGGCAAGTGTTATCCGGCCTGTGGTGGAGGGAGAAGCATGGGGAAGCCACAGAGCGATCGGCACATTGTCCCTTTCCGTTGAGGAATCCGGAAAAAAGCTTTCCGTTTCCCTGGAGACGCCTGACCGGATCCAGCCGAAAGAAACACTGAACGTGAAGGGCATCATCAGGGACGGTGCGGGGAATTCCAGGAAGGGCGAGATATCGCTCTTCTTCGTGGACGAAGGCATTCTCTCTCTCACGGGCTATTCGACACCCGATCCCTGGGGATTCTTTATGGCGAAAAGAGCCCTCGGCCTCTCGGTTTATGATATGTACGACCAGCTGCTTCCCCTCGAGTCGAGAGCCACCCCTCTTCTGAAAACAGGCGGGGGCGAAGGCGAAGATGCAATGGCAGCGCTCCGTGCGGGGCTCTCGCCTGTTGCCGCCCGGTCATTCCTCCTCCTTTCCATATTTGCCGGCCATTTTACAACCGATGAAAGCGGCGTTTTCTCGGCTGAACTCAAAATACCGGAGTTCAGCGGCAGGGGAAGGCTTATGGCCGTCGCCGCATCGGAAGATGCTTTCGGCATGGGGCAAAAGCACGTCACCATCGTAAGGGAGATCACCACGGAACTCTCACTTCCCAGGGCCGTGTCTCCCGGAGACGATTTCTATGCTCCGCTGAAAATATTCTCCGGTGCAGACGGTCCGCGGAAGTGCTCGGTGACGATCACGGCAAAGGGTCCGATCACGCTGACAGGAAAACGGGAGTTTATTGCCGACTTTACCAAGATCGGGGACGAGGCGCTCTTCAACGCACGGTTTACAGCGGGGCCGGAGGCCGGGACAGCATACCTGTCGGTCGTCACTGAATGGAACGGCGGCACCTTCTCCCAGGAACTGGATCTTCCGGTCCGGCCCGCCTATCCGAGGATCGCTCTTTCTGGTTCTGGGATCGTTCGAAAAGACGCCGAAGCAAAGGTTGATATCCCAAGGAACTGGTTCACGGGAACCGGTGAAGGGAAGCTGGTACTCTCAGACCTTCCGGCGCTTGACCTTCTGGGTCCCTCCATGTTCCTCATGACCTATCCCTATGGATGCCTGGAACAGACCGTATCAGGAGCATGGCCTCTTCTCGTTCTCCCGGGGCTCGCCCAGGAAATTGACCCTGCCCTGGTGAACAGGGACGAACAGGAGGCGGCCCTCGCCCTGAGAATACGCCAGATAGGCGCCATGCAGCTGTATCACGGCGCTTTTGCGGCCTGGCCCGGGAATTCCGCGAGCTCACCGTGGGGTTCTGTATATGCCTCCCATTTCCTCGTGGAAGCCGGAAAAAATGGAGCCGACGTGCCCGAAGACCTGCTGAAGGGAGCACTCTCGTATGTCCGCCAGCTGCTGCCTCTTATGCCGAATGACGAAAGAGAATGGACCCTTCGGGAAAACATGACGCTCAAGGCATACGCTTCCTACGTTCTGGCCCTTGCAGGAGAGCCTCCGCTGGGATGGATGGCCCACATAAGCGAGCACACCTCATCACTCAGGCCTTCGGGAGCGGTATTCCTCGCCGGAGCCTATGCCCTTTCATCTGGAACGCCGGAACCTCTGAAATCACTCGGGACATCGTCTCCGGCGCTCAGGGAAGGCGACATCACAACGCTGGAGTCAGTCTCCAGGACCGATGCGCTCAAGCTGCTCATGTGGGCGGAGGTTGACCCGCTCTCCGCTCCTGCGGCGGCGCTCGCTGAAAAGCTCATTTCTCAGGCGAGGAAACAGGCATGGAGCACAACCCAGGATAATGCCATGGGTGTCCTGGCGCTCGGGAAGTGGATCGAGAAAACGAAAGGAGCCCGCAAACCCTTCACTGCCGTTCTGAAAGACCAGGCAGGCAATGAAGTGGCATCCTTCTTCGAGGGACAACAGACCTCCCTTGGGCTCCACGAACTGCCCGAGGGGCTCCTTTCCCTCTCCCTTGCCGGGGAAGGAACGGCATACTACGCGTGGACTTCCGCAGGAGTTCCCGAGCAGGCTCCCGCAGTCTCATCAAGCGGCGTCTCTATCTCCCGGTCATGGAAGAACCGGAAAGGTGATTCTCTTGAACCGGGTGCAGCTTTAGAGCGGGGTGAACGGATCGAGGCAACGATAAAAATAATTCCCGCCGGGGCAGTTCGCGACCTGGTCGTCACAGATATGCTCCCCGGAGGAATGGAGATCGAGAACATAAAGCTCTCCGGCGGAACCGAACAGCAGCAGCCCGCCAGGACGTACGGCGTCAGGGCGGAGATGAGGGACGACCGCCTTCTTCTCTTCATCGATTACATGGACAGGCCCTTCGAGTACAAATACCTTCTGAGAGCGGTCAGCAGGGGGACCTTCACACTGCCCCCTCTCGCCGCTGAAGGCATGTACGCTCCCGACATCAACGCGGTTACTGCAGCCGGAAAGGCTGAAATACGCTAAGCCATGAAGGGCTCTTCCCGCAGATCTATCCGGGCTGTTTTTCTTGCCGGAATTGCAGCGGGAGGAGCCCTTCTGCTCCTGTTCATCCACCTGCCGTTTTCACCGGAAGAAATAGAGACATGGGATTCGTCCCCCGTCCTTCTGGACCGGAGAGGCGAGCCATTTTTCGCGGCGCTGTCCGAGTCCTCCGAATGGTCGATCCCCATCCCCCTTTCCGAAATGGGAAAATGGATCCCACTTGCTGCGGTCGAGGTGGAAGACCGGAGATTCAGGGATCATGAGGGAGTTGACCTTATTTCAGTTTTTCGCGCCATCCTTCAGAACATCCGTTCCGGCAGGGTCGTTTCGGGAGCCTCCACTATTACGAGCCAGCTCATACGCCTTTCTCATCCCAGGCCCCGCACCGTCCAGACGAAGCTCATTGAATTCGCGGCAGCAGTCAAAGCGGAACAGGTCTTCTCCAAGGAACGGATCCTCGAACTGTATCTGAACCGTGCCCCGTTCGGCGGAAACATACGGGGGGTAGAGGCTGCGGCCCGCATGTATTTCTCAAAATCTGCGGCGGAACTGTCCCTTGCTGAAGCAGCCCTGCTGGTGGGGATGCTCAAGGGTCCGTCTCTGTACCGTCCGGACAGAAATCCTGAGACATCCCGAAACAGAAGGGACTTCATCCTTTCTCTGCTCGCGGAGAGGGGAATCATATCAGGCGGACAGTTCCGCCTTGCACTTTCGGAACCTCTTCCGGAGGAAAGAAGAAGCCTTCCTTCAAAAGCCCGGCATTTCGCCCTGGCAGCACTCGGCGACCGCAGGCAGGGAGGCATGATACATACGACCCTGGACACCCGGGTGCAGGAACTCCTTGAACGAACTTTAGGAACTTCACTGGCCGCCCTTCCGGAGGAAATAACCGCGGCGGGAATCGTGATGGAAAACAAAACGGGTGAAATCCGCGCATACTGCGGCAATGGAAGGCTCGGCACTGGACTTTCCGGAAGCTGGGTGGACTGTGCACGCAGTCCCAGGTCTCCCGGTTCCGCCCTGAAGCCCTTCGCGTACCTCGCAGCCTTCGAACGGGGAACCCATACACCGTCCACTCTCATGGCCGATACTCCCCTCGCTTTTTCGGGCAATGCTCCGCGCAATTTCGACATGACCTACAGGGGACCGGTCCCCCTGAGGACAGCCCTGGCAGATTCCCTCAACGTCCCGGCGGTCAGGATCCTTCGTGCCGCAGGTCAGGAACTTGTCCTCGACCTTCTGAGAAACTCCGGTTTCAGGACTCTCTCGAAACCTACCGGGTACTATGGCGACTCCCTGATCCTCGGAGGAGGGGAAGTGACTCTTCTCCAGATGGCGGAAGCCTACTGCATGCTTGCAAACCTCGGGATACGCAGGTCTCCTGTTTTTCTCCGGGATGAAATCCTCCCCGAACGGCGGATCGTCTCGGAAGGCGCGGCTTTCCTGATAGCGGATATTTTGAAGGATACGGGAAGACTTCTCCCGGTCCAGGGAAAGAGGATCGAAAGAGAAAAAGGCTGGTTCGCTTTCAAAACAGGGACTTCCTACGGGTACAGGGACGCCTGGACTGCCGCCTATAACCCAAAGTATACCGTCATCATATGGATGGGTGACCCTTCAGGAAAACCCCACGGGGAACTGGTCGGTCTCCACGCCGCCGCACCGGTGATCGTCGAGATCCTGAGAAGTCTCCCCGAAGCAGGGTGGTACGAGATCCCTTCCGGCGTGGAAACCAGGGCTGTCTGCGCACTCTCCGGGGCTCCTCCCTCTCCTGTATGCCCCTCAACGAGGACGGAATACGCCCTCTCCGGCATATCGGCTCCTGCCCCCTGCCGGCTTCATGTATTCAGGGACGGGGAGGTAAAAATTGTCTGGCCGGCTGAACTCGAGGAGTATGCCCTTCGGAGGGCGCTTGAGTTCAAAACCGGCAGGGAGGCTGCAATTGTTTCTCCTCTTCCGGGATCGAAATACTTCCTCACTCCTTTCGGGGGAGCCCAGAAGACCTCCCTGAAAGCAGAAGGAGCGACTCCTCCGGTGTACTGGTTCGTGGGAGGCAAATTCATAGGGAAACAGGAAGGAACGGTTCCCCTTTTCTGGACACTCGAAAGAGGGACGCATTCGGTCTCGCTGGTGGATTCAAAGGGAAAAACAGCGACCTCCAGGATAACGGTCGAAGCCGTAGAAAAAGACCCGGCGGAATCGCCGGGCCATGCACCTCTGCTCCTTACGCCCGAGGATTGAAGGGAGAGTGTGCCGCCAGGGCTTCAAAAAGCTCCCTTTCCCTCTCGGTGAGCTTCTCCGGAATGACTATTTCAATCGTCACTATCAGGTCTCCCCTGGCTGCCCCTCTGCGCCTCGGGATACCTTTCCCCTTGAGCCGGAGTTTCTTCCCCTGCTGGGTCCCGGAAGGCAGTTTCATTGATACCCTGCCTTCAATGGTCTCCACAGGAACCTCTGCCCCAAGGGCTGCTTCCCACGGTGCGACCTTCAGGATTGAGGCCAGGTCGTACCCCTCAAGGGAAAAACGAAGATGGGGAGCGATCTTGAGGACGAGGTAAAGATCTCCTCCCCGCGATCCCTGCCCCTTGAGCCGTATTCGCGACCCATCGGTCACTCCCTGGGGAAGATTCACGTTCACGGTTTTCTGCTTCCGATGCAGCCTGCCGTCAGGCCCCGGTTCGCTCCGTTCGTATGAGATCGTCCTGGTTCCGCCCTTCAGCAGATCCTCCAGAGACAGTTCCAGGACCATTTCATCGGATCCTCCGTTCCCGCGGAAAAACATGTCATCCGCAGGAGAAGGTCCCCTTCTTCCCGAAAAACCGCCGAAGATGGACTGGAAGAAATCGCTGAATCCCCCCATATCGCCGAAATCCACACGGACATCCCCGCCGTTCCATCCCGGAGGAGGTGTGAAATCCTGCCCCTGTCGCCAATCGGCCCCCAGGGTATCGTATTGTTTTCTTTTCCCGGGGTCTTTCAGCACTTCGTAGGCCTCGTTGATTTCCTTGTATTTCTCATCCGAACCGGCCTGTTTATTCACATCCGGATGAAACTCCTTCGCCTTTTTTCTGTAGGCCTTCCGGATCTCGTCCTGGGACGCCGTCCGGCTCACGCCGAGTATTTCGTAATAATCCTTATATGAGACGGCCATCATCCCCACCAGCCTTCCAAAATCTAACCAATACTGACCTTTATATTGTACCCGTTTTACCCCTCAGCTCAAGATCCTCCATTTCAAATTAATCTATATTTTTGGCTATTTTTTCTCTTTTTCTCTGCTTTTCTTTTATAAACGTTAAAGAGAAGACCGGAGCGATGCAACATCAGCACCTCTGAAGACAGCGATAATTTCAGCCAATACGGAAACAGCGATCTCCTCGGGAGTCTCCGCCCTGATGGGTATTCCCACAGGCTGAAAGATGCTGTCAAGATACTCCGGAGACACACCTCCGGATACGAGATGTTCCCTGACAAATGCGATTTTCTTCCTGGACCCTATCATTCCGATATATGCCGCCTTTTTTCCTTCGAGCAGGCGTGTAACGTCCGCATCCAACGAATGGCCTCGGGTAACGATGACAGCGTAGGTATCGCCGTGAAATTCGGGCATTCTGCCCTCCAGTTCCTCCAGGGGACAGCAGATGGTCTTCCCCCACGGTATATTTTCAGGATTCGCAAACTCTGCTCTTTCGTCCCAGACTGTGACTGCGAAACCGGCAGCATCTCCGGCACGGGCGATTGCTTTCCCCACATGGCCGGCTCCGAAGATAACGAGTTCACGTCTTCTTCCCACTACCTCCAGGTAGACTGTTACCGTTCCGCCGCATGCAGCCCCTTCTGCGGCAGCCTCTCCCGGATCCAGCGTATCTGTGAACAGGGCGGATCCAGCGCCTTTTTCCAGCATATCGAGCGCTTTTCCGGTCACCCTGTGTTCCGTTATGCCGCCGCCTATGGTGCCCTCTGTTCTCCCGCTCTGATAAACGATCATAGAAGCTCCTGCGGCCCGCGGCGTTGAACCTGACTCTTCAACGACCATACACAGGACGGCCGATTGTCCTTCCTCATAGACATGTGCCAGCTGCCTTGCGATCACTGCGTCCATTCATCTGCCTCCTCGCTGTGTTCGATTATGCCTCCCGCTGCCACCCAGCCGTCCACGTCGTACAAAACAAGGCGCTGACCTGGTGTAGGAGCGAACTGGGGCTCATCGAAAGAGACCGCAATCTCTCCGTTCCCTCTCCGGAGAACCGTGCATCGGGCAGGCTCCCCTCTTGAGCGGGTCTTCCCGTAGAGAACAGCACCGGGGTAAAGGAGGCCTGGCAGCAACAGGTTAACCTTCCCGGCCCTTACTCCGCGCCGAAAAACCTTTTCCCTCGCCCCCGCAACGACAATATTGCGTTCGGGATCTATTTTCAGCACGTAGAGTCCGTCCCTGGACGCAACTCCGAGCCCCTTTCTCTGTCCGATGGTGAAATTCGAGATTCCCTTATGGAACCCCAGCAGAACGCCTTCCTCGTTCACGATGGTTCCCGGCTCACCGGGAAAATCCTCCATGAGCCTCCTATAATTTTCCTCGCCGGCGAAACATATTTCCATGCTTTCTTTTCTTTCGGCTGCCGGCAGTCCTGCTGACCTCGCCAGCCTGCGCACTTCTTCCTTTGTGTTGCCTCCGAGGGGAAGATGAAGGTTCTTCAGGCGCTCCCTGCGTATTCCGTAAAGAAAATAGCTCTGGTCTTTTCCCCGGTCCGTTCCGCGGCCAAGAGAACGTTCTCCCTCCCGGTCGGCTGTCCGGGCATAATGTCCCGTTGCCAGGTCAACAGGACCGAAGACCTCCTCTATCCTGTCCCACAGAAGGCCGAACTTCAGGAGTGCATTGCAGTCAGCGCATGGATTGGGCGTCATTCCCGAACGATATGTCTCAACAAACGGCGAGATCACCATCGCCCGAAACTCCTCTTCGAGATCCGCCGTATAGTGAGGTATTCCAAGGAAGCGTGCAACATGGACGGCATCACTTCCGGGAGAGGTTTTGCTTCCTGCAGTCCCTGTATTTCCGGGAATTCTCATGGTCACCCCGACAACATTCCATCCCCGCTCCTGCAGGATCCAGGCCGCAAGAGAGCTGTCAACACCGCCGCTCATAAGAACAACGACTGTATTTGGCCCAAGGGGATTTCCGGGCGGCATGCTGTTTTCCGTAGGGTGTATTTTCATCCGATCTCCTCCGGGCCTCATTGGAATATGCTGACCCATCGTGTAGTATATGAAAAAGCAAAAAAACCGACAAGGAGGTTTTCCTTTGGCCGGCTCACTGAAAGAAAAAACCGGACATTTGCTGTCCATGCTGAAAGATATGAAAAAAGCTGCCGTGGCCTTCTCTGGAGGAACGGACAGCACCCTCCTTGCCGCGGCAGCTTTCCGGGTACTGGGAAGCAATGCAGCGGCGGTAACGGTATCGTCTCCCACACTGCCGGAGGCAGAACTGGAAGACGCAAAAAAACTTGCAGCCCTTCTCGGCATCAGGCACGTCATTCTTTCGGTGTCCGAGCTCGACATTGCAGATTTCGTGAGCAACGGAAAGGACCGGTGCTACCACTGCAAAAAGTACCGATTCGAAAAGCTCCGCCTCTGGGCAGGGGAAAACAGCTTCTCCTGGGTCCTCGACGGTTCCAATACTGATGATCTTAAGGATTACCGCCCGGGAATGAAAGCCATATCCGAACTGGAAGGAGTCCGCAGCCCGCTTCTGGAAGCGGGTATGACAAAGCAAGACGTCCGGAGCCTCTCAAGGGAGTGGGGCCTTCCTTCATGGAACAAGCCCGCTGCGGCCTGCCTCGCCAGCAGGATAGCCTATGGTACCCCCATAACCCGGGAAGCTCTGCTCCAGGTGGAGAAGGCAGAAGAAATAGTGCGTGCCTACTGCCCTTCAGACACCCAGGTAAGGGTAAGGCACCATGGCTTCCTGGCACGCATCGAGGCTGACCCTCGGATCATGCAAGATCTGGCAGCCCCTGAAACGGCGGCTGCAATCTACCGGGCGCTTTCCGGACTGGGATTTCGTTTTGCCGCCCTGGACCTTGCAGGCTACCGTATGGGCAGCATGAACGACCTACCTGCAGATCGCCGATAGGCTTCCGGGATCGACCCAGTTTCCGTTGACAAAAAGCTCCAGGCTGCATGTTCCTATATTGAAAAAGCAAAGCGAAGCGGAGACCTTTCCCTCTTTTTCAAGCTTTCTGAAAATCGGGTATTGCAGGACCTTCTCGAGCTGCCGGAGACCTGCAGCCTTTGCCGCATTCTCCGTGTCCGCCCCGTCAAAATACTCTTCTCCAAGCCAGAGGCGAAGCCCGTCAGTATCCAGGTGGCCCGGGTCCTTTGAAGCCTTCACCGCTCCGCAGTCAGTGTGGGCAAGCACCACTACGTCTTTGACACCAAGATGAAGGAGAGCGTAGTCCAGGGCCGCGGCAACAGACGGCTCATCTGTCCGGACAAGGTTTCCAACGTTGCGCAGAACAAACAGTTCCCCGGGTCGTGCGTCAAAAATCTCCTCGGGAACAATTCTGCTGTCAGAGCATGTTATGACCAGGGAGTGGGGATGCTGGCACCCGCAGAGCGAGCAGTAGCACTCCCTGTCGGCCTTTTCACGGAACCTGCCGTACCCCTCCAGGAGTGTTTCTATCATTTCGTAACCATCCTCTCAAAAGCAAGTGTTCATTTCGGCGATGGAACAAAGCGCAAAGATGCGGAATTGATACAGTACCGCATTCCCGTGGGCGGAGGGCCATCGCTGAAAAGATGCCCCAGGTGAGCATCACACCGGGCACACAGCACTTCTGTCCGGATCATGCCGTATGAAAAATCCCGCTTCTCCGCGACAGGGGCTCCCTCAACTGTCCTCGTGAAACTCGGCCATCCGGAACCGGAATCGAATTTGTCCGCCGATGAAAAGAGCTCAGCCCCGCAGCAGACGCATCCATAGATCCCCTTGTTGTGGTGATCCCAGTAAATCCCGGTAAAAGCACGCTCGGTTCCCTTCTTCCTTGTCACATCAAACTGCTCGGGGGTAAGAAGCGCTTTCCATTCTTCCTCCGTTTTCTCCACCCTGTCGGGAGAAGCCGCAAATACTCCCGACGCTGAGGAACATACAAGTGACAGCGCAATGAAAACTACCGCAGCTATGCTATTCACAGGCAACCTCCTTCAATTCTCTGACAAAATCCATGAATTCCCTTATTCCCCCCGCATTCGTCCATGCGACACTGAACCTCTTTCTGAACTCCATCCCTTTCGCTCCCATTGAAAGTACCTGGCAGGTAAAATCGTTGTCGGAAAAAGCCAGGTCAAACTGAAAATGGGTCACAAATGAATCATCCATGGCGAGAAGCTTGTCGTCATCGGTGAAGTAAAGTGCAAGCCCTCGCTCCTCCATATTCCGGCGGATAAAATGAGTGATAATTGCGGATACATGCTCCATACAGAACATCCTCCCTTCCCCCGGCAGGGGGCAAACTCGTGTTCATTGTACGGTATTATGGGAAATTCAGCCAGCATCGTCAATAACAGCGGCGGGAACAGGAAGGAATAACGTATTTGTGCCGGTCGTTTATCCGGATTGCCTGCACATTTTCTCCAGGCAATTCCATGAAAGTAATTATACCCCACATGGTATCCAGTGCTATAATTGAAGAAAACGGTCAGGAGGAATTGAATTGAAACGGCAAAACTGGAGAAAAGCACTCATGGTACTTTTCGTTCTTTCTCTTCCGGTGTCCATGTTTTATCTTTCGCCCCTGCTCACCCTCCAGGGCGCAAAGAGAGGAATAGTCACGTCCAGCCTTCTATTTCTAGGCGCAGCAGCTGTTGCCGCTTTTTTTCTCGGCAGGGTCTTCTGTGGATGGATCTGCCCCGGCGGGGCAGTTCAGGAGCTTCTCATTCAGGCAAATGACAGGAGAGTGCCCGGAGGCAGGTACGACCTTATAAAATACGGCATCGCCGCAGTCTGGCTGGCTGCGATCGTTGTTTTCTTCGTTCAGGCGGGAGGCATCCTGGCCGTCAGGCCCCTTTTCGGTATCAGGGGGGGTTTTTCCCTGGGAACACCTGTCTCATATATTATGTTCTACGTGGCAATGGGAGGTATGGTTGTCCTCTCCCTTGCAGCGGGAAGACGTCCCTTCTGCCATTATGGCTGCATGCTCGCACCGTTTATGATCGCCGGACGGTATGCGGCAAAAATAGCAGGGACACCCCACCTGCACCTCGAGGCTGACAGCGAAAAATGCATCGACTGCAGGCTGTGTACGAAGAACTGCCCCATGAGTCTCGATGTAAACGCCATGGTACGGTCCGGAGACATGTTCTCACCTGAATGCATATCATGCGGCGCATGCGTCGACGTATGCCCCAGGAAGGTGATCTCCTTCTCCGGAGCTCCTCTGAAAAAGCCGCCGTTATTATAAAAAATAAAAACAGAACAGTCCTGCCGAAAGGCTGGCAATGGTGACCGGGATACCCGCGACCGCATGCTCTTTCCAGCTGAAGGGTATCCCCATCCTTTCAGCTTCACCGGCAACGATTATGTTGGCGATGCTTCCCACGATAAGAAGGTTGCCCGCAAACGTACTTGACAGTGCGAGGATATTCCCCGCACCGGGAATATCCCTGACAAGGGGAAGAAGCAGCATCACGGCAGGAACGTTGGATACCAGGTTTGAAAGCCCTGCTGAGGCGCCGTAGAGCCAGAGTGGAGAGGAAAGTGAAATGCCCAGCCTGTCAAGAGCCGTTTTTACTGCATCCAGCCCTCCCGCAGCTTCAAAAGCCCCGTTGATAACAAAAAGGCCGAGGAAAAGAGCCAGGAGCTGCCAGTCGACGGTTTCCAGGGTCCTTCGTGAAGCCATAGTCCTGCTCAGCAGCAGTATCCCCGCAGCACCCAGTGCGACAAGGTCTCTCGGCAGCGCCGAAAAGAGAAAAAGACCTACAACGGAAGCAAGCACGACCGCTCCCTTCAGTGTCTGCCACCTGTTGAAAGCTCTTTCGGGTTCCTGCTCCCGGATGATCTCCAGGTGCATCCTCCCTCTGAAAAGCACCGTTATGATTCCCCATTCAGCGAGAAGAGAGACGAGGACCGGGGGCAGTGCCCACCATAGGTAGCCGCTGAATGAAAGATCGAGAGATTCTCCGATAAGCATGTTTTGCGGATTTCCGATCAGTGTCAGCCCCGATCCTATATTTGCGGCACAGGCAAGGGCAAGAAAGAAGGGAAGGGGGTTCAGCTTCCGCCGGATACACCCCTGCCCGATCACCGGCGTCATGGCCAGGCAGACGACATCATTCGTGAGAAGCGCTGAAAGCCCGCCGGCCACCAGTATCACAACGCCAAGAAGGGCATCGGGAGAGACGGGAAGTGAAGATATCCTGCGTGAGACTTCTGAATAAAACCCCCCAAGGCGGAACTGGGCTGATATGATCATGAAACCGAAGAGAAGCAGTATGGTCGGGACATCGATACCTGAAGCACCACCCTCCAGGCGTGCATGCCCGGAAGCAAGAAGGGCGATCGCCCCGAGAAGCACTATCCCCGTTCTGTCGAGTGCCAGGCGGGGGAAACGGCCGAAAATCATCCCCAAATACACGAGAATAAATACCGCGAATACGAAAGAATTGCCGTTCACCTGCTCCATCACCTTTCTGAAATGCTATAGGACCGAGGACCGCTGAAAAGGAATTATACTCTTTCCCACCGAAAGCAGGATACTGACATTTCCGTTTTTCCGGCAGAAAATTGAATAAAATAGTCTGGAATTTGCTCGCTTGACAGCATTCATAAAACCATATATCATGCAACGAAATATTCAGACAGGCATTTCGCCGGAAAGGAGGATTCCAGATGATACGTTCCCGGATTTTCAGTCTTGTTCTTGTCCTCGTACTTATCATTATCAGCGGTCCCCCTTCCGGTGGGTTCGGCACATAAGCCGTTGCCTCAAACACCGGAACCGGGGACCGCTTAAAAAGGGTCCCCGGTTTTTTTGTTGCCGGCAGCCGGTCCGTATTTATCTTGCCTATTTTTGAAAGGAGCTGGAAACAATGGAGAAGAGATTTGCACACAGAGTGGACACGGAGGGAAGCAGCCAGTATTACAGAAGAGACGACAGGCATCTCGACGGGTTATTCTCACTGAGCTGGAGAGGGCCTTTTGAAGGGTTCTGCGCGGAAAGAAAAGTGGAAACACCAGAACCTGCAACGTTTTCTCCTTCCGAGATGAGGTGGAGGGGCCCCTTCGAGGGAATGCGTTGAGCCACTGGAAAAGAGGGAAATACAGAGACCTGTTTTTCCCTCTTTATTCCTTCAGACTGTCGGGATGTCGGAAGCAGTATGTGAGGTGATCGTTGACCATGCCGACGGCCTGCATATGGGCATAACAAATAGTCGGGCCGAAGAAGACAAAACCTTCCTTTTTCATGGCCCTGCTGATTTTTTCAGATAACGGCGTACCGGAAGGAACTTCTTCAGGGGATTTCCACCTGTTGATCGTCGGCTGACCGTCAACGAAATCCCAGAGAAAAGCGCTCAGCGAGCCTTTCCGTTCCCTGAGATGGAGGTATGCCCGCGCATTTGCCGCTGCTCCCTCGATCTTCTTCCTGTTCCTGATTATACCGGAATCCTCCAGGAGTTCCCCGATCTCCTTTTCCCCGAACCTCGCCATGGATTCGGGATCAAAACCGCGGAAGGCCTTCCTGTACGACTCCCGCCGACGGAGTATGGATATCCAGGAAAGTCCGGCCTGAGCACCTTCGAGGATCAGGAATTCAAACAGTTTTCCGTCATCATATTCGGGAACGCCCCATTCCTTGTCGTGATATTCTATGTACAGGGGGTCGTCCCCGGGCCACTCACAGCGCCGGATAATGCGCTTCACGATCTAGTGATGGTGATGGGCGTGGTGTTCCACGAGTTCATCGTGGCTTTCCTCTTCCCACACGGGAAGGCCTTTGTTTCTCCTGTAATTGTTTATGGCTGCGTGGATTGCCTCTTCAGCCAGTACTGAACAGTGCATCTTCACAGGGGGAAGCCCGTCAAGGGCATCGGCTACTGCCCTGTTCGTCAGGTTCCAGGCCTCTTCGACCGTTTTGCCCTTCACCAGTTCGGTTGCCATGCTTGAAGATGCGATGGCCGAGGCACACCCGAAAGTCTTGAATTTTATGTCCGTGATCACGTCGTTCTCCACGCGAAGGTAAATTTTCATTATATCTCCGCACTTGGGGTTGCCTGCCTGCCCTACTCCGTCAGGATTTTCGATCTCTCCAACGTTCCTGGGGTTCTGAAAATGGTCCAGCACCTTTTCGCTGTACATGGAATCACCTTCCTCCTTCTATTTTCTTCATGTAGTCCTCCCAGAGAGGAGACATCTCCCGACGGTGCTTCACGATCCCCGGGAGGGTCGAGAGGACGTACCGTATATCTTCTTCAGTTATTTCCCCGCCAAGCGTCAGCCGGAGAGACCCGTGGGCCAGTTCATGGGAAAGCCCGATTGCCATCAGCACGTGGGAAGGGTCAAGGGATCCGGATGAACATGCACTGCCGGTGGATCCGTAAATCCCGGCGCTGTCAAGATCGAGCAGAAGAGTTTCTCCTTCGATGCCGATGAAGCTGAAATTCGCGTTGTTGGGAAGACGTTCTCCTGAAGGAGCTCCGTTCAGCTTCGAGTGGGGTATGGACTCCAGAACACCCTCAATAAGCATGTCCCGCAGTTTTCCTACACGGGCGGATTCTTCCGCCATCCTTCCCGAAGTCAACTCTATGGCAGCCCCCAGTCCGACTATTCCGGGCACATTTTCAGTTGTCGCCCGGCGGCCTTTCTCCTGCCCGCCGCCGTGCATGAAATTTTCTATCTTCGTTCCCTTCCTTACGTAGAGTGCACCCACTCCCTTGGGGCCATAAAATTTATGGGCTGAAAGGGAGAGCATGTCAATATTCATCGCCTTCACATCAATGGGCACATGGGCAACAGCCTGGACAGCGTCAGTATGGAACAGGATCCCCTTTTCCCTGCAGAATGCGCCGATCTCTGCCACGGGCTGCATGGTCCCGATCTCATTGTTTGCAAACATTACCGATACAAGTATCGTCTTTTCGGTGACCGCCTTCCTGATATCGTCAAGGCTTACCCGGCCTTCAGCATCCACGTCGAGAAATGTTACGTCGAATCCGTTTTCCTGCAGAAACTGCGCTGTGTGGAGCACGGCATGATGTTCAATCTTCGTCGTTATGATATGATTTCCTTTTGAACGGCCGCGCCATGCCGCACCCTTCAAAGCCCAGTTGTCCGCCTCGGTGCCGCCGCTTGTAAAGAAGATCTCATCCGCGGAAGCCCCGATGACATCAGCAACCTGCTGCCTTGCTTTCGCTATCGCCTTCCTGTTCCTCTCGGAAAAGGAATAAATCGAGGAAGGGTTTCCGAATGACTCGGTAAAGAACGGGGTCATTGCAGTCACCACTTCCGGTGCTGTAAACGTCGTTGCGGCGTAATCAAGATAAACCTGCCTGGACATTCTGTGCTGCTCCTTTCTTCGGCTTCAGCCGTTCGCTGTTCGGGGTGACTCTTTTGCCCCGTTTCCGCTCTTATTCACAAGATCCCACAGAGTCGTGTCCTCCAGGATGTCATCAATGCTCTCCTTCAGCCTGCTCCAGAGATCGTGGGTCGCGCAGGACCCCTTGTTTCTGCACCCTCCCCCGCTCAGGCAGTCGGCAAACGTTATATCCCCTTCAAGGGCATCTACAACGGTTGCAATGGTGACTTCCCTGGGATGCTTCTGGAGCATGTACCCACCCTGTGCACCCCGTACGCTTGCAATTATGTTCTTTCTCCTCAAGCGGATAAAGAGCTGCTCAAGGTATTTTTCAGATACATGCTGTTCTTTTGCTATTTCACCTACCGGTACGGCTCTTTCGCCGTCATAGCGCTCCGCCATGTAAAGAAGCGCCCTGAGCCCATACCTGGTTTTGGTAGAGAGCTTCATTTCATCACGTCCCTTGCGTGAAGCTGAAGAGAAGATACTATATCCTACTATTTTTGTCAACTTTATTGCCTCCACTCTTTTCTCCGGAAAAGAAGAGTATCGCCGTGCTGAAATTCTCTTGATAGAAGGGAACCCGGACAGGTTGAAAAAAATGAACCCGGGAGATACCATTGTTTATGCAGAATCAACAGCTATTTTGAAAAAACTTCTTTAGACAGGGGTGTTTGGTATGTTCAGAAAGCGCACCTTAGCCTGTGTTCTGTTTCTCCTTGCCCTTTTCGCTTCCGGGACGGCATGGGGAAAACCCAGGATCGCCATTCTCGAATTCGAAGACAAGAGCGGTGCAGGAGCCCCCGGGGAAGCCGTAGCCGACATGCTCACTACGGAACTCTTTAATACCGGTGATTTTACTATCCTTGAACGGCAGCGTATCGACGATATCCTTTCGGAACAGGGTCTTGCATCCGATGGATATGTAGACGGAGCCACCGGCGCCGGAATGGGAAAACTCCTCGGGGTTGACTTTCTCATATCGGGAGCAATCACCCAGTTCAAGACCGAGACGGCAGGAGGAGTGGTTCCTCTCCCCCTCGGCAGTTTCGGAGGAGTTGCCGTCGGCACCCATACGGCTTATGTCACGCTCGACGTTCGGGCTATCAACAGCACCACTGGAGAAATTCTGCTTGCCGCCCGCGAACAGGGAGCCGCAAATGCCACCGTTGGGGGACTGGCAGCCTACGGCGCGGCTTTCGGCGGAGGCAAGACAGGAGGGGTGCTCGCATCGGCTACACACAAAGTAGTCACTAAAATCGTGCCCCGCATCGCAGCGCTGAAGGACACCGCTGCCGAGGCTCTATCAGAAGCCGTCTTCAACGTGATCGAGGGAGGGAACGTTATGGTAGCCGTGGACGGGGGATCAGCCGCAGGCGTCAGGACAGGGCAGTATTTTGCAGCATTCAGGGAGGGCAAAGTTCTCAAGGATATGCAGGGAAACATCCTCGATGCGGAAAAGATCTACACCGCGGTCCTCATTGTAAGGGAAGTGAAACCGAAGTATTCGAAATGCGAGATTATACGGGCTCAGAAGCCTCTTGCACGTGGTGAAAAAGTCGAGTTCCTCAGGGGCAGCCCTGAAGACCTTCCCATAGGGAAATAAGCCCGGACAATACTAAAAACGCCCGCCGTTTTTTCCCGGCGGGCGTTTTTTGCAGTTTTATGTGAGTGCCCTGGTGGTCTTTCCTGCTCCACGACCTCCGCCAAGATATGCGGCCTTTATGTCGGCATTGGCGAGCAGTTCCTCCGAAGATCCTTCCTGGACCATGTGCCCTGTCTGCAGGACATATCCCCTGTGGGAAAGGAGAAGGGCCTGCCTGGCATTCTGCTCCACGAGCAGGATAGTGACCCCTTCGCTGTTGATCCGCCGCAGTTCCTTGAAGATGTCCTTTATGATTATTGGGGCAAGGCCAAGGGACGGTTCGTCAAGGAGCAGGACCCTGGGCCGTGACATGAGTGCCCTTCCTATGGCCAGCATCTGCTGCTCGCCGCCCGAAAGTGTGCCTGCGTACTGGGCGGTCCGTTCCCGGAGGCGCGGGAAGAGAGAGAACACCCATTCAAGGTCATCTTCCACCCGTGAATCCTTTCCCCTGGGGAAGGCCCCCATCCGCAGATTCTCCAGAACGGTGAGAGGGGCAAATACCTTCCGTCCCTCCGGTGTGAGGGAAACACCCTGCTGGACCACCCGGTAGCTCCGTGCCTCAAGCACTGCTCCGCCCATGCGTATTTCGCCCTTTTCGCGGCGGACCATTCCCATAATGGCGCTCATGAGCGTCGATTTTCCTGCGCCGTTCGATCCGATAACACTTACGATCTCCCGTTCGTACACTTTCAGGGAAACGCCCGAGAGGGCCCGTATAGCTCCATAGCTCACGTGAAGATCATTCACCTCGAGGAGGACTTTCTTTTCTTTTCCGGTTTCTATCATTCCACTTCCTCCTCTCCGAGATAGGCCTTGAGAACTTCAGGGTGATTCTGGATCTCATCGGGCGTTCCCTCGGCGATCTTCGCCCCGAAGTTCATGCAGATGATGTGCGGACAAATCTCCATGACGAGATCCATATGGTGTTCGATAACCAGGATGGTAAGGCTGAAATCACGGTGGATTTCACTGATAAGGACATTCAGCGACGATACTTCCTCGGCATTCATTCCCGCAGCAGGTTCATCGAGGAGAAGCAGTTCAGGATCAAGGGCAAGAGCCCTCGCTATCTCGAGTCTTCTCTGGAATCCATAAGGAAGTGTCCCGGCCGCCTGTTCCGCCCGATCCGCCAGTCCGACCCGTTCAAGCAGCGCCATACTTTTCTCCCGGATTTTCTTTTCACCGCTTCTCCATCTTCCAAGATGGGTCATGCCCTCGGCAAATGAATATGGCACATGATGCTGTGCCGCCGTCATGACGTTCTCAAGGACGGTGGAACGCTGAAAAAGCCGCAGGTTCTGGAATGTACGTGCGATACCTCTTCCTGTTACCTGATATGTCTTGAGGCGTGCCAGGTCCTCTTCCTTGAAAAAGATCTGTCCCTCGTCAAGGTCATAGACCCCGGTGACCAGGTTGAAAATCGTGGTCTTGCCGGCTCCGTTGGGTCCCATCAGCCCGGCCAGTTCTCCCCTGGCAATTGAAAAGGCCATTTTGCTGACGGCCTGAACTCCACCAAAATTCTTGGTTACTCCTGAAAGTTCGAAGAAAGCGCTCATCCTGCCCGCCTCCGGAAAGGAGCCTTCACCCATGAGAGGAATTCACGGTTCCCCATGATTCCTTCCGGACGAAGCACCATTATGACGACGAGAACAGCTCCATATATAAGCATCCTGTACTGGGAGATCGGACGGAAAAGTTCCGTAACAAGAGTAATCACCGCAGTGCCGAGAAGAGAACCGCTCATGGAGCCGAGCCCTCCGAAGACAACCACCGCCGTGAGCTCTGTTGACTTGAGCATATCGAACATTACAGGCTGGATAAAGGAAAGAAACCCTCCCAGCAGGGCACCGGCAACTCCGCAGTAAAAGGCGGAGATCATAAGGCTGATCACCCGGATGCGTGCCGTGTGGAAACCCAGGAGTGACGATGCGATGTAATCATCCCTGCAAGCCTTGCATGCCCTTCCGAAACGGCTGTTGATCAGGTTGAACATACATATGGCAAGCACCACGAAAAAAGCTGCCGCCACGGGCAGGGTTGTGTACGGATCGATCCCGGGATAGCCCCTGGCCCCCCTGGTCACAGACTGCCAGTTCTCAAGGATCAAACGGATGGCTTCACCGAGGCCGATGGAAGCAATGGCGTAGTAGTCACCCATGAGCTTCAGGGTGGGAACGCCTATAAAAAAAGCGACGGCTACAGCCATGATTCCTCCGCACAGGATGGCGGGGAACCAGTGAACGCCGTGTTGGACAGTAAGAATTGCTGTTGTATACGCACCAAGGGCCATATAGGCCGCATGGCCCAACGAGAATATGCCGGTAAAACCGGTAAGAAGCGATACGCCCATGGCGGCTATGGCGTTGATGCACAGGAGAATGATAATACCTTCAGTATACCCCGACATGAGGCATCACCTACACTTTCTCGCTGACGCTCTTGCCGAAAAGCCCGGTAGGCTTGACAAGGAGAGTGATAACCAGCAGAGAGAAAACAACCAGGTCGCGCATCTGGCTTGAAATAAACCCCGCCGTCAGCATTTCTGCGAGGCCGAGTATAAGGCTCCCTACCACTGCTCCGGGAAGTGAACCCAGTCCGCCTATTACTGCCGCCACGAATGCCTTGATCGTAATCGCTCCCAGCTGGGGATACAGCGTATAGCGGACGGAAAGAAATATTCCGCCGACCGCCGCCAGCGCCCCGGCAACAAAGAATACGATGGAAATCAGCAGGTTGACGTTGACTCCCATAAGACCTGCAGTTCGAAGATCATACGCGGCCGCCCGGATGGCAAGCCCCCAGCGCGTCTTCGAAAGGAAAAGCTGAAGAGCTCCCAGGAAAACAACAGCCGACACCAGGGACAGGAGGTCGAAGGCGCTTGTAGTAGCCAGCCCCATCAAATTTACAGGAGCAGTCGGTATCACGGGCGGAAGGGCACGGAATCTGCCGCCGGCCACTATGACGAAAATATTCTCGATGACGATGCTCATTCCCATAGAGGCAATAAGAAGATAAAGCGTTACATTGGTCCGTTCACGGATAGGCCTGTAGGCAAGCCGCTCAGTGAGAACCGCCGCCAACCCTGCACCTGCCAGGGCAATGGCCCCGGAAAGCCAGATTCCCGTGCCGAACGTACGGAGCGTTCCATAACAGATATAACCGCCGATAACAAGAAAGCCGCCGTGTGCAAAATTGGAAAAAAGAAGAATGGAATACACAAGAGAATACCCTACCGCGATAAGCGCATACACCGACCCCAGGGAGAGGCCGTTGATCACCTGTTGAATCAGCGTCGCCAAAGGCGGATCACCCCTTTCATGTATTGATGAGGGCGAACGGGGTCTGTCCGCCCTCATCAAGCAGTACTATATCATAATTGTTTTTCCGGATACACTGAATTTTACACGATAGTATCAGTTTATTTTGTTATTTGCCGCACTCTAGGGTTTGATCTTCGTGAAGAACTGTCCTTTGCCGCCCTTGGCGATGAGCACCACGCCGTCCTTGTCCACAGGGTTGTGCGTCGCCGGATCCATGGTGATCGTTGCATGGT
The DNA here is from genome assembly GCA_964439735.1 of uncultured Synergistaceae bacterium. Taxonomy (GTDB): domain Bacteria; phylum Synergistota; class Synergistia; order Synergistales; family Aminobacteriaceae; genus Aminivibrio. The sequence goes on from CAYTQC010000015.1 coordinate 22,078, forward strand.
GAAGCTTCAGGTCCTTCGTCGCCTCAAGAGCGTCACGGATCACCTTGGGGTCATCCGAACCGGCACGGGATATGGCGTCGGCAACCCAGTACACGGAGTCATAACCCAGAACTCCGTTCACGAACTCCTTGCACTCGTCGTTCCACATCTCCTTATACGCCGCAAAGAACGGCTGCATCGCAGGATCCTCCGGCGCAACGTGGTTGATCCAGTACGATCCCTCCATGGCCTCTCCGGCGATCTCCCACATAAACTCGCCGTAACCGTCGCCCCCCACAAACACGATGTCCTTCAGCCCAAGCTCACGGGCCTGCTTCATGATAAGCGCCATTTCCTTGCCCATGTTCGGAAGAACAAGGACGTCCGCGCCCTTCTCACGGATCTCCGTCAGCTGCGCACGGAAATCAACATCCTGGCCGCCACGGAATCCAAGGTCAGCTACCACCTTGCCGCCGTATTCACCGTAGCTCTTCATGAAGAACTCCCGAAGCCCCTGGGAGTAGTCGTTCCCAACGTCGTACAGGATAGCCGCGTTCAGCTTCTTCAGTTCGCTCGCAGCAAAGAAGGCGATGAGTTTGCCCTGGTACGGGTCGGTAAAGCAGATGCGGAAGGAGTACGGACGGACCGCTCCCTTCTCGTCGACCGTCACAAGCGGGTTCGTGGATACCGTACCTACCTGGGACACGCCGAGGCGGTTCACTATGGGCGCCGTGGCGATGTTGATGCCGCTCCCGTTGGCACCGATTATGGCGACTACCTTGTCCTCCTCGATCATACGCCGGACCGCGTTCACCGCGTCCTCAGCCCTGGTCCGGAAGTCGTACACCACCAGCTCGATAGGACGGCCGAGTACTCCGCCCTTGTCGTTGATCTCTTTCACCGCAAGGCGGGCCGTCTTCTCCTCCGTCTGACCGTATGCCGCCCAGTCTCCCGTCAGCGCCGCAAGATAACCCACTTTCACGGGAGCTGCAGCGGCTTTCGGCTCCTCTGTTTTTGCAGGCTCAGCAGGTTTCTCTTCGGCCTTCGGAGCTTCAGCCGGTTTTTCTGCAGGCTTTGGTTCTTCCGAAGGTTTTGGCGTTTCAGAGGGTTTTTCCTCTGCTTTGGGAGCCTCTGCAGGTTTCGGGGCCTC
>CAYTQC010000016.1:0-21631 GCA_964439735.1 uncultured Synergistaceae bacterium
TCCTTCAATGAAAGGCACAACCATGCGAACGGATGGGACAACACCGACGGCGAAAAAAACAACCACAGCTGGAACTGCGGCGCTGAGGGAGAGACGGACGATCCTGAAATAAACAGCCTCAGGAGAAGACTGGTCAAAAATGCCTGTACCGTATTGTTCGCAAGCCGGGGAACCCCCATGATGCTGTCAGGGGATGAATTCTGCAATACCCAATTCGGGAACAACAACGCCTACTGCCAGGATAATGAAATCTCCTGGCTCGATTGGAGCCTGGCGGAAAAGAACAAGGATATTTTTGACTTTTTCAGGGAGATGGTCGGGATCCGAAAGAAACACCCTGTCCTGCGAAGCGCGACGGAACCCGCAAAATGCGGGCTGCCTTCCGCCAGCGTTCACGGGATTATGCCGTGGCAGTTTGATCCGTCACCTGCAAACAGGACTCTTGGCGTCCTCTTTGCAGGAAGGGTGGAGCAGGACGGTGAAAAGAGGGACGATATTGTCTACGTTGCCATGAACATGCACTGGGAGTCTCATTCGATGAAGCTCCCCGAACTGCCCGGGGACAAACAGTGGCGGGTCCTTGTGGATACGTCGGAAAGTCCGGGCAAAGATATCGGTGAAAACGTGTCCCAGGATTCTCTGGACGGAGGCAGGATATCCATTGGCCCCCGTACGGTGATGGTGCTCTCGGGCATTTAAAGAGAAAGCCTGCAGACTGAAAAACAAACCGGGGGCGGCCTTAAAAAACGGCTGTCCCCGGTTTTTCTGTGAGAACGGTTCTATGACCCTGTGTTCACGGAGCCCTTCATCATCTTTATCAGCCGTGCCGGGTCAGCTCCCCTGGGACAGACTGATGAGCACAAACCGCATTCAATGCAGTGCCCGATCCCCTCGTCCCTGGCCATCAGGTCCCTGTTCAGGCTGTCCCTGGGGTCGAAAAAATGTCTCGCGAGAAGGGCCAGCGCCATGGGCCCGGCAAAAAGATGGGGCTTTTCCCCGGACACCGGGCACACGGAAACGCAGCACATGCATTCAATACATCGGCTTGCCGTCTTGAACATCTCGAAGGCATCCATGTCGATGCGCTCAGGTTCGAACCGGGCCTCACACTGCCGTTCGAGGAAAAGACGAAGCTGGGGCTTTCTTTCCCCGTATTCCTCCCTGTCGATCACGAGATCCTTCAGGACCCTGCAGCCGCTGAGGGGCCTGATCTCCAGGACCGGCTCCGCCGCCTGCCTGCACGCAAGCACCTCCCTGCCGTTCGCTATCACCCCGCAAAGGCCGCAATGGCCGTTTCTGCAGCAATACGAGTACTGCAGAGAAGGATCCATTGTTTCCCGTACACTGTTCAGCACATCCAGAACCGTCATCCGCTGGCTGAACTCATAATCAAAATCCTGGAAATATGGCTCTCTGTCAGCCTCCGGATTGAACCGGAGAATTTTCGCCAGCCCCTTCATCTAGTATCCCTCCGGCTTCAGGCATGATACGTCCGCGTCTCTTTCATACACTTCCAGCCCGTCTTTCCCTTCACGGACAAAGAAGTTCCTGAGGAAACTGACGTTATCCTCTTCGGGGAAGTCCATGCGGAAATGCGCCCCCCTGCTTTCCTTCCGGGCAAGGGCGCACCGTACGATGGACTCTGAAGTTTTCAGCATATTGGCTGTTTCAAAGGCTTCAAGAAGCCCTGCGTTCATGTATGGACTTTCCTGCCTCACAACAACCCGGCGGGATGACAGTTCCAGGATATCGCCAAGGGCCTCCGTCAGTGAGCTTTCTGTTCTGAAAACGCCCACATTCTCCCACATGGTACGTCTCAGCCGGTCTCGTATGGAAGTGGGTGAATCTCCTTTTTTTACGGCAAGAAGGTCTCTCACTTTTCGGGCCTCCGCCTCTGCCTCCGCCGGGTCAGCAAGGGAGGAGGGGAGTGCTGACGAATACTTTGCCGCCTCTTCTCCGGAAACCATCCCTGAAACAATGATCTCAGCCAGTGCATTCTGGCTTATCCTGTTGGCGCCGTGCATGCCGCCGCATACTTCACCGGACCCGAAAATTCCCGGAATCCCTGATGACCACTTTCCGTCCACCGCCATACCTCCCATGAAATGATGGGCGGTTGGGGCAATTTCGATCCGTTCCTTCTCCGGGTCAAACCCCAGGTTCCTGTAGGTTGAATAGAGGGCAGGCGTCATCTTCGCGATAAAACCGGGTTCCTGGTAGGTCATATCCATGTACACCCCTCCTCCGGGTGTGCCTCTTCCTTCCTTCACCTCCTGGATGATGGCCCGTGACACCCTGTCCCTCGTGGAAAGCTCGAGCCGTTCGGGATCGTATTTCTCCATGAACCGCTCCCCGTGAGCGTTGTACAGGCGGCAATAATAGAGGAGTCCTCCGAAGATCCCCTTCATGGAGGGAGGATACAGAAACCCTACAGGATAGAACTGGACAAACTCCATATCCCTCAGTGAAGCTCCGGCCTCCAGCGCCAGTCCGTACCCGTCTCCCGTCAGGTCGATCGGGTTGTCCGAATTCTCATAGACTGTCCCTCCTCCTCCGGTGGAAAGAATGACGGCTTTGCTGTCGAAAAGAACGGGCTCGGCCGTTTCCGTGGAAATTCCCACGGCTCCCGCAATCCTGCCCCCGTTTTTCAGGATCCTCGTGATCATAACGTTTTCGACGAACGGGACATGAAGCTTCCGCAGAGCGCTTGTCATTGCCTTCAGCATTTCCTTCCCGGTCCTGTCTTCCAGGAACGGACAGCGGGGGAACCTGTGCCCTCCGTCGATGCGCAGCATGAAAGATGTGCCGTCCTCTTCCCTCTGGAAAAGAGCCCCCATCCGTTCCAGCTCCAGTACAAGGGCAGGGGATCGTTCGCAGAGGATCTTCACCAGCTCCTGGCTGTTCATGAAACATCCGCCCCATACAGTATCTTCGAAGTGAATTTCCCTGCTGTCGCCTTCTTTCTTCCAGCGATCATCCACGGCGGAAATAGCACCAGGCGCCATTACCGTGGCGCCTGAGCGCTGTACCTTCCCCTTGCTTGCGACAATGACCTTCGCATTGTTTACTGCTGCTCCGTAGGCGGACATAAGGCCGGCGCCTCCGCCTCCGACCACCAGGACGTCACACTGCATTCTTTTCACCGGATCACCCCACAGTATTTGAAGGCATTCATTCAGGAAAAAATTCCTTAAGATCAATTTAACCATAAAAAAAGCCTCCATTGGGCTTTTTGCAAGGCCAAAATGCAAAAAAAAAGAACGCTCTTGCCATAAGGAGAAAAAAAGCCTATAATAATTTAAAAGTGTTTTATATATAAAACTCGATAAAAGGAGTGTAATGCCATGAAGCTAAGTGCACGAAACCAGATAAAGGGAACAGTAACGGCAATAAAGGAAGGCGCAGTTGAAGCCCAGGTGACCCTTGACATAGGAGGCGGCCAATCCGTCGTATCGGTGATCACCATGGATTCCGTCGCCAACCTTGGCCTGAAGGTCGGGTCAAAGGCGTATGCTGTTGTAAAAGCCGACAGCGTAATGATCGCGGTCGACTAAGACCCTTTCAGTCCTCCGTCCGGAATAAATACAAAAAAACACTCAGGCCTCTGCATAAAGGGGCCTGAGTGTTTTTTGATGAAGAAAACTGCTACCGCACCGTTATTTCAAATAAATCGCCGGGATCCGCTGCAAAGAACAGGAGTGCCCCTCCAGGCACATCAATGTTTCCGCTGTCGGTAATGCTGTCGTATAATAGTTCCGGATCCACTTCTCCGCTGAACACAACGACCCTGCCTCCGGCGGGTTTTTCAAAGGACAGGGTGCATTCATCATGAAGTACAGCCCATTCATTCTCACCTTCAGCCTTTATTGTGATGGCGTTTTTTCCGGGCGAGAGCGGGGCAAGAATTTCCTTTCCTGAATAGACGAACTGCATGTCTTTTGCCCGGACATCCCCGTTTTTCCTGAAGAGCCGAAATTCACCTTGATCCCGGAATCCTGTCGCGGCAATGGCAGCAAAGTCCGGCGTCTCAATTCTGTTCACTCCGAAAAATTGCACATACCCGGGGAGTTCCCTGTAGAGAGCCGATCGCATCACACATTCTTCGGAAATCTGGTCGAATGCTGACCTATTGCGGATCAGCCATAATTTTCCGTCTACATCGGCGGACATCCTTCCAGGGTTCTCAACCGGCTCGATCTTTTGAAATAGAGTTATGTCAGTTTCGTAACGGGGTACTTTTTCCACCACGAGAAATGTGCCGGAATCGCCTGTAATGAAGTAATAGGTGTTTTTCTTCTCACGATCATGGAAAGAGCCTCCCGTGTGGACCAGTGAAAGGAGGGGCTTTTCTTCTGCCGGATCTGCATTCCTGCCTTCCTTCGCCCCCTGGGGGAGGGGGGAAATATGCAATTCATGTTTCTCTGTGTCGAAGGAGAAACGGAAGGCTTTTTCCCCGTTCACATAATAGCCGGCCTTTTGCAGCAGTTCTTCCGGAACGGGCTGCGGCTCCGCTGATTTTTTTACAGGATCTGAAACCGGCCGGGGAAGCCCTTTATCCTTCATAAGGGCGTCCATGATGGTGTAGGTCGCCTCATCTGCGGAAACGCGGCCCGAAAAGATCGCCGCCACAGCCAATCGTTCTCCGGGAAGGACCTGGAGGTTCGTTGAATAACACATAGTTCCTCCGCTTTTGCCCACCACCTGGTATCCGTTTGTCCTGTATGCCGGAAGCAGCGCATAATCCCATCCGAAGGCATCAAGGATAGCGTCTCCTTTCATCATTGATGAAAAGGGAGTGGGCTGCTGTTTCATGATTTCAATCAGCGAAGCCTCTGAAAGGATGTTTCTGCCCCCGGGAGTGAAACTGTCACCGAAGCGGCACAGGTCTTCCGGAGTGGATGACAATCCCCCCGCCCCGAGCACCGTCACAACTTCAGGAGGGTATTTTTTCCCTTCTTTATCGTAGAATTCGGCTATTTTTCCGCCGGCGACGCCGATACTCTCCCCGGAATCGTTCATGCCCAGGGGCTTGAATATCCGCTCTTCCACGAATTGAGCGAACTTTTTGCCCGAGAGCCGTTCGATGACCATCTCGGCGAGGGTAAAACCGTCGTTGCAGTAAATGCTCATTTCTCCGGGGGCATGTTTCAGGCTCGCCACCCTTAAGGTTTCAAGAAGAAGGGCCTGGTGATCGCCCTCCGATCTGTAGCCGAAGCTGAACGTGGACCCGGGCAGACCGGAAGAATGGTTGAAGAGCATGCGTACCGTAATGTCGCGATACCTGGGATCCTTCATGGTAAATTCGGGAATGTGCTTCACCACAGGATCATCTATCCCGAGTTTTCCCTCGTCAGCTAGCAGCAGAACTCCCGCCGCGGCAAACATTTTGCTCGTGGAGCCGATATTGAACCTCGTATCCGTGCCGACTGGAGTGTTTGATGATCTTTCAGCCGGTCCGAATCCCTCCGAATACACAATTTTTCCACCGTCCATTACCGCCACCGATGCGGCGTTGGCTCCGCCGGAGATTATTGTCTTCCAGATGAACTCTCTTGCAGTTTTCACCGTATTCGGATATTTTGCCTCATAGCACGCACCCCGGCTGACCGGGGAGAAAAAAGATACAACGGCCAAGAGACAGACAATACAACAACGCATATACAACGATTTCCTGCTGCCCATTTGCTGCACCCCCATCACACATATTTTCTGAACGACAATTGTCGTCCGGACGGAAAAAAACGAAAACACGAATCAGCCCCCTATTATTGGCAATCTTACATGCTTTCAGTTTTATTCACAATATGCAGTTCAATCAGCATTCCGCGGCGTTTGACAGAAAACACCCGCATCACTGAATGATTACTGGGAACGTAAAAATTGTGGTATTCTTTTCAGATGGAAAGAGTATCATCTATGGTAAAAGGCTCTTTATTTCTTTCTTTTAAATATCATTTTCATGGAGGAGACCAGTATGGAAAAACAAAAGTACCGCATTGCTGTAATGGGTGCATACGGTGTCGGCAAAACAACATTTCTGGGATCATACTTCAATCTTGTGATCAATAAGGGAGAAGGAGTTCCCGTTTCATTGAACACACCGGAGATGGTGGATCAAGTCGCCAGGATCACGGGTACACTTTTCAAGAAACAGGTTCCGGTGACGGAAAAGGCAATAATCGAAAACATGGCCTATTCCATAGAAACCCTCGGTATGGAAGTGGAATTTGTCGATGTGGCGTCAAGCGAAAACTTCAAGACTCTTCCTGACCTGAAGTCGGTAAACGGCATTCTTTTCTTTCTTTCAGCTGAAGACCTCGTCAAGAATCCCGTAAAAGTAAAAAAGGACAACGAAGTCTTTCAGGAAGCAATAGATTACATCCTTCAGAACAGTGATTCGAAATGGTACGATTTCCAGAAGTTCCCTCTGTACTGCATTCTTACCAAGTGTGATGCGGTTCCCCAGCTTTCTGAAGAAGAACTCTCCATGAAAACAGCAGATTTTCTGAACGCCGCCAAGGGCACCTTGGATCTTGCCGGCGAAGAGGACGCCAAGCCTTTTCTTTTTGAAGCGGGGAAAAACCTCCGCTGCTTCAGGACTGTCTCACTCGGGAAATGGACCGATACAAAGGCGCTCCCAAAGAAGTATGAACCGGAAAACGTCCTGGAATCAATGGAAGATCTTTATTCGGCCATGGTACGGGTCCCCAGGGCAAGAAAAAGGGTGAAACGAGCTGCCTGGGCGGTCGGGGGACTCCTAATACTGGCTTTCGGCAGCTCATGGGGACTGGATATATACAAGTGGGAAAAAACAAAGGAAGAAGCGAGAAAACTCGCCTCGGAAGCCAGGTATGAAGATGCTGTCAACCATGTAAAGGCAGTTGCGGACAGGAATGACAAGAATGAACTGATCTCCGAGATTTATAAGCAGTATGAGAAGGCAAAATTTGACGGACTTTTTCCCCTTATAAAGGACCTGGATGTAAATGTCCCGCCCGAGGCTCCGTCAGAAGCGTTCTCCGAAACCTCCAAAAAAGTGGAAGAATACCTGAAAAACAGCTCCTTCAAACAGGCCAATGCCGCCAATTATGAAAAGGTGGAATCTCTTGCCTGGTATTTCGAGGCGGGGAAGAAACTCCTTTCCACCACCCCGGAAGAAACGCTACACGCGGCGGATGCGCTGAACAAATGGATTGAAACCCTGCCCCAGCTGCCTGAGCAGTGGAAGGGCGTTGCATCGAAAAAAACAAAAGAGATGCTTGAATCGTGGTTCGAGTCTGTCGGACCCGAAGCGGAAATTGAAGACATGGAGCGATCCGTTGTACGTGCAGCAGATTTTGCCGCGCATCCGAATCTGTCCGATGACCTCAAAGCCCTTCTTTCGGAAAAGCAGGAGTTCTGGAAAAAAGCTATCGACTCAAAATGGATTTCGGGAGGAGAAAAGGCGATCGCAGAAGCGGGCGCTCTTTCTCCAGAAGAAGGCTTGAAAAAACTATCCGCTTTTTCTGCAGAAAAGGGTATACCGGAGAATATACGGCAGATGGTTGCAGAAGCGGTGAAAACGGAGTACGCACGGCTTGCGGATACGTACATAGCTGACAGGAACGCGGGAAAAGACAGGCTCGTGGCGTTGATGACGGAATTCCCGGAGATGCCCGAAGAGCAGAGGCAGAAACTCTTCACCCGCATAAAGGAAATCGTTCAGGAGACTGTCGCTGCCATTTCAGAAAAAATAACCGCCGCAGGCAGCCTTGAAATCCTTGAAAAACACCTGCCCGACCTTGAGCTTTCATGGGAAGAAGTACCGGAAGGGAAAGCCGGTATCGCGAAAAGCTTTGCCTCCTCGCTCTCAAGGCTCTGGGAAACTGAATCCCGGAAGATCCATAAAGAAGCCGCTGCACTGGCATCGAAAAATGAGTTTTCATCGGCCATGGCGATGATCGCTCCTTCATTCAGGGATTTGGCTGCCAGGGTCAGCGATATCGCGTCAAAAGCCGGCATTCCGGCGGATCAGACGGCAGGTCTCGACGTACCGGCTCTTGTCAGAAACGCCGCTCATGAGGTCGTCTCAGCCCTTTCCAGGGAGATCGAAGGCACTGAAAGCCTGGAAGCTCTCGCGTCCCATCTGCCCGTTCTCGATCTTTCATGGGAGGATGTCCCCGAGGGGAAGGCCGGTATTGCGAAAAGCTTTGCGTCCGCCCTTAACAGGCTTTTGCAGGCGGAAGGGGAAAAAATTAAAAAAGAGATCGCGGAACTGACAGTGAAAAATGAATTTTCAGCCGCAAGGGACATGATCGGCAACGCCTTCGGAAAACTGGTCGCCGGCACAGGGGAACTGGCCGTGAAATCAGGAACGGCCGACGTGGAAGCCGGGATCATAAAGATGAAGGAACAGGAACTTTCGAACCTGCAAAACGTCCATTATGAGCAGTGCAGGAAAGATTTTGAGACCGTCAGGAATACGAAAGACCCTGAAGCCGTTTCTTCTGTGATATCCAGCCTCAGGGATTATGTCGTTCTCTGGCCCTCATCGGCGAAAACCGGAGAGACTGAACAGGTTGCCGCCTACTTGGAAGCAGTAAAGACCGGTATAAAGGCAGAACTTACGATCATCGGAGGGGATTTCTCAGCAGAAGATTCGTTCATGGACTCGCCCGATATGAAAATCCAGCTGAAAAAAGGGAACACCCTGCTGCTGGAAACGAAAACGGTGGAGAACAACGCACGGCCTTCATTCAATGAAAAATATCCCTTCACCTGGGATCTGAAGACCGGGTTCACGTTTGTCGGAATCGAAACAGCCGGCATGTTCGGCTCCGATAAAGAAGTATTCAAAATGTCTGTAGATGCGGGAGGTCTCTTCGGTTACAAAAAACTGAACGGGACTTTGAAGGACAGGAACAACTCCCTCACGGTGAAACTCGACATGACTGTTCCGGATTGCCCATGGAAGTGAGTCCGTCCAGATAGAAACAGGAAAAGGGTAGATTTTGGAGAGGCCGGGGAATCTTTTCCGGCCTCTCTCTAGTCACAAACCAGTGAAACACTGTTTTTCTTCTCATACCATTTTGCTATTCCAGCATGGTCAATATCTGAAAAGCCGTCCCTGAGAAGTTCTTCCATCATCTCCATGACAAGGTTTGTCAGAGGCAGGGCTGCATCGGATTCTCTACCGGCCTTCAGTACGTTTTTGAAATCCTTTACGTGAAACACAAGTTTCCCCCCGGGAGTGTAGTCGCCGCTGAACATGCGGGGGGCTTTGTCCGTCATGCACTGGCTCCCGGCCAATCCTCCCCTGATTGCCTCAAAAATTCTCCGGGGATCGACTCCGGCCTTTTTGCCGAGGCACATGGCTTCCGCCACAACGGCTATATTTACGGCAACGATCGCCTGGTTGGCGAGTTTGGCGATCTGTCCCGCCCCTGAACCTCCGATGTAGGTGACCTGCCTGCCCATGGCCCTGAAAAGGGGGAGGCACCGTTCAAAGACCTCCCTCTTGCCTCCTACCATGATGGAGAGGGTGCCGTCCTCAGCTTTTTCCTGCCCGCCGCTCACCGGCGCATCAAGCATGGACACTCCTTCTGCAGCCAGCTTTTCAGCAGCCTCCCTCGCAGACGCAGGGTCGATGGAGCTCATGTCGATATACACCTGGCCGGAGCGGACGGCTCCGAATATGCCCTTTGTCCCGAAGACAACTTCTTTAACCTCAGGTGAATTTGGAAGCATCGTTATGATGATGTCGCAACGTCCGGCCACATCCTCAGGTGTCCGGACAACATCAGCTCCCCGAGATGCGAAAAACTGCCTCGTCTCCTCACTGCTGCTTCGGATCACAAGAGGGTAGCCTGCGGAGAGCAGGTTTGCAGCCATTCGCTTTCCCATTATTCCAAGGCCGATGAACCCTATGCGTTCTTTCTCCATGGTATGCCGCCTTTCTTCCCGGTGTCCGGGAGAAAAGGGGCCGCAGTCTGAGTACCTGCGGCCCCCTGGATAAACTATTTCGTACGGTAGCCGGCTATTCAGCCGGGCTCCATGTTTCACCGCACCTGTCCAGCAGTTCTTGCCATTCGAATTCGATATCCGCCTGCGCCTGTTCAAGCAGCGCCTTTGAGGATTCCCCTTTGAAGAGATGGCGGTAGCGCGCCTGGGGTTTCAAAAATTCCTCTATGGGCACCCGTTTCTTCGGCTTGTAGGTCAGCTTCCATTTGCCGCTCTCCACTTCGTACACCGGCCAGAAGCGCGTTTCGGCGGCAAGTTTGCAGATCTCCTGCTGCAGGGCCGGGTCAATTCCCCAGAAGAGGACGCAGGGGACGAGGATATTCACGAAGGCCGGTCCGGGGGTTTCAACTGCCTTCTTCACCTTCTCCGCGACGTCCGTGGGGTTGAAAAGTGTCGTCTGGGCAACATAGGGGATATGGTGAGCCTCGACGATGGCAGTGAGGTCCTTTGCCCTCTGGAGTTTCCCGGGGATCACGGTTCCCGCTGGGGAAGTGGTCGCGTTTGCTCTCCTGGGTGTCGCGCTGCTCCTCTGGGCGCCGGTATTCATATACCCCTGGTTGTTGTAGCAGATATAGGTGAAATCATGACCCCGCTCGAGTGCTCCGGAGAGTGACTGAAGGCCGATGTCATATGTCCCTCCGTCGCCGCCGAAGGTGACGAACTTGATATCTTTGTCGATCTTTCCGCGTTTCTTCAGGGCGACATAGGCCGCTTCCACTCCTGAAACACCGGCTCCCGCATTCTCGAAGGCGGTATGGATCCAGGGCACCCTCCATGCGCTGAAGGGATACACCGTAGTGGAAACCTCAAGGCACCCTGTCGCGTTCACCACAACAAGAGGGGAGTCGATTCCCATGAGTCCCTGGTGAACTGCCGTCGGTGCTCCGCATCCGGGGCAGAGCCGGTGCCCGCCGCTCAGGGGGCTGATTTTTTCAGTAAAATCTTTCAGTCTTATGGCCATTGAGTACACCCCCTATTCCAGAAGGCCGATGTAGCGTTCTTCGGCCCTGATATTTCCCTTTTCAAGATCGGCGAAAAGGTCCGCTGCGTGCTGCGGGAAAAAGTCCCGCCCGCCGAGCCCGTAGACGCAGGACTGCAGGGGAACGCGCGCTCCGGCATCGTACAGTGCGCTCTTTACCTCTGCGGAAAGCGGCGCAGTCCCACCTATGCTCAGCGCACGGTCAAGTACGGCGATGGCTTTTGCTTTTCCGAGAACATCGGCGACCTCGGCCGCCGGGAATGGACGAAACATGCGGACTCTCAGGCAACCCGCCTTCACGCCCTTTTCACGCAGCTCATCCACCACGTCCTTCACAACACCTGAAGCCGATGACATCACGACCACGATAAAATCGGCATCGTCAGTGCGGTACTTGTCCAGTTTCGGGTAGAAACGCCCGGAAACCGACTCGTACTCCCTGGCAACGGAGTCATAATGCTTCAGCACATTCCTGTGCGCCTCAACCTGCTGCCGCTTGATCTCAAAATAATATTCGGACATGGCGAAGGATCCGTACGTGACGGGATTATCCACGTCCAGAAGAGGAAGGTCCGCGTCACGTTCGCCGACGAATGCTCTCACTGTTTCATCGTCGAGCATGGATACCGCCTCAAAGCTGTGGCTCGTGATGAAACCGTCCTGGCAGACGAAAACAGGAGACAGGATATCCTTGTGTTCCGCAAGTCGGACCGCCAGTATTGCGGAATCGTATGCCTCCTGTGCGTCCTCGCAGTACAGGTGGACCCATCCGGCATCCCGTTCTCCCATGCTGTCGCTGTGGTCGCAGTGGATATTGATGGGAGCCCCGAGGCTCCTGTTCACCAGGCCGAACACAATGGGACTACGGAAGAACGCCCCGATGGGGAAAATCTCGTGCATGAGCGCCACGCCGTTTGCACTCGAAGCGGTCATCACGCGCGCTCCCGCCGCAGCAGCGGTAACGCATGCCGTGATGGCGGAATGTTCGCTTTCAACCGTTACAAAATTCGTGTCCACTTTTCCGTTCGCCACGAATTCTGCAAACTTCATGGGGATATCGGTTGACGGGGTTATAGGGTAGGCGGCAACCACATCGGGATTGATCTGCCGCATCGCCTCGGCAAAAGCCCAGTTTCCGGAAATGATTTCTCTGCGGGGCATAGTCTGCATCCTCCTTCTACCGGCTGCCCGAGCCTGACGGGAAGTCGGCTTCCGGTTTCATCTCGATGGCATCCCTGGGGCAGACGTGAGCGCAGATACCGCACCCCTTGCAGAAGAAGAGATCGATACCTGACACTATCCCGTTTTCATCGGTAAGTACAGCCCTGTCCGGGCACTGGTTCCAGCAGAGAAGACAGGAAATGCATTTCCCGCTGTCCCATACAGGGCGGATGCTCCGCCACTGGCCTGTCTCCACAGCTTCTGCAGAGGCACCGAAGGCGACGCCCGCCATTGGAACATCCTGCCACTTTTTCGGCCGGGCCATCTCGGCACTGTTCATATCCTTCTTCATCCGATCAGCACCTCCTCGTAACCCCGCTTGATTGCCCGCTTGTTCGCCTCGAGTATCTTTTCCGGAAGGTTTTTCATCTTGCGGGAAAAATGCTCCACGAACGAGTCGATGGGAACCTCGGTGAACACATGGGCGAAGGTTCCGAGCATAGGCGCGTTCGGCCTGTTCTGGCCGAATTCCTCCAGGGTGATTTTCGTTGCGTCAATAGTGATCACCCTGGCGCCCCGGGGAAGGCCGAGTTTGGACTTCACTGCCTCGGGTGATTCGGGAGTGTTGATGAGATACACCGTGTTTTCGGTGCACCCCTCCGACGGACGGACCGACTCGAGGAGCGTCGGATCGATAATGGCAACCACGTCAGGGTTCTGAACACCGCACCTCTTGCGTATCGGACCATCGGATACGCGGTTGAAGGCCTTCATCGGCGCGCCCTGTCTCTCGGCCCCATACTCCGGAAACGACTGCACAAACTTCCCTGCCTCGAACATTACTTCCGCCAGAACGGCGGAACCTGTCTTTGCCCCCTGTCCGCCCCGGCCATGCCACCGTATTTCAGTTGTTCGGGAAATGATGCTCATCTCCTTTCATAAGGATTGTATTGAGGAAAAAGCGGGTAAATCATGAACGTAAATATAATTTTCAAACCAATAATACTCTACAGTTCGCCGAATGAAAAGATGCAAAAGCAAAAAACAGCACGTCCAGCGGGAAAAAATCATTGTATTGAACTGAGAGCTGCCTTTATGCGCGTTAAGTTATGCAGTCGCAGGGAATCGCTATTGACCTTATGCGTTAATATTGATACAATTTTCTAACTCCAATGAACGGAGGTACGATCATGCCCGCTGTAACGATCACCGTAGCGAACCAGAAGGGCGGCGTCGGAAAAACAACGGTCCTCACGAATATTGCAGGAGTCATGGCTCACAAGGGGCATCGCGTGCTTGTAGTGGATGCCGACCCCCAATGCAATGCAACTCTTTTCTTTACAGACCCCAATGAAACCATCCCTCCTTCAAAAACGATCGCGGCCATTTACGGAGAAAAGACCGACGTGAACGCCGAACTTATCATCCCCACGCGATTCAAAACCCTCGACCTGATTCCCGGCGGATTCACACTTGCAGGCAATGTAGCGGACGTCGCACAGAGATTCGACGCCGGGAGAAGGCTCCAGGGATACCTGAGGGAAAAAAAGAAAGGCTACGACTTCATTTTCATTGACTGTCCGCCGGATATCGGCATTTACACCCTGAACGCTTTTGTCGCTTCCGACTATGTCATCGTGCCTATCCAGCCCGAGCGCCTGGCCCTGGAAGGATTCGGCCAGCTCCAGGAAAAAATCGACATGATCCAGTCCTTCGGCGAAAAAATCCGGCTTTTCGGCGTCATCACCACCATGCTCGACGAGAGGACGCTCTCACAGCGCGACTGGTATACCCAGATACAGACTGCCTTTGAGGACATCCACCTGGGAATTTTCCACAGGGCGACGCTTATCGCCGAGGCTACCGATGCAGGCAAGCTTGTTGTGGACGTGGACAGGAAGGGAAGGCCCTACCAGGAGCTTCTCCGCATCTGCCAGGAGATTTGCCGCAGGCTTGACGTAAGGTTCGACAGGGGAGGGGTGCGGGAAAAATGACGTCAGGAATATCCCGTCTCAAGTCGGACGCGGCCGCGGCCAGGGCCGCCATCATGGAACAGATGCGAAGCGGATACAGCAGGATGCTCGGCCTTGAGGAAAAGGAAGGACAGGCCGGGGACGAAAATTTGTCTCCCGGGCAGGATCCGAGACTGCTCAACGCTCTTGAATGGGTGAAAAATATCGGCAAGGAGCTTGAGAACGAACACGTTCCTCCATCGAACCTTCTCCGGCTGCTTTCCGAGGCCATGGAGATCATCGAATCGTTTTTCTCCCCTGGCGGAGTCCCGGGGGAGAAAGGCGCTGCCGACCCTGTCGCCGAGGCCGAACGGATCCTTTTCCCCGGCGGGAAGCGGAGTCCCCGAAGTGAAATAGTCCGTGCGCTTCAGATATTGAACGACGATATTGAACGGGCTGCCGCGGAGGGGAAAGAGGCTGCACGGTCCCGGAAACTCCGCGACCGTGCATACAGCATCCTCACAGACATGGACGGCAGGAGGACGGAAGGGGAGTAGCGGTACTGTTTTCCCGTAAAAAAAGAGGCGGGACCGGAACAGCCGGGCCGTCTCTTTTCTTTTTCGAATAGAAGGACATCATTACTGCCGGATCAAATTATTCCCTTCCGTATTCTTTTCTGAATTCAGCTATGAGCTCGGCTGAAAACCTCTCCGCGAGACTATCCCACGTGGAAGCCACCTTCGTGAAGATCGGCTCGAGTTCCATGGCGGAATAGGTATAAACTTCCACGCCGGCTTCTTTTAGGAGTTCCAGGTGTTTTTCCTGGTCTTTTTCCGCCAGGTCGATGCTCATAGCCGTCACCCGGGCGCATGCGTCCGCTATAATTTTCCTGTCGTGCTCCGACAGTTTTTCCCATGTCTTCATGCTGACAATGTAGTTCAGGTTTTCGATGGAGAACCGCAGGTCGTACCAGTATTTCAGCACACCTTTCAGGATCGTGTAGGCAGCGGTCGGCGTCATGCCGTCCACTCCGTCCGCGAAACCGTTCTGCAGAGAGCCGGCGACCTCATCCCAGGGGATGGTGATAGTTCTGTAGCCCATTGCTTCCGCCGCCGTCCTGAAGACATCCAGGTTCGGTACCCGGAGAAGGATGCCTTTTTTCACCTCCGGGTCCAGCGGTTCATTCACCGGCTTCGTGCTGCCGATTCCGATGAATCCCTCCACCTGGAAACCAAGAAGCTTCACGCCCAGCCGGCTGTTGAATTCATCCATCTTTCTGAAAAGCCATCCGTCCGCGGCAAAAACCTTCCGTGCCTCATCGAAATCCCGGATGAAACAGTTGATGTAGTTCAGCTCCAGCCTTGGATCGAACTGGCTCGGTACTGAAATAGCCGCCATGTCGATCGATCCCCGAACGAGATCCTCGTATACAAGCGTATAGTCGCCAAGCTCGTTGTCAGGAAAAAGACTGATCTCGACGCGGCCTCCGGTCTTTTCCTTCACTTCGTCCGCAATTTGCTTCATCAGCTGTGTGGACGTGTGGTCAACCGGGAATTGTCCTGCGAAGCGGAGCATCACCGCAGGTTTTGCTGAAGAGGGCACGACGGTGAAAACAACGAATAAAGCTGCAGTTAAAATAAAAAGAACCTGTAATCTCCTCTGCATTATTCCAGCACTCCTTTCAATTTTACCCCCCGCCTGCCGGGCACGAAAAGAAACAAAAACCATAAAAACCTGTTTCATGCATCTTTGGTAATAATACATCAAATTATATGTCCGTGTGTAAAAAACAGTCAGAACTACTAAAAATCAAAGAGAGAGATGGAGAAATAGAAATTTTAAATAAAAACGCATCTGTTTTTTCTGTTGCTTTACCAGCTTACTGTGGTATTATCAAAAATCAAAAACATAATGTTATTCATTGAAAAAAAAATACAGTACGCATTTACAGTGAACTCAAAAAGGAGGGAAGGTTATGCGCAATGTTGATATGGAACGGAATTACAGTTTTGATGAAATCGAGGTGGATCCGCGTTTCAGAAGATGCGCATTTGAAATGAAGCTTACATTTGGTGTATGGATCGCATATGCCGTGTTAAGCATAGCGTTGTCCTATTTTCTGGGACGGGGCGATGTGACCAAATATGTGTATGTGCTGGGGGTTCCTCTTTGGGTTGCCGTTGGGGCTTGGTTGACTACTGCAATTTTTTTCCTGGTGGTCATCTTTGTGACCACCAGGATCTTTCAGGATATGGATATTCTTCAATAATTTCGGCGGTCTTCGGTTAAAGGCAACAGAGCAGAGGGAGGGAAAGACATGGAACTCGTTGTATCAGGATACGCGAGAGCAGTTGTTATCATAACGTTTTTTGCCTATACGGCCGCAATGCTTTTGATAGGATACATGGCCAAGAAGAACATGGACAAAGTGTCCATCAATAAATATCTTGAAGAATTCTATACAGGCGGAAGAGGTATGGGATCTCTTGTGGTAGCCATGATGATCGCCGCCGGACTGTGCAGTGCGGGTACTTTCCTGGGGGGGCCGGGACTCGGGTACAGGTTGGGTGGAACGTGGGTCCTCGTAGCCGGTGCACAGAATTTCATGAACTTTATTGTCCTCGGTGAGGTAGGGAAAAAAATTGGCATCGTATCGAGGAGAATAGGAGCTCAATCCATTTTTGGCCTTTTAATGCATCGGTTCAACCACAGCAGGCTTATAGGCATCTTCGGGGTCGTGAGCATTGTCTGTTTCATGGGAAGTTATGTAGTTGCCCAGATCGTCGGCGGTTCACGTCTGTTTGAGAGTATGACCGGAATGTCGTATGAACTCGGCCTCCTTCTCTTTTCAGGCGTCGTGCTTGCAGTAATAGCCATGGGAGGGATAAAGGGAGTAGCGATTGCGATAGTTTTCCAGGGTATTGTCATGACGGTGGCAGTCCTGGCCCTCACCGCAGGATCTATCGCACACACAGGTTCCCTTGAAAGCGCCCTGAGAAAAATAGCAGTTTCAGACCCCGCAATGCTTTCCCCGTGGACCTGGCCTATAGCGTACCATTTTTCCATGTGGCTGAATTTTGGTTTTGTGATCATCGGAATTCCCCATGCTGCAGTAGGAGCGCTTACCTATAAAGACACCAGGGCGATGCACAAGGCGATAATAATAGGCGGAGTTTTCGTTGTGCTCTGGACGATGACGCTGCCCTATCTCGGTGTTCTTGCAAAAGCGATCATCCCTGACCTGAAAGTAGCGGACCATGCCGTTCCGGCACTCGCTATGGTCGTTCTTCCCCCGTGGCTGGCAGGTATAACTCTTGCCGGAGTCACGGGTGCGATACAGTCAACAGTAGGCGCCATGATCATTGTCGTCACTTCAAGCCTCGTAAAGGATGCCTACCAGTCCTTCTTCAGGCCGGATGCATCATCCGCACATCTGAAAAAAGTCAATTTCTGGACTACTGTAGTTGTCTGCGGCGTTATATTCCTTGCCTCGATAAAACCACCTCAGGCACTCCAGTACCTGATCATCTTCTCTATCGGCGGTCTTGCCTCCTCTTTCTTCTGGCCTCTTCTCCTCGGGCTTTACTCGATGCGCATAAATGAATACGGTGCAGCAGCAGGCATGATAGGGGGGCTTTCAGTGTATATACTTGGAGCCGGTAAATTTCTGCCAATAACATTCGGAATGCATGCTATCTTCGTCGCCCTTATCGTTTCAGGGATCCTGACTGTCGGAATAAGCTTGATAACGCCGAAGACTCCCCGGGGGATCATACAGTTGTGGTTCGGAGTCAACAGACAAAACACTCAACAACCGGAGGTGGAACTGCAGTGGAAAAAGAATTCGATCTCATAATAAAGAATGCAAAAGTGTATGACGGGTCGGGCGGCCCATGGTATTTTTCAGACATTGCGGTGAAGGATGGCATTATTGCAGGAACCGGAAAAATCAACGATTCCCGCGGAAAAAGATGCATCGATGGTGAAGGCAGGGCTGCGGCTCCAGGCTTCGTCGATCCTCACACCCACTCAGACTGCAACTGCGCTACTGTTCCGGATGCAGACGCAAAAATCGTCCAGGGAGTAACCACTGAAGTGACGGGAAACTGCGGACTTTCCCTGACGCCGGTTTCGAAGGAACGCGTCGGCCTGCTTCGGGATTATCTGAAACCATTCATCCCCGGTCCGGCAATGCCTGATTTTCAGTGGTCTCATGCGGGCGAGCTGATGGATATCGTTGACAGGAACGGCTATACCAATGACCTTGCGTTTCTTTCCGGTCACGGTACCGTCCGGATCGCGGTGATGGGCTTCGACGACAGGGAACCTTCTCCCATGGAGCTTGAAAAAATGAAGGAACTCTTCGCACGGGAGATGGAGGACGGCTGCGTCGGTTTTTCAACGGGACTCATCTATCCCCCGGGATGCTTCACAACCGCTCCGGAAATAGTGGAATTCTGCAGGGTGGCAGCCCTGTACGGAGGTGTCTATTCCACCCATATGCGAGGTGAATCGGCGGAAATACTCAAATCAGTCAAAGAGGCCATCGATGCAGCTGAAAAGGGAGGATGCAGGCTCCAGATCTCCCATCACAAAATAATACATGAATACGAAGGGCTTTCCGCCGAAACGCTTCGGATGATGGAAGAAGCACGGGGGCGCGGAATAGATGTCGCATGTGATGTCTATCCCTACACTGCCGGCTCAACGCTCATAAGCGTCGTTCTTCCGACCTGGGCCAGGGAGGGCGGCGTTGAAAAAATGCTCTCACGGCTTGAAAACACTGTTGAACGGGAGAGGATAAAGAGTGATTTCCTTCGTGAAATACCCGGCTGGGATAATTTCATCAAAAGCGCGACTTATAAAAAGATACTTATCTCCTCCAGCAGAAATGATAAAACTCTTGAAGGGAAGACCATTCAGGATGTGGCTGATGAAAGGGGAATTGACCCCTCAGATGCTATTCTCGATATAATGGTTTCTGAAAAAGCCGAGGTGACCATCGTCATTGATTCCCAGTCAGATTCAGACAACCGCCGCATTCTGTCCCACGAGCTGTCCATGATCGGATCAGACTCCCTTGCAACTGCCCATACCGGGAGACTCGCATACGGAAAGCCGCACCCAAGATGTTTCGGGACATTCCCCCGCGTTCTTGGATACTTCTGCAGGGACGAAGGTTTGTTCCCGCTGGAAAAGGCAGTCTGGAAGATGACCGGGTTACCCGCACAGCGTTTCGGTCTCTCGGATCGGGGAATGATAAAGAGAGGACTGATTGCCGACTTTGTTCTCTTTGACCCGGAGACTGTGAACGGCTCGTGTGACTACGTAAATCCGCGCCAGTCACCGACAGGGATCGACTATGTGATCAAAAACGGTGAAGTGGTTGCTGAGAACGGCAGGTTCCTTGGAAAACTGCTCGGAAAAAGCGTCCGGAGGTTCGGATACAAAAAACGCTCTTAAAATAGCCTCAGGAACATGCGGGGACCTGAACAAAACGAATGACCCGGAGAGCTTTCGAAAAGCTTTCCGGGTCATTCGTTTTGTTCATTAATACTCTCAACATAAAAAGTTCTCTGCTTTCGCGAGTGAATACCGGAACCCGCTCATTTCAATGGGGGGATGAGTTCCATATCCAATCAGGGAGCAGAAATCAAATTTCAGAAAAGATATATAGATTAGACCATACAGACAAAATAATAGTGGTACAATTCATATGTGAAGGAAAGGGGGGAATTGAGGAAAATATGGCACATGGTTTGGGTCTTATGCGTAGGGAAGAACAGGACAATTTCAGTGGTTGCTTTTTTTACAAAAGGGGGCTGAAAGATGTACATCTTTACCTGTAAAAAAACCGGCATTTCCCTTCTTAAGACGGTTATTGCTGTATCTGTTTTTCTTATGGCAGCGGTTTTCAGTCAAACAGCGGCAGAAGCATTGAACAAACCTGATCCCAACCCCTTTCTATCCTCCGAACTGTACAGCATTACCCATTTTGACTCGTCCCAAAGCGACTCAACTCCATATGGTCCACCCCTGGGAGTTTACCGTGTGGATCTCCGAGGAAAACCAATATCTTTTGGAGGCCCCGTCAATATCATAACCCTTGCCTCGACCGATCCCGATTTTATGTGGGCGGTTGGAAGCGACCGCGTTGCCTACGTGAATAAAAAAGACGGCAAATGGGAAGAGGTTGCCCGGTTTGAAGCTCTTGAAGACGCATCAGGAGGGACTTTACCGGCTATTCCGGGCGAAAGTTTCAGAAAGTTCGGGGAATCCTCCGCTGTAGGGATGAATGTTGACGAAATGGATGAATTCTTGACTGATCTTCTTGGGTCACAGTACGGAGACAGGTTCGGAAATGGTTTTTATTCGGTCGTGGACAACGAAAATGTGCTGTATACCCACTTCGGAGCCAATCTTTACGGATTTGCCCTGGCTGACCCGGACGATCCCTCCTCAGGAATCACGGCACGCTACGTACTGGAGGATGTAATTACGGCGATCGAAGGCCCTGATATTCCTCCCGGAACGCGACTTTTCGGTCTTTCCATGACTTACGACGGACATCTCATAGTTACCTTCAGCAACGGCATAGCCGTCATCGACAGAGATCTTGACGAGTCTTCCGCTATTTTCTACCGGTTTGCAGATTATGAATATGTAAGCAACTCCATCGCGGTGGACGAAGAAGGTGGATTATACATAGCCAGTGCAACTGTCATCCCCCCTATGTCTGGAATAATGCGCAGGCTCATTTGGACAGGAAGTGAAATATCCGACAGAGACGAAGACGGTGCCTGGCAATGCGGGTATGAAGCTTCATCAGTACTGCCTCCCATGATAAAAGTAGGCTACGGTACCGGTTCAACCCCGACACTCATGGGGTTTGGAGATGATGAAGACAGACTGGTTATCATAACCGACGGCGCTGAACAAATGAACCTTCTCGCCTTCTGGCGCGACGAGATCCCGTCCGGAGGGGAACGCATGGCGGGGCAGATACCCGTTACCTGCGGTTTTGAGGAACTTCCCGAATGGATACAGTCCGAGCAGTCGGTCGTGGTATCGGGATACGGCGCCTTCGTGGTGAACAACCTGCCTGAGACGGTGGACCCCGATCTGCCGGGGAAAAACAAGGTACTCCAGGTCTCCCTCATGGGACCGGCCTATCCGACGTCCTACGGTGTCGAACGATTTGAATGGGATCCTGAAAACGACCGGTGGTCCTCTGTCTGGGCTCGGCCCGATGTCTCTTCCACAAGCATGGTTCCCGTCCACAGCCAGTCGGCGGGGATGGCGATCGTAAACGGATACACACCGAAGAACGGCTGGGAAATAACAGGCCTTGACTGGAATACGGGTGAAACTGTCCATCAGACAATATTCGGTGATATCAATTATGGCAACGGCGCCTATGCCATCCTTCAGTACCTGAAGGGCGACGAACTGCTCTTCAACACTTTCAGCGGCCCCATACGGGTCCATTACGACACCGGGGGAAGCGGCGGATGTGCAGCCGGTTTTTCTCCCCTTGCCG
>CAYTQC010000017.1:0-12543 GCA_964439735.1 uncultured Synergistaceae bacterium
ATGTTGCTGTACATCTGGACCATCTCGTAGGCCTGGTCGTATTCGATTTTTACGTCCTCCAGGAGGTCTTCATCTTCCTCACGGACCTTGATCACCTCGTGCATCTGGGCGTTGGCGCAGAGCCTTATGATCTTGTCCACCACTGACCTGTTCGACCGAAGGGCACTGGTGAAGTAGGTGAGGCTCTTCTCAAGATCAAGGAGCTGAAAGAGTTCTTCGTTCTTCATGGACTTTCTCAGGTTCGACTCGATGGTGTTCGAGCGACGGTCAATCTGCACCAGGTACTTCAGGAACAGGGTAGCCGCCCGGAAGAGGATCTGGAAAAGGAATCTCGTTCTCTTGAAGGTCGCCGCCGATGCAGCCGGGAGGGGGGGAAGCACGTCGTTCTTCTCCAGGCAGACGGTAATTATGTATTCGGTCGTTATGATTATCCCCATGGGAATTGCATCGAACCTGAAGTTTCCCTCGACCTTGGGGACATTGATGACGACGAGGACATAGCCTTCGTCTGATTCGATCCTGGACGTCTCCTCGGGGTCCAGGGCAGCGGCAAGAAAGTCGGCGGGGGCCTTTGCCGCCGCACTCACTGCGGCTATTTCCTCCTTCGAGGGTGCTGCCAGGTTTATCCAGGCACCGGGTTCGAGCGTTTCCAGGGATAGTTCACGGACCGTCCTGTCAGGAAAGGTTTTCAGAATGGATATCATGGTTTTTCCCCTTTCACGCGATTCCCGCCTCTTTTCGGAAGAAAGCCGGTGCGTTAGAAAAGACCGGGAGGATAAGAAACCAGACGCAAATAATGATCCATTATTATACCTTCTTCCCGTCCCCGGGAACAACCGGACTCTCCATGGACGCCACAAGACGCTCCTTGTCCTTTCTCGGCATGCTCTTGATGGCCATCTCCCTTCGAAGGGCGTCATTCCTGGTCTCCATCCGCTCACAGTACACCATTGAAAGCGGTCGGCGCCCCGAGGTATACTTCGCTCCCCTACCGCTGTTGTGGGCCTCAAGCCGTGCGGAAAGGTCGACGGTCCAGCCGGTATAGAGTGTCCCGTCGGAACAGCGGAGGATGTAGACCCATGCCTCTACCCCATGAAGTGAGCCCTCAGGATATTCAACCCGATGAGGCAGAGGACAGCCCCTCCGGCAAACTCCATTTTGCGTCCGAGAAGGCGACCCGCGCGAAATCCTGCCATTACCCCGGCGAAACAGGCCCCGAATGTAATGACGCCTGCAGACGAGGCCAATACCATGACAGGCGCCCTGACAGCGGCAAAACTGATCCCCACGGCAAGGGCATCGATGGAAGTCGCCACCGCCACCGCGAGCAGGGGCAGTCCGCAGGAAGGATTCGAGGGGGGGCAGGTGGTATCTTCGGGCGCAAATGATTCCCGGATCATGTTTCCGCCGACAAGGAGAAGGAGGAAGAAAGCCGCCCAATGGTCATAATCTGCAATGGCCTCGAGAAACCGCCTGCCGATCAGCCAGCCGGCCAGGGGCATCAGGAACTGGAACCCGCCGCATGCCCCGGCGACACGGAACGCGGCCCCAGCGGATGCTCCTCCGAGGCACGCCCCGATGCCCAGGGAGGCGGCAAGAGCATCCATGGAGAGGGAGGCTGCCGAAAGGAGCATTTCAAAAAAATGCATCAGAAAATCCGACCTTTCAATATGAGCTGCATCAAAAAAAATAGCAGTATAAGCATATCACTATTGAGCCCGGACGGGGGACCGCTTCCTGAAATGGATTTATTCTTCCGGTAATTGAATGGAAAAGTCTTGTTTTTTACCTGCAGGAAGTATAATCTATTCTCAAAGAATCATCCCTGAACGGTCTTAAAGGAGGATCCATCATGTCGAAAACCGACTCCGCAAGAGGTGCGGACCATCTGCCGGATGAAAGGGAAATCCTGTCATGCGTAATGGCAGGCAGCACAGAATACATGTTCATCCATTCCCTCTCCGGCAACATTCACAAGACAAACGCCGCAGTCCTGAAAGACCTGGGTTTTTCAGAGCAGGAGCTTTTTTCCGCCGATATGTCTCTCATAGCTGCGGCGCCGCCCTCCCAGCAGCTGAAGCAGGCATGGAAAAACCTGGAACCGGGGCATCCCTTTGCCGCTGAAGGCATTGTGAGGCGAAAGGACGGTTCATCCTTCAAGGCGATGCTCACCTTTTTCAGTCTTTCAAGCGGCAGTGAACCCGCCGTGTTGACCATGGCGAAAAACCTGCCTGAACAAAAAGCTGCAGGAGAAGCAGTTTCGCGAATATCTTTCAAAGATCCCCTTACCGGGGTCTACACCAGGGAGTTCTTTGAGGAAGAGGCAAACCGGCTGGACTCGGACAGACAGCTTCCCATCAGCATAATCATAGGGGATGTGAACGGACTCGGCCTAATAAACGCGGCACTTGGAAACGCCGCAGGAGACGCTCTCCTGAAAACGACAGCGAAACTGCTCAAAAGGACATGCCGCAGCAGTGACCTGCTTGCCCGCTGGGGCGGGGACGAGTTCATCATCCTGCTTCCCCATACACGGGAACATGATGCGGCTTCAATTGCAGCCCGTATCGAGGATATATTCCGGGAAAACAGGCTGAAAGACCTTACGGCCGCACCGGGTATGACCGTCGGCTACTTCGCGAAGCTCCACAGGTGGCAGGATCTCGGCAACATCATCAAAGACGCGGAAGAAGACATGAACAGAAAGAAAGCGGCTGAAAGCAGAAAGGCAAGAGAGGATATTCTTGAGGGCATTCTCGAATTCCTCTCCCAAAACACTCCGGAAACTGCAGAGCACGTGGCATCCGTCCAAAAAACCGCCCGTTTTCTCGGCAGAAAAATCGGGCTTGAAGAGGAATCCCTTGAAATGCTCGAACGTGCGGCCCGTTTCCACGACCTTGGGAAAGCTGCCATTCAGCCCAGGATCCTTTTAAAAACATCGCCGCTCTCCGAAGAGGAATGGGAGGAGGTCCGGAAGCACGCTGAAACAGGATTCCGGGCCGCAGAGGCTGCCGGGGTCTTTTCCGCTGCAGCGGCCGGCGCCATCCTGTCCCATCACGAACGATGGGACGGTACGGGCTATCCGTCAGGTCTTTCCGGGGAAAGTATACCTCTTCTCTCCAGAATTATCTGCCTCGCCGATTCCTTCGACATCATGACCCGGGGCACCCCATATAAGCCTCCTCTCACCCGGGCTGAAGCTCTGGGCGAGATCAGGGCAATGGCCGGGAAGCAGTTTGACCCCGTGCTCGCGTCAATCCTCGTGTCGGAAATGGAAACGTCAGGAACAGATCAGGAAAAGTGATTTCACTCACCGGAAGTTTTGTTGTAAAATAGATTCATAAAATTCACACAAAGCTCCAAGAGGAGGGATGGCCATGCTGAACCTTTCCGAAATCCTGCAGCCGGGGATCAGCGCCGAGGTGAAGAAAACCGTCGAACTCGAAGACACGGTAGGAAACTCTTCTCCTTACCTGAACCAGTACCTCTCCACATCCGCCTGCGCGGCACTTGCAGTACAGGCGGCAATGGCTGTGACAGAGAACCTCCTTCCCGAAGGCTACCTCTCGGTAGGGAGAAGGATCGACCTGGAGCACGAGGTTCCCGCGATGCTCGGTACAACCGTGAGCGTGCGGGCCACGCTGAGGGAGATCCGGGGAAACAGGCTGATCTTCGATGTGTCGGCAACAGACGCTCTCGGTTTTATTTTCCGGGGCGTCAACGAGCGTGTGGTGGTCAACCGCCTTGGCCTTGACGAAAAGGGAACCGAGCGGGCGAAACGACTTAAGGAACTGAGGGAGATGCTGTAGTCCGCCGCCGCGCAAAGAGTAAAAAAGAAAGAGGGATGCACTTTTGAAGTGCATCCCTCTTTCCTTTTCTGCCCGCGTTTCAATTTCTGCCAGTCTTTTTTGCGGCATCCCGGCAGGAAGGACAGATACCGTAAATTGTCATCTGTTCCCGGACGATCTCACAGCCTTCCAGATCGTCGGAAAACTCCGCGGCATGGGGCATTCTCAGTTCCACGTCGCGAAGGGTACGGCAGGAAATGCAGAAAAAATGATGATGGGATTCGGCGCAGGTATCATACCGTATTCCTCCGTCGCTCAAATCCTGCACCTCCACGATTTCCCCAAGGGATGACATCTCGCGGATAGTGTTGTAAACCGTTGTCCGTGAAACCTCGGGCATCGCCTCGACAACCTGTTTATATATATCCTCCACCGTGGGATGTGACCTGTCCTTCGACAGTATCTCTATAATAAGCCGCCGCTGGGGAGTAA
This sequence comes from uncultured Synergistaceae bacterium, assembly GCA_964439735.1. Lineage (GTDB taxonomy): Bacteria > Synergistota > Synergistia > Synergistales > Aminobacteriaceae > Aminivibrio. Next base: position 4,281 of record CAYTQC010000017.1, read on the forward strand.
GCTTCAACCCCTTTTCCCGCAGGCTCGCCGCTATCTTTTCAACGGAACGCATATGCGCACCCCCTTCTCGTTTCCGCTCACTACGTTGTAACCATTATAAATATAAACAGTTTTCTGTCAACATAGATATCCCCAGCCCATTGCCGGACCGGAAATTACGGATGCGCCGTCCGCACCAATCCTATTCGCCGTAAAGCTTGAAAAGGGCCTGTGTTCCCTCGTTTTCATAACCCTTTGCCGCAAGGTCCTCATATCTCGCGAAAGCCTGCTTCAGGCCGGGAGCGTCCATACTCATGCGTTCAGCTTCCTCGATGGCAATTTTCATGTCCTTGATGAAATGCTTGACGAAAAAGCCGGGGGCAAAATCGCCTGCGAGTATGCGGGGGGCCAGGTTCGACAGGGACCAGCTTCCAGCGGCTCCGCCGGAAATGCTCCTGAGGACTGTTTCCGGGTCCAGGCCTGCCTTCTTCGAATATGCGAGGGCCTCGCAGACCCCCATCATGTTCGAAGCAAGAGCGATCTGGTTCGCCATCTTCGTGTGCTGCCCGCTTCCGGCTCCTCCCTGGAGAACGATGTTTTTCCCCATGAGTTCGAAAAGGGGGAGCATGGATTGAAAAACTCCGGCGTCCCCGCCTGCCATTATGGAAAGAGTTCCTTCCCGTGCCCCCTTGTCGCCTCCGGAAACAGGAGCGTCCAGGGAAAAGAGCCCTTTTTCCGCAGCCTTTTCCGCAATTTTCACCGCTAGGGCCGGGCTCGACGTGGTCATATCAATGAGAATCGATCCGGGGCGGGCTCCTGCCACTATTCCCCGCGCACCGAGGTAAACCTCCTCAACATCCTTCGGATAGCCGACCATGGTGATGACCACATCACTCTTCTCCGCGAGGGAAAAGGGATCATCAGCCCACACGGCACCCTGGGCCAGAAGACCCATGGCTTTTTCCTTCGTCCGGTTGTAAACAAGGAGATCGTATCCACCCTTCATAATATGGCCGGCCATGCTGTAGCCCATGACTCCGAGGCCGGCGAATCCGATGACGGTTTTTCCCTTTTCGAGCTTCATTGCTGCACCTCCGGTTGTAGTATTCTGTCCCCGCCGTTTCCCCTTTTGATTGTTCACATATTGTGCGTTCTCGGTTACAATGCACGTAGAGAATAAAAAGGGCGGTTTTGATTGTACCCTTATCATTACCAATTGAGAAGGAGGCAGACCCATGGACACAATGGAAAGAATCCGGCAGCTGCTTGGAAACGAGGCGGAATACCTGCTGGGGCATACGTGCGGCACTATCGGAAGAGAAATGCTCACTCTCCCCGGGCCTGATTTCGTGGACAGGGTAACGGCAGTCTCTGACCGTCCCATTCCGGTGATGCGTTCCCTGCAGTGGCTCTTCGGGTCGGGACGCCTGGCGGGCACAGGGTATCTCTCCATCCTCCCGGTGGACCAGGGAATCGAGCATTCGGCAGGAGCGAGTTTTGCCCCGAATCCCGTGTACTTCGATCCTGAAAACATCGTAAAACTTGCCGTTGAAGCCGGCTGCAACGGAGTCGCGAGCACCCTCGGAGTTCTGGGATCGGTCGCCCGCAAGTATGCCCATAAGATCCCCTTCATTATGAAGGTCAACCACAATGAGCTCCTCTCCTATCCCAACAAGTTCGACCAGGTGCTCTTCGCATCCGTTGAGCAGGCAAGGGATATGGGCGCCGCGGCAGTGGGGGCCACCATCTACTTCGGCAGTGACGAGGCAACCCGGCAGATCCAGGAGATCAGCACCGCCTTTGAAATCGCCCACAGCATGGGCATGGCGACGATCCTGTGGTGCTACCTGAGAAACAACGCCTTCAAAACAGCCGACAAGGACTACCACGTGGCTGCGGACCTGACCGGACAGGCAAATCACCTTGGGGTGACCATCGGTGCTGACATCATCAAACAGAAACTGCCGGAGAACAACGGCGGTTTCACCGCCCTGAAATTCGGGAAGACCACGAAGGCCGTCTACGAGAAACTGACGAGCGAACATCCCATTGACCTGACCCGCTACCAGGTGGCGAACTGCTACATGGGCAGGGCAGGGCTCATCAACTCCGGCGGAGCCTCCGGAGACAATGACATGGCCGACGCAGTGAAGACGGCCGTGATCAACAAGAGGGCCGGCGGAATGGGACTTATTCTTGGACGCAAGGCGTTCCAGCGCCCGATGAAGGAGGGCGTTGAAGTCATCAACGCGGTTCAGGACGTCTATCTCGAGAAGCAGGTGACCATAGCCTAGCGCCGGGGGACCTCGATGCCTCGAAGAGCCCCTTGAAAAAGGAGCGGACGTTCTCGCCGAGCAGCCGGGTGTTGTAGCCGCCCTCCTGAACCACGAGAACAGGGAGATCGAGGGCGCCTGCGAGTCTTCCGTTGTTTTCGAAATCCTTTGCTGTGAGGTTCCAGGTCCCGGTGGGGTCCTTTTTGCACGTATCCCCGCCGAAGGGGATAACGAGAAAACGGGCATCATGTTGTTTTATCCGTCTGGATGCTCTGCGGAGCCCATCAAGATAGTCCTGCGCGGAAATATGCTCGGGAAGGGGAAGGTTGAGGTTGTATCCCCGGCCTTCCCCTTCTCCTTTTTCATCCTCGAATCCCGAGAAGTAGGGATAAGCGAATCTTGGATGGCCGTGGACGGAGACAGTGAGGACATCTTTTCTGGAGAAGAAGATGTCCTGCTGGCCGTTTCCGTGGTGATAGTCCAGATCGAGCATTGCAACCCTTCCGAATGCGGAGAGATATTCCGCAGCCGCCGCAGCACTGTTGAAGTAGCAGAACCCTCCGAAAAGGCGCCGCTCGGCGTGATGTCCGGGAGGTCTCACGAGGGCGTAGGCGAGATGGCGACCCTCCACAAGCGCCCTGGCGCCTGAAAGGGCGCAGTCAACGGCACCGATTGCCGCGAGAAATGCGTTCCTGTTCAGGGGAGTGAAGGTATCCATGCAGAAATACCCCGCCCTGACAGACAGGTCCTGCGGAGGTCTTGCGGCGTTGCGCACAGGGAAAACGTACGGGTATACCGATTCCCCTTCCTGCATGGACAGACAGACCTTCCTGAGATAGTGGTAGAAGACGGCGCTGTGGATTTTGAGGATATGACGCTCTCCGAAACGGCGCGCCTTTTTCTCCGTGAACAGCCCGGACGGCAAAATCTCTTTGAGTATGGCCTCCACGCGGACAGGCGATTCCACGTATCCCCGCTCCCTGACATGATGGATGGCATGATCCCTGTTGACGAAGAGGGCGACCCGTTCGCTTTCGGGGAGCTCCGCCGCAACTGCGGCATGCCGGGGCTCCGGAACGTACTTCAGAGGGCGCAGCTTCACCGGATCATCCCGGAACGAGTCCATGACCATACGGATGTATTCCGGGGAACAGAGGGAGCCGTACTTCTTTCCCAGGATGGCAGCGACGATGAGCCGGGCCTTTTCCCTCCTGAGGGGCTCCTTCCTTCCGAGGCCGTCGAAGACAAGATAGGGGGGGTTATCCCCGCCGGGTTCGAGGGGGGTCTCGTATTTCGTCCCCGTTATGGGGACTGCCCCGTACCGCTCATAGAAACGGAGACGGGCGATGTTCTGCTTTCTTACCGGCTCATCCCGGCAGAGGGCGGGATCGTCTGGAAGGCATTCGAAGAAAAGGCCGATGCAGCCAAGGTCCCGGGCCTCCTTCCGGACCCTTTCGTAAAGGATCCCTCCCAGGCCTCCTCCGGCATCCTTCCCGGTCACGGCAACGTAATCAAGATAACAGAACTTCAGAATGGGATCGTGAAGGGCAAGGGCAAAGCCATGGACGTTCCCTGCGCCTCTTTCCGCAGCGAACAGGATCGTCTGGAACCCATACTTGAGCTGGTTCCGGAGCTTTTCCGGGATGGATTCACCCTCCTCCGGCCTGACCCCGGGAAACTGTTCCTTCAATATTTCCCGGATCCGGGCAATTGCCTTTTCGTTGGCGGGGGAAAGGTCGTCAAAAATTCTGCGGATGCGGAACACCACAGGTCAGCTCCTTATGTCCGCCGCCGGGCCTTTCCGGTCCGCTCATGGGGATCCAGGCGGAACACCGTGACGGAGGCGCACTCGGCAGAGGAGAACACATGGGAAAACTCTTCGCCCGCATATTTTTTCATGATCGCCAGAAGAGCGGCAGCTTTTTCCCCTTCATCTTCAACGATCGTAATGGGTCCCGAGATCATGACGCTTTTGTAGAGCATGCCCCATCCGCAGGGGCGCACCTCCGACCTCACGAGATCTTCGTCGCACTGGGCCTGGAAGCAGCCCCTCGGGTTCGCCGCGATCATGTCGAGCTTTCTTCCCTCACGGGCACAGTGGAAATAGACAGCGCCTTTGATCACTCCGAAACAGAGGGGGACCACGTACGGTTCGTTTCCGCTGCAGAGGGCGAGATGTCCGTACAGCGCCCGTTCAAGAATTTCGTCCAGTTCGGCCGGATCAAGAATTTCCCTGTCTTTTCTGCGTACCGGATGGCCCATTGATATATCCTCCTCTGCTCTTCTGATATACTGAAAAAAACGGAGGTACCATGAACATGAGACGTTTGCTTTCTGCAGCAGCCGCCCTGTCCTTTCTTTTGATTCTACACTTTTTCTGCCTTTCCGGCGAGGGGTTTTCCTCCCGGGAACTGGAGCTGCTTGCCGGTAAATATCGGGGTGCGAAGGCGTCGGAGTGGGGGGAACGCGTGACCGGCGTTGCCGTTGAGATCAGAACTGCCGGAAAGGAAGCCGCCCTGACTTTCGACGCCTGCGGAGGCCCCAGGGGCTCGGCCGTTGACTTTGAGCTGCTGGAGTACCTGAAACGGGAGAGGATCCCGGCTACGCTTTTCCTGAGCGGGCGGTGGATACGGAAAAACATGGAGACAGTCCGGGCCCTGGCGGCAGATCCCCTGTTCGAGATCGAAAACCACGGGGCGAATCATCGTCCCCTCTCAATATCCGGAAAGGGAGCATACGGAATTTCGGGGACGGCATCAGTGACAGAGGCCGCCGTTGAGGTGGAGGAAAACGCGGAGCTGCTTGAGCGGATCACAGGTTCCAGGCCACGTTATTTCCGGTCGGGGACGAACCACTACGACGAGGTCGCCGTCTCCATAGCAGCAGGGCTCGGGCACACGGTCGTCGGCTATGCCCTGAACGGGGACGGCGGGGCATCGTTTTCAAAGAAGAAGATCACGGAAAGGCTGATCTCGCTCAAAGGAGGAGAGATCGTGCTGTTCCACATGAACCGCCCGGAGGGATGGACGGCGGAAGGCCTGAAAGAGGGCATTCCCCTGCTCAGGAAGCAGGGTTTCAGGTTTGTCCGCCTGTCGGACCGTCCCCTTGTTTTCACTTCGCCCCCTGCGCTGAAGCATTGACAGCTCCGTAATCAGGGGGCCTGGAGCCCTCTCTCCCGGGAAGTCCGAGGCACGGCATTCACTCCCGGATGTGGCGTTCCCGGGGGCTGACTCCCGTGAGGTCAAGCATTTTTTCCCGCACCCGCCTCGCCCTGTCCCCATCGGCGAGGGCCGTGATACGGTCTCCGGCGGTGAGGACCGTGTCCCCCCTGGGCAGTATCTCCTCTGCGGCCCTGGTAATGCTCACGAGAAGGCACCCCTCAGGCAGGGGTGCATCGCGCACCGCTATTCCATCAAGGGATGAGCCCGGGCAGACCGTTCCCTCCAGGAGCACTTTTCCTGCACAGCATGAGGATTTGCTTCGCCTGAGCATCCTCAGCAGGAGCGAGTCGTAAATGGGGCGGCCCCCGAGAAGTTCAGCCGTCACGTGGGCAGTTATAACGACGGCGGAGACGGACAGAAGATGGGTGAACGATCCCGTCATCTCGGTGATGAGGACAATACCCGTTATGGGCGCATGAACCACGGCCGCAAAAAAACCGGCCATGCTCACTACGAGAAAATTCACGACAAGGGACGGGTCGGTTCCCCACAGCCCTGCCGCCGCAGTTCCGTAAAAAGCCCCCAGAGCGCCGCCGACGGCGAGCATGGGGAGAAATATTCCCCCCGGAGCCCCCGAACCGAAACACAGTGCCGTAAACAGCAGTTTTCCCGCAAAGAGAAGGAGAATTTCCGCCGGAGACTTTCCTCCGTGAGCCAGCTGCTCGACCATTTCGTGCCCGCCTCCGAGGATGGCGGGAAGGAAGGGCCCGATGCACAGAGCCGCTGCCGCGGGAAGGAGCATCCGGAAACGAGGGGGGACAGGAAGCCTGCCGTAATATTTCTGCGTATCGAGGATCACCCTGCAGAACAGCGCGCCCCCCGAACCGCACAGGATGCCGAGGACCAGGAGATGGCCGTAATGGTTCAGGGGTATCGTATTGGGGACCGTAAATGAAAAAACCGGAGAGAGGCCGAAGAAGTACTTGGATATGAAATCCGCGGCTAGGGAAGCCATCATTGCTGAGAGGAGGATCAGCGGTGAGAAGCTTTTGTGGACTTCCTCCAGCGCGAAGACAACACCTCCGAGGGGTGCATTGAAAGCAGCGGAAAGCCCGGCGGAGGCGCCGCTTGAGAGAAAAAGCCGCTCCTCGACCTTCCCCTTCCCTTGAAGGGCTGCCATGCACTTTCCGGCAGCTGCGCCTATCTGAACAGCCGGGGCCGCTCTTCCCAGGGAAAAGCCAAGGGCAATTGCAAGACCGCCTCCCATAAACTTCGCTGCCATGACCCGAAACCAGTTCATGGATACCTGTCCGAGAATCTCTCCCTTGACCTGCGGTATGCCGCCCGCTTTTGCCATTGGCTCCCAGTCCATGAGGAGCCCAATCAGCAGCGCACCCGCCGTCCACAGGAGGACGAGGCCGGGCAGAGGAATGCCGGCCGAACCGGAAAGCGCGTGAAGAGAGAATGCACCTGCAAACCCAAGAAGGAGCCTGAAGCATACAACCGCCAGACCAGCGGCCAGACCGGTGAGGATCCCCTGGAACAGAAGGCGGATCCGGTAACCGCCTTCCCCGGTCAGTGCAGCATATCGCTTCATTTCTGCAACACCTGCTTTATCGTAATGTACCTGCCGTTCTTCCTCCGTGAACACTCAGGAATACGGCCGGTGTACTGTTTATTCGCTTCCATCGAGCAGGCGGGTCACATCCTCCAGGAGGTCGCGGATCTTCAGGTTCTGGGGGCATTTCTCCTCGCAGGCGCCGCATTTGACGCAGGCAGCCGCACGGGAACCCGGCTTCAGGAATACGGTGTAGGTCTGTCTGGCCTGCTCCAGGTTATCGAACATGAAGGCCATGTTGTACCTGTTGAAGCACTCGGGGATATTCACTCCCGCCGGGCAGGGCATGCAGTACTGGCAGTTCGTGCAGAGGACCTTCATCCTCGTCCTGTACTCTTCCCTGACCCTTCCGATCATGTCCTGCTCCGCCGCAGTCAAGGATCCCGCCTCACCGCCGTCTGCCGCCGAGAGATTATCCTCAAGATCCTGCTCCACGGTCATGCCGCTCAGAACAACGGAAACTTCCGGGTGGTCCCATATCCAGCGAAGGGCCCATCCTGCGGGTGAAAGGGACCTGGGCGACTCCGCCCAGATGTTTTTTATGGAGTCGGGCACGTTCCTGGCGAGGTTTCCTCCCCGAAGGGGCTCCATGATGACAACCCCCATGTTCCTCCCGGCGGCATACCTGAGCCCCTCGGTCCCGGCCTGGTAGTGGGTGTCGAGATAGTTGTACTGGATCTGGCAGAAATGCCAGGGGTAGGCGTCAGTTATCTCTTTGAAGAGAGGGAGCGGTGCGTGAAAGGAAAACCCTGCCCTGCGGATCCGGCCGTCGGCAAGAGCCCTGTCGAGAAACTCCGCAAACCCGTTCCGCTTCATGATCTCCCACCGTTCAGCAGTCAGCGAGTGCAGCAGGTAATAGTCGATCACGTCCGTCCGGAGCCTGGAGAGCTGCTCGTCAAGAAACCGGTCCATGTCCGAGGGGGTCTCCACCAACCAGGACGGCAGTTTTGTGGCAAGGAACACCTTCTCCCTGTACCCTTCCTGCAGGGCCTTCCCTACAAACGATTCGCTTTCCCCCCCGTGATAGGTGTACGCGGTGTCAATGTAATTCACTCCCCTGTCGATGGCGGAGCGTATCATGGCCGAGGCCCGGGCCTCGGCGATCTTTCCCTCGGCGTCGAGGGGGAGCCGCATGCAGCCGAATCCGAGAATTGAAATTTTATCCCCTGTACGGGGCATGGAACGGTAGAGCATCTCGTATAACCTCCCTGTTCTTTTGTCTTCCGGTATGC
>CAYTQC010000017.1:12643-18644 GCA_964439735.1 uncultured Synergistaceae bacterium
ATGGAACGGTAGAGCATCTCGTATAACCTCCCTGTTCTTTTGTCTTCCGGTATGCGGGCACTGTATTTTCATCGTACAATTATCCCATAGAGAATGTAAAAAACGGGGGGGACCCATGAATTTCATAAATAAAGAATATTCCGCTTTCGCAAAAAAAGCCCGGAACAACTTCGAGTCCACGGTGAGGCTGTGGGGTAAGCTGCCCTCATCGGACATGGAGGAAAAGGACGGAGCGCTCTTCGTTTCCACCGGGGTCGCCATCCCTGACCAGAATTACGCGATCAGGACTTTGACGGAGGGATCTGCTGCTTCTCCGGCAGCGGAAGCACTGTCGTTCTTCCGGAATAAGGGGGTACCGTTCACGTGGTGGGTGCCGCCCGGTGACGACAGCATCCCTGAATCTGACCGCATCGCAGATACCGGCCTTCCGCGCCGCTGCGCTCCCCCTGCCATGTTTTATTCCCTTGCGGACTTTGCGGAACGGAAGGATCCCCCTTCAGGCATCACCGTCAAACACGTTTCTGACAGCCTTGAAGCGTCGCTGTGGGCATTGTGTTCACTCGAGGGATTCGGTTCGGGAGCGGAGCATGGCGAGGCCTTTACCCGGTTCGCGTCATCCATGACCAACTCCCCCGAGAAAGAGTATTTCCGGCTGGCGGCCGTCTTCTGCGGGGATACCCCCGCAGGTACGGCCATGCTTTCCATTTCCGAAGACACAGCCGGCCTGTATTACTTTTCTGTGGTCCGGGCTTTCAGGGGGAGAGGCCTGGGAAAGATACTGCTTGAAGCGGTACTGGAGGAGGCGAAAATGGCGGGCTGCTCCGAAGTGACCCTGCAGGCCTCACCCATGGGCTTCCCCCTGTACAGGAAGTTCGGCTTCAGGGAATGCGGGCGTTTCCTGGTCCATTCCCCTGACCCCGATGCATGCTAGAAATCGAGCCGCTCCGCCATTTCCTCAAGCTCCGCCCTCGTGGCCGCAAGAGAGGGAAGAAAACGTATTCCTCCGCCCGCAGCGTTGAGAAGGACCCCACGGTCAAACGCCTTCTCTTTGACCCCGGCGGCATTTTCCGTGCTCACACCGATCATAAGCCCCCTGCCCCGAACCTCCTTTGCCCATGTAAGAGCCTCGAGCTTCTCCCTGAAGAAACACCCCTTCCGGTCCACATCGTCTATAAAATCCGGGGTGAGATGGGAAAGCACAGCATTTCCGGCAGCCAGGGACACGGGGTTCGGTGCAAAGGTCGATCCGTGGTCGCCGGCTCCGAAGGGCGACCAGCCGCAGAAGACGGCCGCGCCCAGGGGAAGCCCTCCGCCGATACCCTTTCCCATGGTCACAATATCCGGTTCCAGGCCGTAATGTTCGAAGCAGAAAAATTTCCCCGTCCTTCCAAGCCCCGCCTGGATCTCATCGGCAACCACAAGGACGCCTTTCTCCCGCTGCAGGGCCTTGGCCGCTTCCGCCAGCTCTTCAGGAATGGGGAGGACCCCGCTGTTCCCCTGGATGCACTCGAGAAAAACGGCGGCAACATCGTAGGCCTCCGCGAAGTCGAGGAGCATGCTTCCGTTCAGAGGGAGAAACACGCAGCCCGGAACCAGCGGTTCAAAGGGTTTTCTCATGGAAGGCCCCCATGTGATCGAGAGCGCTCCCATGGTACGCCCGTGGAAATTCCCTTCGAAAGAGACCACAACCCCTTTCCGGTGCTTTCTGACAGCCTTGAGGGCAGCCTCGTTTGCCTCGGCGCCCGAATTGGAGAAGTAGACCTCTCCGGGTCGTCCCGTCTTCGATACAAGGGTCTCCGCCATTTTCGCCGCGTCGGGATCGAGGAAATAATTTGAGAGATGGGTGAACCGCGACGCCTTGTCCGCTATCGCCCGGACCACGTCAGGGTGGCTGTGCCCCAGGGGCAGAACGCCGATCCCCGAATATCCGTCGAGAAACATCCCCCTGTCGGTGTAGAGCCGAATGCCCTCGGCACGCTCCACTGAAAGTCCGCTGGGCGAGTACACAGGAGCGAGCATGGCCGTCATTCCACCAGACCGAACTCTTCGACGAGCGCCCGAAGGGCTTCTTCGCCGTCGTCCCTGGAAACAAGGGCTGAGATCTTGATCTCCGAAGTCGTGGTACCGAGCATGTTGATGCCTTTCCGGTCCAGGGCGGAGAAAAAGCGCGCCGCGACTCCGGGGGCGGATTTCATGCCGACTCCCACGGCAGACACCTTGGCCACGTTCCTGTCTGCGGAAACGGACCAGCCTTCCCAGGGCGCGAGGCTTTCACGAACTGTCTCCAGAACAGTCTTTTCCGTAGCATCCACAACTGTGAACGTGAGATAGGAATGGCCGTTTTCATTGACGGTTGAGATCATGTCAACGTTTACCCCTTTTCCGGCAAGCCCGGAAAAAAGGGTGCTCATGACCGATGCCGACCTGGGAAGACGGGAAATATTCACACGGGTCTGGTTGCTGTCAGTGGTCACGCCCGATACAACCGGCTGTTCAAGCCATTCGGGAAGGGAATTCACTACATGGGTCCCCCTTTCATCGGAGAAGGTGGAGGCACAGTAAAGGTCCACCGAGTATTTTTTCGCTATTTCCACAGCCCTGGAATGGAGTACTTTCGCACCCAGGGAGGAAAGTTCCAGCATTTCGTCGTAGGTAATATATTCGAGTTTGCGTGCTCCACTGCACCTGTTCGGGTCGCATGTGTACACTCCCGCCACGTCGCTGTAAATCTCACAGCGGCAGCCGCATTTTGCCGCTATGGCAACGGCTGAGGTGTCTGATCCGCCCCTGCCGAGGGTTGTGACATCGCCCTCCTGAGTGATGCCCTGAAATCCTGTGACCACGAGCACATTTCTCCGGTTGAGCTGGGTTTTCAGCTTGTTCAGGTTCAGGTCCATGATCCGTGCGTTCGTGAAACCACCGGTGGTGGTCATTCCAAGCTGAAAGGCATTGTAGGAGAGGGCCTGTATTCCCATATCGCAGAGTGCCATGGCGAGGAGGGCCGACGTCACCTGCTCTCCTGTAGAGAGAAGCATATCAAGCTCCCTGGGAGATGGTTCCGGTGATACCTGCTCTGCCAGGGCTATAAGTGAATTTGTGGTCTTTCCCATGGCCGAGACAACTACCACGAGTTTTTCACCCCGGTCAACCCTTTGTTTGATCCTTTCAGCCACACCCCTGATCTTTTCAGGAGTGGCAACTGACGATCCGCCATATTTCTGTACGATCACTTCCGGTCCTCTCCTCTGCCGCTTTCCCGGGCTACTTGAGATTCCGGAGATCCTGCACGATCTCCGTCTTCGATTCTGTCTTTTCGTCCACTTCCTTGATGATTCTCGCGGGAGAACCTGCAACCACCGTCCTCGGAGGTACGTCCTTCGTCACTATTGCGCCGGCGGCTACCACTGCTCCTGCCCCGATGCGGACCCCTTCAAGGATGACCGCGTTGGCTCCGACAAGGACCCTGTCTTCGATGATCACGGGCACGGCACTGGGAGGTTCGATGACCCCCGCAACAACGGCCCCTGCCCCGATGTGGCAGTCGGCACCGATCTGTGCCCTGCCTCCAACGACGGTATTCATGTCGATCATGGTCCGTTCGCCGATCACCGCGCCTATGTTGATCACCGCGCCCATCATGACCACGGCGCCCTTCCCCACGTCCACCATATCCCGTATGACTGCCCCGGGCTCGATGCGCGCTTCATATTTCGTGAGGTCCGCCAGGGGAACAGCAGAATTCCTGGCCGACGTTTCAACGTGGACCGACCTGATCTTCGGGGCATTCTCCCCGAGGATCCTCTCTATTTCTGACCTGTCTCCCGAGAGGATCCCGAAATCCCTTCCCCCCACAAAGACAACCCCTTCCGCCCGGAACCCCTCCAGGTCACCGGAGACATACGCCGTGCACGGCGTTTTTTTCTTCGATTCCTTAATGAGCCTTATGATGTCTTCCGTCTGCATGTGAGAACCTCCTCGAAAGAGTAGAAGCCCGGCTGTGCAGCGGCGGCAAATTCAGCCGCCCTGAGGGCGCCGTACGCGAAGACGCTCCTGGATATGGCCCTGTGAGTGAGTGAGAACAATTCCCCTTCGCTGGCGAATATAACGGAATGGTCTCCGGGCACTCCGCCCATCCGGAGGGAATGTGCAGGGCAATCCCTCCCCAGGGCATCCCTGAGAAGGATCGCCGTTCCCGACGGCGCGTCCTTCTTTTTGTTGTGGTGCGTCTCGCAGATCTCCACGTCCCAGTCCGCGAAAAGCGGTCCGAACTCACGGAGGATCATCTTGAAAAGGGTCACTCCGGCCGCGAAGTTGAAGCTCTGCACGACAGGCACGGAGCGCCCGAGGTCCTTCACTTCTTCCAGCTGTGCTTCGGAAAGCCCGGTGGTGCCGATCACCAGGGAGCATGAAAATCTCCTGACAGCCGCGAGCGTCGCCCCGAGGGCGGAAGGCTGGGAGAAATCGACCATCACCTCCGGGACGCCTTCGCCCGTCTCTCCGGTAATATCCAGGGTGTAGCAGAGCTCATGGGCGGAAAAGATCCTGCGGATCTCCCCTCCCATGCGCCCCGACGCCCCCACGAGTCCGTACTTCATGCCCCCACCCCGCACTCCTTCATGGAGGCATCGACGACGGCCATGCATTTCTCCGACGCCGGCACCAGGGGAAGACGAAGCTCGTTGCTGCACAACCCGAGGCGGTTCACGGCGTATTTCACCGGAATGGGGTTCGCCTCGACGAACAGGTTCTTCATGAGCGGGAACATCCTGTGATGGAGTTCCCTGGCTTTCTCCACCTCTCCGGAGAGGGCAAGGCGGATCATGTCCGACGTCTCCCGGGGCATTACGTTGGAGAGCACTGAAATAACACCGTCGCCTCCGCTGTTCACAAGATGGAACGCCTGGTCGTCGTTCCCGGATAGGATGGCGAAATCAGGCCGGTCTTTCTTGATGAGCCGGACCAGCATGTCGATCTGTGCCATGTCTCCCGCTGCTTCCTTGATGCCTGCAATATTGAGGATCCTGCTGAGGCGCTGCACCGTCTCTGGAAGAATGTTCGTCCCGGTACGGCCGGGCACGTTGTAGACGATAAGAGGGATCTTGATGGCTGCGGCCGTCGCCTTGAAATGCTGGTAGTGCCCCTCCTGGGTAGGCTTGTTGTAATAGGGGGCCACCACGAGTACCCCGTCCGCTCCCAGGGCCTCCGCCTGCCGTGACATCTCGATGGTGTGGGCCGTAGAATTGCTGCCCGTCCCGATAACCACGGGAACCCTTCCCGCAGCCGTCTTCACGGCGAACGTGATGATCTCCGCCCTTTCCTCCGCTGAAACTGTGGGGCTCTCCCCCGTTGTTCCAAGGACCACGAGGAATTCCACTCCGCTTTCGATCTGCCAGTTCAGGAATTTTCCGAAGCTCTCATAGTCAACGCTGCCCTCTTTGAAGGGAGTCACCACCGCTGTACCTGTTCCTCCAAACATCTCCGCACCTCCTGTTTTTTTCGGGTATAAAAAAAGGCCCGTCCCCTAAGGGACGAGCCATAACTCGCGGTACCACCCTAATTGGGCATGATGATCCCATGCCCCTCTCGGGTCCTGTGACGGAGACCCGGACCGGAAATGTACTCCGGAATTCGTGCCGCCCTGGCGGCCGGTCCTTTCCATTTCAGCTCATCGGGCTTTTTGCCCCTCTTCCCCGGCCGGAGCGCCTTTCAGCCGCTGAACGCTCCTCTCTGTTGCCGGACACCTGAAGGAGGCATCCCGAATCATCGCTTTTTCGATATGTTGAAGCATTTTATGTAATAGCTCTGCTTTTGTCAAGCGGAAAGCTCACATTTTTTTGCGGATCATTAAAATCATCAGCAGGTTCTCCCCCTCCACCGTGCCGCCGGAAGCAAAAAGAGCCTTATTTCATCCGCTCCTCCGGAACCCGCTTGAGGTTCTTCCTGAGGTACTGGCTGTACAGCACCGAGACCGGATTATGACCCAGCACCCGGTCCTTGACGA
>CAYTQC010000017.1:18744-21497 GCA_964439735.1 uncultured Synergistaceae bacterium
TACTGGCTGTACAGCACCGAGACCGGATTATGACCCAGCACCCGGTCCTTGACGACGAACGTGGTGACCGGCGCTTTTGAATGGCGGTAGAACAGGCTGTCGTGTCCCACGCACAGACCCAGAACGATGTTGAACTGGCACCCGGCGGCATCCAGGACCCTGGCCTGTTCCGCGGGATTGCAGGAAATTTCCCCTATCCAGGGGCGCCGCACGGCGCCTATGTCATCCTTTTTCATGGCGGAGACCTTGCAGCAGGCAGAGTTTACCTCGAACTCCTCCGACAGGATCTTCCCGAGCATCTCCGCCTCGTCCCTGAACCCGATGCAGAAGGCTATCCCCAGTTTCTTATATCCCATCCTCCGGGAAAATTCCATGATTTCCTCGAGGCGGTTCAGGGTGCAGTAATACAGTGCCTCAACATCCGAGGCAGTTTTGAGAAGGCGCATATCTTCCCCCTGGTAGAGCTCCAGGCTGTCGAAGCTGACGCACGGCTCCCCTTTCGAACATCCCTTTGTTTCGCATAGATGGCATTTCATGCCGGCTACTCCCCTTTCAGCGCGGTAACCGCCCGCATCATCATGTCCGCAGCCGCGCCTCTGGTAACGAAGGATTCGGGCAGGAAGATCCCTCCCCGGGCAACCCTGTCAAGGACTCCTTTTTCCGCAAGAAAATGTACCTGGCCAAAAAATCCTGACCCTGAAGGTATATCGGCATACCGGGAGGCATATTTTTTATGCCCGGCCCGGAACCCCAGAACATGGGCGAGTGCCGAACAGAAATCCCTCCGTGTCACAAAATTCGTGCTCCCTGCACCCGGCGTCAGGAACGGCACGGGGTCTCCGGGTTCGGAGAAGGCCCTTCGGAACAGGTTCTCCGAATCAATACCCGTCAGAGGAGTATCAACGCCGAAAATACCCTTGTCCAGCCCGAAAAGACGGGCGGTCACCAGGCGGTTATTATAAATATCGTCAATTTTCGCCGACGGCGCTGAAGGCAGTTCTTCAGGAGCGATCCAGCCGTACAGGTTCGACATCTGTACTCCCGGCCAGAATGGATGTTCGCGGGGCACGTCGCTGTACTCGCAAAGTGACAGCGCGCTTCCTGCTTCCAGCAGGTGCTGCTGCACGAGCCTCGGGTCCAGTTTCCGGGGCGGTATGTCCGCCGCTGCCGCAAGGGCTGCTATAGTTCCGGCAGCCTGGCCGGTGAGCATGGAAACAGGCTGAAGCCTGAATGCGCCTGCCACAAGCCTGGACATGGAGAGATTTTTTTCGGCCCCAAGAAGTCCGTCCACGTCCCTGGATATGAAGCTTCCGAAAGGAATCTGGAAGGGGCCCCGGGGCATGTCCGTCTTTATGGATGCCGCGGTTTCACCGAATTCCTTCTCAAGGTCGGCATCCTCGTCGGCAGCGTGCAGGTCCAGGATGTAGCCGCCGATGGCCATGGCATGGGGTACCTCACTGCCGCCCCTCCCGTCGCGGTAGCTTTCGGAATTCCTGCGTACATCCTTCGAAGTGGGGGTCTCCAGCCCGACGATCCTCCGGCTCTCCCTCACGTAGGGGATGAGGGGTAAGCGCCGGACTATCTCGCTGTATTCCCCCGGTACGGATCCTTTTGCCGCCAGGAGCGGGTAATCGGAATCAAATTCGTCATCGGCCACCGACCACGGCTCGCCCAGTTCGTTCTGGACGTAGTAGATGAAGGAAAGTGTCTTGAGGAGCGCGGCAGCGTTGGCCTTTTTTCTGAATTCCCCGTCCTCCAGGTAGGAAACGGGAAGGCCTCCCCTTCCCTCCCACTTCTGGGCCCCCGGGTAATCATTGGTCCAGTTCACGCCGGTTTTCGTTATTGCCTCCCAGCCTTCGGGAGAAGCCGCGTCGTAATCCTCCGGGTTTGATGAATCGGGGAGTCCCCTGTAGCCGTTGTGGGTGGCGAAGTCGACCGGCATTCGCAGCGGATAGCTCCGGAATGAATTGCCGTTTTTCGTCACTGCTTTGCGGAATTCCGGAACGTACCGCTCATACCCTGGAGGAGGAGCAGTCATCCGAAGCCCTGCGGGAATGCCTCCGGGATACTTTTTGATCACCGCCGTCCAGGTGATGTCCTGCACGCGGCTTTTTTCCGAAATCATGGGGCTCAGGGAGTTTCCCGCCCGGTAGAGCGCGCCGGCAAGGGGGATCACATCACCGTACTCTGTAGCGTCTATGAGCACGGAGCAATCGATGGGGACCTTCTTTCCCCCGATGTCAGCCGTCACGCCGCTGATCCTGTCGCCTGACTTCCGGACCGCTGTCACCTTCGACCGGTAATAGATATCCAGTGCTCCCTTTTTTCCTCCCGACTTCGACTTCTTTCCTGCGGATCCGGCCATTTCGGACAGTACCTTCCTGCCCACCGAAGGCTCAAATGCCATGGTATTGCCGTCCCAGTAGCAGGTGGATACGGATTTGCCCTTCAGAAAATAATGGTAGCGGATATTTTCGTAAAACTCTCCGTAGATTCCCGTCCGATTTCCGCTGAGATCATCCATGGTCGAGACCGCTGCTGCAGTCATCTGCCCTCCCAGCCAATCGGTCTCTTCGATCAGCGCCACCCTCACACCCAGTCGTGCGGCCGCGATGGCCGCGCTGGTTCCTCCCGCGCCTCCCCCCGCTATGACCACATCGTAGGCAAAACGCTCCGGCGACGCATGGACCGGAGCTGAAAAAGAGAAAAAAGATGCGCAAAGCATAATGAACAGGATCTTTTTTTTCCGAGAT
>CAYTQC010000018.1:0-21494 GCA_964439735.1 uncultured Synergistaceae bacterium
TACTTCCGGTTTCACCGGTTACAACATCCTGCGGGAGATTTTTTGACGGAATTGCCTCTCTTATCGGTCTTGCCGAAACGGTAACGTACGATGGACAGGCAGCCATGGCTCTCGAAGGGATCGCAGAGGGAAAAGAGACTGCTCCTTTCGGACTGATCCGGCAGAACGGTGTCATCGTGCTCGACTGGAGGCCCTCTGTACGCTGGCTCCTGGAAAAACGCGGGCGAATGAGCCCGGGGCTTATTGCCGGAGCTGTCCATAACGGCCTCGCAGAATGCGTGGTACAAATCTGCAGAATACTCAGGGAAAGTACCGGGATCAGTGAAGCTGCTCTTTCCGGAGGAGTCTGGCAGAACAGGAGATTGACTGCTTTTGTGTCAATGATGTTGAAAAGAGAAGGTTTTGTTCCGCTTCTTCACAGGCTCCTTCCTCCCAATGACGAATGTGTCTCCGTCGGGCAGGTTGCCGTGGGGGCAGCCATGAGAAAAAAGGAAAAAAGAGGAGAGTAGGCTTCCGCCTGCTCTCCTCTCCGTAAAAAAACAAAGTCCTAAACAGTGCTGTATTCGATGCCGCTTACCTTCGACAGTTCTGCAAGTTTTTTGGGCATGTGTATGCTGTCCACGTAACGGATAGTGCCGCTCTTGGATCTCATGACCATGGAACTCGTGTGGATCTCTTTTCCTTCATAGCGGACGCCCTTGAGGAAGTCGCCGTCGGTTACGCCTGTTGCCGCAAAGAAGACGTTGTCGCTTTTCACAAGATCGTCCATGGTGAGGACCTGGTCAAGATCGAGACCCCGCTTTTTGCTCTCTTCGATGTCATCATCGTTTCTCGGCCACAGCTTGCACTGCATGTTTCCTCCGAGGCATTTTATTGCACATGCCGTGATGACTGCTTCAGGTGAGCCTCCGATACCCATGAGAATGTCCGCTCCGCCGCTCTCCTTGCATGTGAGGAGAGCACCTCCTATGTCACCGTCCGGGATCAGCTTTATCCTTGCCCCGACACTCCTGATCCTGTTTTTGAGATCTTCATGTCTCGGCCGGTCAAGAACGACTACCGTGATATCATCGAGGGCTTTTTTCATTTTTTCAGCTACGCGGGCGATGTTTTCTTCAGGGGTGAGGTTGATGTCGATTGAGTCAGCAGCAGCGGGGCCTACTACAAGCTTGTTCATATAGTAGATATTCTTCGGGTTGAACATGGTGCCCTTTTCCGCCAGGGCGACGACACTGATGGCTCCTGTAAGCCCGAGTGCTGTAAGGCGGGTGCCGTCGATAGGGTCTACCGCGATATCGACTTCCGGGCGATCCTCGGCTCCGAGATGCTCCCCGTTGTAGAGCATGGGAGCTTCGTCCTTTTCGCCTTCTCCTATCACAACTACTCCGGACATGCTCACTGTATTGAGAATATACCTGAGGGCATTGACTGCAGCTCCATCGACCGCATTTTTGTCGCCCCGTCCCATCCAGCGGCCTGCAGCCATGGCGGCTGCCTCGGTCGCTCTTACGAGCTCAAGCGCGAGGTTTCTGTCAGCAGCAAACATAGTATCTCCTCCCGAATAGGTTATATGTTGCCCTGTTCCCTGTGAAACCGCGAAAAAATCTCATCGACCCAGCGAAAATAATGATCCGGTTCAAAAAGGGAAAGCAAATCACTCTCCGGGATTCTTGAAGATATCCTTTCATCCTCCCTGAGAAGCTCGGAAAAGGTGCGGTTGCTGTTCCAGCATTTCATGGCGTTTTCCTGGACTATTGCGTAGGCCTCTTCACGAAGGAGGCCGAATCGTTCAACGAGGTCGAGCAGCACTCTCTGGCTGTATACGAGACCTCGTGTCATATCTAGATTCTCTCGCATTTTTGATGAATTCACAACCATATTTTTCACAATATGTGTCATTTTGGAGAGCATGTAGGTTATCAGGTGAAAGGCGTCGGGCCAGATTACCCTCTCAGCGGAGGAATGGCTTATATCTCTCTCATGCCAGAGCGTCATGTTTTCCATTGCTGTCAGTGCATACCCTCTCAAAAGCCTGCTCATGCCGGAAATCCGCTCGCAGAGAATGGGATTCCGTTTATGGGGCATGGCGCTTGATCCTTTTTGCGTGGCCCCGAACGGCTCCAGTACCTCCATGACTTCAGTCCTCTGGAGATGGCGTATTTCTGTGGCGAACCTGTCGAGAGCTCCACCCAGAAGCGCAACTGAGTTCATTACGCAGCTGTGTCTGTCCCGCTGAAGGATCTGGGTCGAAACAAGGGCAGGTTTCAGTCCTAAAAGTTCACACACACGTCTCTCAACTTCCGGTTCGCAATGGGCATAGGTTCCAACAGCACCGGAAATCTTGCCGTAGCTAATCTGCTCCCTTGCCAGTTCAAGTCTTTCGAGATCCCGCTGAAGCTGGTAGAACCAGTTGAGAAGCTTCAGCCCGAAAGTCGTGGGTTCCCCGTGTATTCCGTGGGTTCTTCCCGCACAGGGAGTATACCGGAACTCATCGGCCCGGAGGCGTATGGATTCCATAAGCTCTTCGGTCTTTTTCTTCACGATCCCGAGGGACCGTTTGAGAGAGAGAGAGGATGCGGTATCGATCACATCGCTGCTTGTGAGTCCCAGATGGATATACCGGCCGTTCTCACCCACCGTTTCGGCAACCGCAGAAACAAAGGCAATAACGTCGTGGTGTACACGGGCCTCGATCTCGTCAATTCTTGCGATGTCGAAGGAAGCTTTTGACCTGATCTCTTCGTATGCATCCGCCGGAATGACCCCTTTTTCCATCCATACTCTGCATACTGCCAGCTCCACTTCCAGCCAGGCACGGAACTTGTTATCTTCGCTCCAGATCTCTGCCATTTCTTTTGTCTGGTACCTTCCGATCATCCGCCGTTCCTCCTTGATTGCGTTTCTTTGATCCATTGCTCCCTGGCGGCCGACAGGAATTCATCATAGGTTCCGGCGGCAAAGTCGGGGAAAGTATAGTCAAAGGCCTGCCATTTTCTGAACCTGAAGCGCAGGGTCACCTCCGCGTGTATTCCTTCACCCAGGTATATCCTGTGGGCATGGTCTTTTGTCGATGCCAGGACCAGGCGTGCACCGTTCACATACCCCGGGTCGATGTTCACCGCCCTGGGCGATCGGCTTCGTTCTTCGACCAGGCACGCTTCTTTTTTCCAACGCGGCAGGCTGGCGCCATCCCTGATACCGGTAAAGGAAATAAACCGCCGGAAAAGAACGGGAGAGATCTCCCTGTAATAGTCCGTTACATTGAATTCGTAAGGCGGGCTGATAGTCTCGTATGGTCCCCACAGCCCCTCAAGCTCCTTTACTGTCCAGTTCCACCAGTCCTGGTCTGGATACAGGACGCCTGCAATCAGCTTTACCGGGTAGAAATAAAGGCCCTGCTCATTTTGTTTCATCTCTGGTCAACCGCTCCGCCATCGCAATTTTTCTTTATTTCCCGTTTTTATTTTCCCCGCCCAGGAGTGCACTGATGAATTCCTTCACATCAAATTCCCTCAGATCGCCCTCACCTTCACCCAATCCCACGTATCTCACGGGTATTTTGAGGGTGTCAGCTATGGCAAGCAGGATTCCTCCCTTTGCCGTATTGTCGTATTTCGAAAGCACTATGCCCGTAAGGGGCAGAACTTTGTTGAAAGTCTGTGCCTGTGCGAGTCCATTCTGTCCCATAACGGCATCAAGCACAAGAAGCACTTCGATCCTGGCGTTCCCCTTTTCCTTTTCGAGGGTCCGGTAAATTTTCCCGAGCTCTTCCATGAGATTGTGCTTGGAATGAAGTCTTCCCGCAGTATCCACTATCAAAACATCAGCATCCGCCGCACGTGACGCCTGAAGCGCGTCAAATGCAACTGCGGCGGCATCACTTCCCTGCTTCTGGGCGATGACCCTGACACCAGAGCGGTCCCCCCATACTTTCAGCTGCTCTATGGCTGCAGCACGGAAGGTGTCTGCAGCCGCAAAAAACACCTTTTTCCCTTCTTTTTTCCACCGGGCTGCCATTTTCCCCGCGGTTGTCGTTTTACCGCTGCCGTTCACTCCTGCAAGGATCACTATGGTAAGCTCCCCGTCACTGAGCTGCACCGGCTCACCCATCAATGGCACCGAAGAAAGACGCTCCCGGAGTTTTTCCTCGAAAATTCCGAAAAGGCTTTCCGGCGTCTTCAGCCTTTTCTCCTCTGTTTCATTTTTAAGCATGTCGATAAGATCGAGAGAAAGGTCCACACCCACATCTCCGCTGATCAGTATTTCTTCAAGGCGGTCCCAGAACTCTCCGTTGATTGAGCTGCCTGAAAAAAGAGATGAGAGACCTCCGCTCCATCGTTCCCGTACTCCGCGCAATCCCTGTTTCAGTTTTTCAAAAAAAGCCACTTCCCCTTACACCTCCGAAGAAGCGTTCTTGTTCTGTCCATTCGCCGGAGAAGACTGTGCTCCACCCTCATTTTTTTTCTGTGGTCTTCTGCGTCTCGGGCGGGGCCGCTTTTTCCCCCCGCTTTCCTGGTTTTTTTTCGGTTCCTCCGGTTTCCCTTCAGTTCCCGCTTCTTCCTTCTCTCTGTTGCTGGTTTCGGGCTGTCCAGCCTGTGTTTTTTCTCCTTGGGGGTGCTTTCTCTTCCTTCTCTTTTTCTTTTTCGGCGGAAGATTTTCGCCAGCCTGGACTTCCGCTTTCTTTTCTTCACCTTGAGTTTCTTTAATATCCGGCTTTTCTGCAGGTTTTTTCTTTTCCTGTGCCTGTGCTTTTTTCTCCGGTGAGACTTCTTCCTTCTTTGCGGGACCCCTTCTCCTCGCCGGGCGAATGGGTTCGTCATTGAACTGAAGTGCATCCTTCTGGGTGTCTTCCTCCCATGGCCTGCCCTCGGTTACAGTTTCCCTGAATCTTGGGAAATCCGATGTCCTGACGAGGATTTCCTTCCCTTCAGGAGTACGGATACGAACAGACTCGGAGGAAAGCTCTACTCCCTCGAGCAGGAACGTTCCGTTATCTGTCCTTATCTTTGATCCCGGATTGGGCAGCCCCTTCCAGAGGCTGCCGTACATGTGGTGTTCATAGGACATGCAGCACATGAGCCTTCCGCAGATTCCGGATATCTTCGTCGGATTCAGGGCAAGGTTCTGCTCCTTCACCATTTTTATACAGATTGGTGTGAACCTGTGAAGCCAGTAGCTGCAGCAGCATCTCTGTCCACAGGGAGCGATTCCCTTTACGGCTTTTGCTTCATCCCGAACACCGATTTGCCTGAGTTCTATCCTGGTCTTGAATTCTTTTGCGAGGTCTCTTACAAAGGAGCGGAAATCGACCCTCTGCTCAGATGTGAAATAAAAAAACAGTTTTTTCCTGTCAAGAAGATACTCTACGTCCACAAGCTTCATAGGAAGCCCATGGGTCCGAAGGAGCTCCCTTGCCTTGAGAAGGACGGCATTTTCTTCTTCCCTTTCAAGTTTGCCTTCTGCAAGGTCTTCCTGGTGAGCCTGCCTGAGAAACGTGATTTCCTGGAGTGCCGGTTCCCCTCCTTTTACCTGGCCGTCTGAAGTATCTTCATTGCACGATTTTCGATAGCGTTCTTCCTGTTCTTCAGAGAGAATACCTCCGAGCAGGGCGAGTTCCAATCCGCGCATTGTCTCCGCCACGATCCAGGAACCCTGGGGCGGGACGGGCTCTTCAAGGTTCAGAAGCCCGAGATATCGAGGTTTACCAAATATCGCCAAATAAATGCTCAAAAACAATACCCTCCTTGAGAGCCATAACTGTAAAATCAAGAGACATGGTTCGGGAGAGGCGTTTCTTCTCGAGGATCAGCCGTACGCTCTCCACTCTCCCGGCCCGTTCATAGTCGCCGGCATCAATCAGAAAACGGATCCAGAGACCGAACTGTGCTGTTATTTCCTCCGGTTCGGAACCGCTGTATTTTTCCGCCCATTTGCTCCATTGTTCCTCTGTAGCGGGTGGGGCGCATTTGCCGCTGTCCGGGGGCATATTAAGTGAAACCGGCCAGGAACGGCTTTTTAAAGTGGGAAGGAGCCGGTCTGCGTCTGAAAGCAACAGCAGAATATACCCGTAACCGGGAGGTTCTTCAGCGAGTTTCAAAAGGCTGTTCGCTGCCGGAAGCAGCATGTCGTCCGCCGAAAAAATCACCGCGCACCGTTTTTTGGAGACAACCGGACGTAAAGCCATGGTTCTGATTATATCCCGGCAGGCATCCACTGACGGTGGCTTTCCCGGTTCTCCTCCCCTGATCATGTCCGGGTGTTCTCCGTTTTCAGTCCATGCGGCGCATGAGGGACAATCGTCTCCCCCATGACCGGCAGCGCATAGAACAAGTTCCGCAGCTTCTCTTGCGATTGATGAATGAAACACCTCCGGTGCACAGAAGGAAATACACTGGGGAAACAACCCTTTTGCTGCCAGGGACGCAATCCGTTTCCATGCCCCGGTTTCCTTGAATAAGAGCGTCTGGTCGGACATTATTGCCTCCCCTTCTCAAAGTGAAAGAAGAAAAAACCTCTTCTTTTCCCATCAACAATCCCGTTCTTTTCCCCTCCGGGAAAGAAATGCCAGCACAGTGTCAATAATTTCGGCTGATATTCCGGGAATGTCTTTATCTCCATCGATCCGGACGATCCTTGCACGATCCCGTTCCGCAAGGAATGCAAATCCGGACCTCACTTTCTCCAGAAAAACCGTTCCTTCTTCTTCGAGACGGTCCATCCGTCCTCTTCCGGCCATTCTATGATATGCGGCGGGCGCAGGCAAATCGATCCAAATGGTCAGGTCTGGGGAAGGAAAACCGCACCATCGGAAAAGGTCTTCAATTCTTTCCATCGGGAGCCCTCTGCCCCACGACTGGTAGGCAAGGGTCGAATCAGTGTACCGTTCGCAGATCACTGTTTTGCCTTCCTTTAGTGCGGGGGCGATGACCTGGAGTACGTGCTCGCACCTGTCCGCAAGGAATAGAAACAGTTCGCTCAGCGGGTGTTCCAGCCCATCGCGAAGGACCAGTTCCCTTATTTTGTCTCCGCCTGTCCATCCCCCGGGTTCCTTTGTCCAGACCACATCGCCGCAGGCCGTTCCTGACCTCCTCAGCCTTTCAGAGAGAAGGCGGGCCTGAGTCGTTTTACCGCATCCGTCTATTCCTTCAAGAGTAAGGAACATGAATGTGTCTACTCCTCTTCGCCTTCAGCGGTTTCATCCACTCCCTGAGTCGTCCGGCCGCTCTTTTCGTCTCCGGGTTTTACGTCAATTATCTTTCGAAGCAGGCCTTCGACGACGAATTCCGATTTGAATATCTGGAGAGTACCGTCTTCCAGCCGTCTTTTTTTAACTTCACTCAACAATTCCTGTTCTTCTTTTGAAATGGGTCCGTCAGAATTTTTTTCCCCTTTTTCTTTCTTAACGACCTTATCGTAATTGAATTCAATAACAACCTCATTGTTCGTCTCAAGTGCGGACATTTCAGTAAACATCTGCCGGAAATTGGCGATGGTCTTCCAGCCCTGGATCACAGCCGACTGGTTGAGGGGATCGATTCCGCCGCCGCGGACAATAATTTCGCAGATTCCGTCAGCATCTTTCGGTATGGTTATCTTAAAGGTCTTTTTCACCTGTTTTTTCCTGTAGGGACGCAGGAGCACCTCCACATCCACAGTGTCTCCCGCTTTGTATGAATCTTCCTTGACTTCAAGCCCTTCAATGAACATAAGTCTCGGCTGTTCAGTAAATTCAGCGGTCAGGGTGACTCCCAAAGGATATACTTCCGCGAAAGGATTCAGGAAAATAATTTCCAGCAGTTCGGATATCTCTTTCAGTGCGTCTGCCGCAAGGTCTTTATCGGAAAAGATCATATTTTTCCGTGTCCAACCCTGGCCCATTCCCCGCCCCTGGATGAGAACGGTGACATCGGCAGTGCCCTGTCCTTTTCTGCCCCAAAGGTCATCGATGAGTCCGGTGAATATTCCCGAGGATAGCTTTGCGCCAAGGAATGGGTCCGGTACGAAGCGGAATCTCTTCTTTCCAGATATCTTCCTGTCGGAATCTGTAAAATGAAGCGTTGCGGAGAGTGACGGGGTAAAATACCCGATTCTTCCCCCTATTCCCTGGGGCCTGTCGTGGGTTACGGTACCGAAAATCCTCAGAGGGCTTCCAACTTTGAACGGGGACTCGAGACTTGGGACGACGTTATGTATATACGATCTCGCAACAGGATAGTTCACTGCCCCTCTTCCCAGGAACGGGTGGGCAAAGGCCAGGAACCGTCCGTCCTTTGCAGTGGCCGTAAGCGTTCCGGTGGATCCGATGGTAACATCACCCCAGGCGAGCAGTACGGTTATGGCTTCACCCGGTGACAGGCGGGGATTCATTTCAACAGGACTTTCCTCAGTGAAAGCTCCGCCGGGAACGGGACGATTTTTCCCAAGCATTCCGGCTAAAAGAGAAACCGCTCTCTGGCTGACACCGTCGATAAAGAGAGGGGAGAGTTCATCGTAGGCGGAAAGTTTAATCGTATCTTCCGGATTTCGGGGTGGTATTGATTCTCCATCCTTCTTTTCGCCCGGCTTTTCGCCTGTTTTCTCTTCTCCGCTCCCGTTCTTCTCTTTCTTCTCCCCACCGTTCTCTTCTTCGTCGGGAGAAGGTGCGGAAACGGAGGGAATGGTTATTCTTTTCTCCGGCCAGTCCCAAATGGAGACCATGTCTTCGAGGGGGGTCACAAGGCCGAGGTTGTGTTCGCTGAAGTTCCAGCCGTATCCGATTGCGCCGATGAGTTTTCCGTTTATATAGACGGGGCTTCCGCTCATCCCGGCCGCTATTCCTCCTGTTTTTTCTATTACCGGGCCGGAAGCTTTCACCATTATCAGGTTCCTGGGTGATCCCTTCTTCGGGATTATGCTCACTATTTCAACGGGAAAACGGACAATATCTCTCCCCGATATGACGGTGAGAGCATGCCCCTTCATGCCGGGCCTGAGCGAAGTTATATCCATAGAGGGCTCTGACGGCCTGAAAGATGCTGCCGGGGCGCATCCTCCCAAAATAAAAAGCAGGAAGAAAAAGGCGGCCGAAATGCGCAATAATCTCATATATTGAATCCTCCGGGATTAAAATCCATTAATTCTGTTGTTTCCATCTCAGGTAACTCATGATGAAACCGTCAATATCTCCGTCGAGGACAGCCTGCACATTACCGGTCTCATGTCCCGTCCTGTGGTCTTTGACAAGCGTATACGGATGGAGCACGTAGGAACGGATCTGGCTTCCCCAGGTGATCTCTTTCTTTTCGCCCTGAATTGCCAGCAGTTCCTGCTGTCGTTCCTGCCAGGCCTTTTCAAAAAGCTTGCTGCGGAGCACCTGCATGGCCACCTGCCGGTTCATGTGCTGGGATCTTTCGTTCTGGCATGCGACTATGATGCCTGACGGTATGTGCGTGATCCTGACTGCCGAATCGGTCCTGTTGACATACTGGCCGCCGGCGCCGCTGGCCCTGTACGTGTCCATTTTGAGATCTTCGGGGCGGATCTCTATCTCGACGTCGTCAGGAAGCTCAGGGGCCACGTCCACTGACGCGAAACTTGTGTGGCGTCTTTTCGCGGCGTCGAAGGGAGAAATCCGGACAAGCCGGTGGACTCCCTTCTCCGATTTCAGGTAGCCGTATGCAAACTCCCCTTCAACCAGCACAGTGGCGCTTTTGATCCCCGCCTCTTCGTCCTGGAGAATTTCGAGAACCTTTGTCTTGAAGTCTTCACGCTCCGCCCATCTCAGAAAGAGACGGAGAAGTATTTCCGCCCAGTCCTGGGAATCAAGCCCTCCTGAACCGGCATGGACCGTCAGAATGGCGTTGTTTGCGTCGTATTCTTCGGAGAGAAGCAGAAGAAGCTGCTCTTTATCAATAATCTTTTCCAGAAGCTGTGAAAGGGCGTTGAACTCCTGCTGGAGTTCTTCGTCTTCTGTCTCCGAGAGCATTTCCTCCAGGATGACAATCTCCTGGAATTTATTCTCGACGTCTTCCCATGTGTTGATCTTCCGCTGTATCCTGGAAAGATCCCTTGTTACAGTCTGGCAGTCGTCCCTGTTCCAGAAATCAGGTGTCGAAACCGTATGTTCCAGTTTTTCTTTCTGTGTTCTCAGTGAATCCAGGTCAAAGACTGTCCTGCAGGTTTTGCCGTAAAACCCGAAGTTCCTCCAGAACGGTGGAATTAGGTGCAAAAGCCATAGTGATTCCCCCTCAGAATGATTGTACTGCAAGGTCTTTCATTATATCATTTTATATTGATGGTTGAAGGAGGCGCAGCGCATGAAATCTCGTCGGGCTACAATAGGGTTATGCCGTCTCCTCGCTGAATCGAACGGCGGGGTACTTTCAGGAGGAGAGGCTTCCAGAGTTCTTTCCCTTTCACGGCAGGGAATTTGGAAGACAATAAAGGACCTGGAGGAGGAAGGATTCAGAATTATCACCATTCCGAAGAAGGGATATGTTCTGAAAAGCTGCCCATCATACGATCTTTCCCCGAGCCTGGCGGGATCCTTTATTTCGCCTTCCTGTCCGTGGGGAGAGGAGATTTACGTTTACGACTCTCTTACCTCAACCCAGGAGACGGCAAAAAAAACAGGCCGGCAGAGCGGAACAGACGGACTGGTCGTTATCGCGGAGGAACAGACTGCGGGAAGGGGACGCAGGGACAGGACCTGGGTATCCCCTAAAGGATCAGGGCTCTTTTTTTCTGTTTACTTCAAGCCGAAACTGCCGCCGGGGAGACTGCAGCTGGTGAACCTTGCAGCAGGCCTCTCAGTGAAGGAGGCTGTGAGAGCTCTTTGCGGACTGGATCTTTCCCTGAAATGGCCGAACGATCTTCTCGTCGATGGAAAGAAGGTTTGCGGTATCCTTTCCGAAGCGTCAAGCGATTCGGAAAGGATACGGGACTGCTGTACAGGTATGGGAATAAACGTCTCACTGCGTGATGAGGGAAAGACAGGGGAAACGGGCCTTGAAAACGCCGCATCACTTTCAGACTTTGCGTGTGCGGTTCATCGGGGACGCCTTGCAGCGATCATCATTGAGAGTCTCTACCGAAGGGTTGAAAAACTGGGAGCTGACGGAGGAATTTCCCTGCTTGCCGAATACAGAAACAGCTGTTCGACAATCGGTCGGACTGTTTCGGTTTTAACGGGAGAAGAAACTTTTTCAGGAATAGCAGAAGGAATCGGCGATAACGGAGAGCTCCTTGTCTGCGGCGGCGGATGTACTCGTTCCTTTTGCGCGGCAGACGTTGTCCATGCGACACCAGAAGATAATAAAGCCTGAACGGGAAAAGTACTTTTCCCGGGTTTTTCTGAGGACCTGAAAAGATTGAAATTGTAGACAAAATATAGTATCATCAATATAAATATAATGCCTGACCGGAAAATAGCCGGTAGGGATTGGAGTGTATATTTTCTTGACTTCCTCAGAAAAATCCTACGGAAGGGTGCTTTTCGTCCTCAGTATTTCCATGTTTTGTGCAATGCTCGGAATAGGGATAATCGCCCCTGTCCTCCCCCTTTACGCAAAAAAACTTGGTGCCGGGGGTGTCGCTCTCGGTATAATAATAGGTTCATTCTCTTTCTCAAGAAGCGGGGGCATGGTTATCTCAGGTGAGTTGGCCGACAGGATGAACAGGAAAATCCTCCTGCTTTTCGGCCTTACATTTTATGCAGCGGCTTCGATTGCCTATACCTTTGCCTCTTCAACCTGGGGGATGGTCCTCATCCGGATCGGCCATGGCTTCGGATCCGCCATGGTTGTTCCCATTACCATGGCCATAGGAGCGAACATTTCCCCCCCTGGAAAGGAAGGCATTTTTTTCGGCTCCCTGCAGGGAGCGCTTTTCCTCGGAATCGGAACAGGTCCCCTGCTCAGCGGTTTTCTTGCAGAGAATATCGGCATGGAAGCTCCCTTCTTCTCTATGACGATCCTTACTCTTCTTTCCATTGTTCTGGTTTTTATTTTTCTTCCGGAGAACCTTTCGGCAAACAGCGAGGAGACGGTGCTTCCGCCGACAGGCATAGTCCTGAAGTACCTTTTGGCGGATCATGAAATGCTGGTTGTCTTTTTCTTCCAGTTTTGTTCAGCCATGTGCAGGGGATCACTCGTCATGATGATACCCATACTCGCCTCAGGAATGGAGCTTTCCCTTTCAAAAATAGGGATCATCGTCTCACTGAACTCCCTCTCCACGGGGATTTTGCAGCGTTTCTCCGGAAGGCTGGCTGACAGGGTCCACAAATACTGGCTTATTCTTGCGGGAGGGCTTTTGTCTGCCGTGACTCTTCTCGGGCTGCCGAGCATGAAGACGCCTCTCAGTCTTGCCCTGGCGAGCATTGCCTTTGGTGTCGGGCACGCATTTGCTTCACCATCCCTTGCGGCCATTGCCGCCGAGAGGGGGAAAGCCCTGGGTGCCGGAAGGGTCATGGGTTTTTTCAATATCGCTTTCAGTATCGGAATGACTACAGGACCTGTCCTTGTCGGCTTTCTCCTGGATAAAGCCGGGGAAAGCATCCCGTTTTACTTCCTGAGCCTTATGCTCTTTTTTGCATCGTTTCCCTTTTTTTCCCATCGACGATTCGAGGCCTTCGAATCAGTCGATGCGGAAAGAAAGTAAGGAAGCCTCCGGAAAACGAAATTCCGTCATTTTTTTGTTGATGAAGCATCAGCCTGCTTCTCCCTCAGCAGGGCAAGCCTGTTCCAGAGGAGAAGAAACTGGTCGTGAAAGAAGAGCAGAAGGTCCTGGTCGGGATTGGGGCGACCGAGAAAAAGTACGTTTCTGTTCCCTTTGAGCGCATCCCGTATCGGTTTTGCCGTGCTGCAGTCAAGCACGACGGGGATCATCGATTTTATCGCCTCCTCCGCCTGGGAAACCAGTCCGGCAATGTCCTCTCCTTTTTCCCATTGTTCCTTTCGTTCCCTGTCACGGGGCAGCATCTCGCATCCTGCTGCGGACAGAAGGCTCTTGAATCCTCCCGTAAGGTCGAAAACCGGATAGCCTCCCAGCAGCTGCCTTCCCACCAGGACCGTACTGTCGAGGCGTGTCTGGAATTCAGACAGTCTCCGCTGAAAATAGGAATAATTGAGGGGGTCGTACTGGGAAAGCGCCGTAAGAATCCTCTGTGCAATAAAAGGAAGGACCGAAGGGTCAGAAAAAAAGAAATCAGCTTTTTCCCTGTTAAAAGGGACAGTACTGTACAGGAGAAAAAGGTTTTCATGCCTGTTTCTCTGCAAGCCGAGCGCGGAGGCTTCGGCCTCGTCCAGGGCAATTATTTTCGCTCCCCGGGGTATATCCCTCGGCCTGATTTTCCGCACGGTTTCTCCTTCGCTGTTCCATTCCTGGACAGGCTTCACCGAGACATAGACTCCGCCGATAAATCGTGTGATCACGGCAAGCCACGGTGATGATGAAAAAACATCCCATGCCTGTGCAGGACCAGAGGGATACAATACGCATGAAAAGAGCAATGCCGCAAGTAAAACAAAACGCTCTGAACGAAACTTTCTGCCCCATTTCATCTTTATCAACCACCCTCCTCGAGGAGCATGGAATACGCCCGGCCGGCTGCGGTGAATTCAGCTGATTTCCTGGAATTTCCCTCTCCTGTTCCTGCAACATTTCCGCCTATAGTTACCTTTACGAGAAAACGGGGTGCGTGAGAGGGGCCTGATACAGAAACCACTTCGTATACCGGTATCCCGAGATTTCTCTCCTGTGCCAGAATCTGAAGGCGTGACTTGGGATCGTTCTCCTGCCCTTCTACCGGATGAAGTGAAAAATGGAAGCCAAGATATTTTTCTATCAGCCATGTGGAGGCGGTAAACCCACCATCGGCGAAGACTGCGCCAAAAAGGGCTTCTGCGGCATCTGAACACAGTGAGGTTCGCCGGACTTCTCCTCTGCCTATTCCGTGCCCGATCCTGAGAATGTCGCACAAACCCAGGTGGTCCGCCCATTCAGAAAGAGAAGCGGCGCATACGATCGCTGAACGGGCACGTGTAAGCCTGCCCTCGTCGAATTGAGGAAAGACTGAGAAAAGAAAACGGGAGACGCCCAGCTCAAGCACGGCGTCTCCCAAAAACTCAAGCCTTTCGTTGTGTCCGTTCTTCCCTTTTTCATGGGCAAAGGAAGAGTGAACAAGAGCCGTCTCAAGGATCAGCGGGTCGGAAAAAAAGTAGTCTATCCGGTTCTGAAGCTTGAAAAGTTCATTGGCAAACCATGTTTCGTAATCCATGAATGACTGCAGGTTACTCCTCGAATTTTTGAAACGCTGCCACACCGTTATGGCCGCCGAATCCAAAGCTGTTCACAAGGAAACGGGAAACCGGAGTCTCGATTGCACTTGTTCCCACGACATTTATCCTGCATTCGGGGTCAAGATTCTCAAGATTGATCGTCGGGTGGATTATCCCTTCCTCGATGGACTGCAGGGCCGCCACGGTTTCAAGTGCTCCGGCCGCTCCAAGGCAGTGCCCGATCATCGACTTTGTGGAGTTCACATAAAGTTTGTCGGTATGGTCTCCGAACACAGCCCTTATGGCAACTGACTCCATCTTGTCGTTCAGCTGCGTTGACGTTCCGTGGGCGTTTATGTAGTCGACATCTTCGGGCAGCCATTTTGCATGGCTCAGAGCCTTTCGCATGGCACGGGCCGCCCCTTCTCCCCGGGGATCCGGTGCGGTAATGTGGCTCGCGTCGCATGTAGAACCGTATCCTACGAGCTCCGCGTATATGTGTGCCCCGCGTTTCAGGGCGTGCTCCAGTTCTTCGAGCACAAGGACTCCTGCCCCTTCTCCCATGACGAATCCGTCCCTGTCGATGTCGAAAGGACGGGACGCTTTTTCCGGAGCGTCCATACGGGTTGAAATCGCTTTCATTGCGGCGAATCCGGCGATGCTTATGCTTCTGAGGGCGGCTTCGGTACCGCCTGCAAGTATGACGTCAGCGTCGTCCCGGATTATTGTATGATACGCTTCTCCCATGCTGTGAACAGAGGTCGCGCATGCGGTTACGACACACATGTTCGGACCCTTGGCCTGGTGTTTGATTGCCACGTACGCAGTGGACATGTTGCTGATCATCATGGGAATGAAGAACGGGCTGACCCTTTTCGCCCCCTTCTCCATCATGGTTTTGAAATTATTGAAGGTTGTTTCGATACCGCCCTGGCCGCTTCCGATGTATACTCCGAATTTATATGGATCCAGGCTTTTCGTATCAAGTTTCGCGTCCGTTACGGCCATATCGGCTGCAGCGACAGCAAATTGGATAACTCTGTCGGCCCGTTTCGCTTCCTTGTTGTCCATCCATTGGGCGGGATCGAAATCTTTGACTTCTGCTCCGAAGGGAACCGGACAGTCGCTGACATCGAAAGTGGTCAGCGGGCCGATACCGTTCTTCCCTTCTCTTAAAGCCTGCCAGTAATTGTCTTTTCCTATTGCAATAGGGCTTACTACACCCAGCCCTGTAACTACAACCCTTCTCACAACACGTCACTCCTCTGCTGCAGGGTTGGAATGCAATTCATAAAACGGTTTGACGGGAGCTCCCGGTTTTTGGGAAAGCCCCGTCAAACCGCTTTTAATCTGCCTTCCGGCTGCTTACTCTTCTACTCCAAGCTTTGCCAGAGTATAGTTCATTGCTTCGCCGACGCTCGTAAGCTTTTCGGCATCCTCGTCAGGGATTTCGATGTCGAATTCCTCTTCGATTCCCATGATGAGTTCCACGATGTCAAGGGAATCAGCTCCGAGGTCTTCGACGAAGGAGGCTTCGGGCACAATCTGGTCCTCTTCCACGTCAAGCCTGTCGATGATGATTTCCTTCAACCGGGCGAGCATTTCCTCTTTTTTCATTCTCGTTCACCCCCTTCCGTTTTCTTTCAGCACATTGTCATTCCGCCGTCGACGGCAATGACTTGTCCTGTTATGTACGAAGCTTCCTCGGAAGCCAGAAATCCTGCCGCGGCTGCGACATCTTCCGGATTACCCTGCCTCCCGGCGGGAACCTGTTTCATTAGGGCATCCCGTGCAGCTTCAGGGAGTGCCTCTGTCATTTCCGTTGCGATGTAACCGGGTGCAAGAGCGTTTGCCGTGATGCCCTTGGCTCCGTATTCCCGGGCGACCGACTTCGTGAAACCTATGATCCCGGCTTTTGAAGCGCAGTAATTGGCTTGTCCCGGGTTCCCTATGAGAGCGACCACGGAGGAAATATTGATGATTCTCCCCCATTTTCCGCGGACCATTCCCCGGATCGCTTCCCTGGTGCAATAATACACCGAGGATAGATTCGCTGTCAGCACGGAATTCCAATCTTCTTCTCCCATTCTCATCAGAAGACCGTCTTTTGTGATGCCTGCGTTGTTTACAAGTACCGAAACGGGTTCCATCACCTCTTCAATGGCTGAAAAAAGAGACTTTACATCCGCTCCGTTTGAGACATCCGCTCTGAATGGAAATGCGGTACCACCCTCGCGTTTTATCATTTCGCACACTTCCGCGGCTGCCTTTTCGCTCCGGTTGTAGTTTACGGCAAGCTGAAAACCCATACGGGCCAGGCGGAGTGCCACAGCTTTTCCTATACCCTTGCCTGCCCCTGTTACCAGGGCAGTTCTGCCGTTCGCCATTCTAAACCATCTCCCTCAGTTTACTTGAAAAGGCCTCGAAATCCGAAAGCCTGCCGTATGATCCCACGTGCATCCCCTTGCGGCATTTTTTAACGAGCCCTGTAAGAACAGTCCCGGGCCCTATTTCATAGAAAGCTTCAACCCCCTCGTCAGCCATTTTGTTGACCGAGGCCTGCCAGAGCACGGGAAGAAAAGTCTGGTCGAAAAGTGCTGCCTGTATTTCTTCCACCGACTGTACAGGAGTTGCTGCGGAATTTGATATGATCGGAACGGAAGGATTCTTCCATTCGATTTTTCCGAAGGCTTCCTGAAGCTTGTCTGCAACGGGTCGCATCTGCCTGCTGTGAAAGGGGGCACTCACGTTCAGCAGAACGGTTTTTTTCGCTCCGTATTCCTTTGCTTTCTCCATTGCCGAGTGTACAAATGCCGTTTTTCCGGAAATAACCACCTGTCCCGGCGAATTGAAGTTCGCGGGCTGGCATTCCCCGGAAGGGGCTGCTTTCTCGCAAACCTCTGAAACAGCCTCAGCCTCAAGACCGAGTATGGCAGCCATGGCGCCTTCTCCTTCGGGCACGGCTTCCTGCATGAGCCTTCCCCTCAGGTGTACAAGCCGCACACCGTCCTCGAGAGAGATGGATCCGGCCGCAACGAGGGCTGTGTATTCCCCGAGGCTGTGTCCCGCAAGGTACATGGGGTCAAGTGGAAGGCCTATCTCTTCTTCAAGGGAATAGAGCGCTGCAATGCTCATCGTCAGAATTGCCGGCTGAGTGAACGCCGTCCGTTTAAGTTCCTCGTCCGGCCCCTCAAAAATAATCCTGGACAAAGAAAAACCTAACGCCTCGTCGGCCCTGGAGAATACATCCTTTGCCGTCCCGAAGGCCTCGTACAGGTCTTTGCCCATACCGACTTCCTGGGAACCCTGACCTGGGAAAATAAGGGCGTATCTCATTCAAGGATCACCTCAACACGTTATTTTTCCGGAAAGAGCTGCAGTTACCTGGAAAGCCTCCTGAAACATTGTGCGGATTATCTCTTCAGCGGGCTTTATATCATTCACCAGAGCTGCGCTTTGTCCTGCCATGACCGATCCCCAATCCACATCCCCGTCTACGACCGCTGCACGAAGGCGTCCGGCCCCGAGGCGTTCGTATTCTTCAACTGTTGCGCCGCATTTTTCCAGTTCTTCAAACTTGGCGGTGAGCTTGTTTTTTAAACATCTTACCGGGTGTCCGGTAAAACGCCCTGTCACTACGTTGCTTCTGTCTCTGGCGTTGAGAACGGCTTCCTTGTAGGCGGGATGCACTGTAGATTCCGTACAGCAAATAAAGCGTGTGCCCACCTGTACGCCTTCTGCCCCGAGGGCGAAAGCCGCCGTGATGCCCCGTCCGTCAGCGATACCTCCTGCAGCGATGACCGGAATATCAACGGAATCGGCAATCTGCGGGATAAGGACCATAGTGGTGAGCTCCCCGATATGGCCGCCCGCTTCCATTCCTTCCGCAACCACGGCGTCTGCACCCTGTTTTTCAACTCTTTTAGCCTGTGCTACGGATGCTATGACCGGAATTACGATTGTTCCCAAAGGCTTGAGGATATCGATAACCTTTCCGGGGCTGCCTGCACCGGTGGTTACGATGGGGACCTTATGCTTTGCCGCCAGCTCGATAACCTGGTCCACAGTGGGCGACATCAGCATGATGTTGAGACCGAAAGGCCTGTCGGTAAGTTCTCTGACCTTGACCAGCTGGGCATCAAGGAGTTCAGCTGGCATGGTTGCTGCAGCAATAATGCCGAGACCGCCCCCGTTGCTCACCGCAGCGGCGAGATTCGCATCCGCAACCCAGGCCATGCCTCCCTGCACGAGCGGGTAGGAACAGCCCAGCAGGCGGGTGACCCTGTTGGCCTGGAAACAGCTGCCGGTGTCATGCTTCATAGATAATACCTCCATATGTCATGCCTGCTCCGAATGCGGTGAAGAGCAGTTTTTCGCCTTTCTGCAGTTTGCCTTCACGCATGAATTCAGTGAGTGCAAGGAAAACTGATGCTGCGGACGTGTTTCCGTATTCGTCAATGTTGATGATTACTTTTTTAGGATCAATACCGAGCCTTTCGGCTGTCTTATCAATAATTCTCTGGTTCGCCTGGTGGAAAAACCACCACGAAATGTCCTCTGCCTGGAATCCCGATTCCAGGCAATATTCTTTCAGGAACGGAGGAATGACCCTGTTGACAAATTTGAAAACATCATTGCCTTTCATTGCAACATAATGAAGCTTCTTTTCAATGGTTTCCCCGGAGGCAGGGTACTCTACCAGGCCCCCGAGCAGTGTGATCTGGTCGTGCTTTGTTCCGTCAGACCTCATGTCAGCCGAGATGAAATGTCCTTCACCCTCAGAGGCAGGTCCGAGGACCATCGCCCCTGCCCCGTCACCGAAAAGAACGCAGGTGTTCCTGTCTGTCCAGTCAATTATCCTGGAAAGTACCTCTGCCCCTACCACGAGCACATTTTTCCACATTCCTGAGGCTATGCCTCCGGCTGCGATCGCCATAGCATACACTCCGCTTGTGCATCCTGACTGAACGTCGAAAGCACCTGCCTTTTTTGCTTCAAGCATTCCCTGAAGCTTGGGGGCTACCCCCGGGAAAAGTGTGTCAGGGCTGTTTGTGGCCACAATAACCATATCAAGGTCCTCAGGGGAAATACCGCTGTCACGAAGGGCTTCCCGGGAGGCTTTTTCTGCTATGGAACTCGTCAGTTCACCTTCCGCGGCAATATGACGGCGGCGTATGCCGGTTCGATCGCGGATCCATTCGTCACTCGTATCCACCATTGCCATAAGGTCCTGGTTCGTGAGCACCTTTTCCGGTACATACATGCCGGTTCCCTTGATAGAGACCGGTACACCGTTAAAGAATCCCATAGGGGAACCTCCTTTACCCTAACTCTTCCCTGATCAGCTCTACACCGTTTTGAATGACAAAATTCCGTGCAACTCTCAGGGCATTGGTGATAGCCGGCGCTTTTGAACGGCCGTGTGCTTTCACGATAATGCCGTTTACTCCAAGAAGAGGAGTGCCTCCGTGTTTCTCGTAATTAAACCTGGACCAGAGATCCTTCATCATGGGGATCATAAAGACCATCCCGACCTTCGGAAGAATCCTGTGCCCCATTTCTTCCTTCAGGATCGAATATACCGCATGCATGAGTCCCTCTGCAAACTTCAGTACCACGTTGCCTGAAAACCCGTCGCAGACAACAACGTCCGCTTTGCTGTAGGGGATATCGTCGCCTTCCACGTAGCCGGTAAAATTAAGTCTGCTGGCTTTCAGCAGTTCCTTGGCACTCGCGATGACCTCGTCGCCCTTTATTTCTTCCGATCCGTTAGCCAGAAGCGCAACCTGTGGTGAGGCTACTCCCAGGATTTTTTTGGAATATATGTTTCCCATATGGGCAAACTGGAAAAGATTTATGGGCTTGCTGCGTACTGTTGCCCCGACGTCAAGAAGAAAGGTGTACTTGTTCAGTGTCGGCAGTGCGACCCCAAAAGCCGGCCTGTCAATTCCTGAAATACGTCCTACTACCAGGACGCCTCCTGCCACTATGGCGCCGGTATTACCAGCAGAAATACAGCCGCTTGCCTCTTTGCTTCTCACCATTTCCATCGCCAGCCTGAGACTTGAGTGCCTTTTTTTCCTCATGGCAATGGTGGGGTGCTCGTCCATGCCGATCTGCTCTTCGGCGTGAACAATTGAAATGCGTTTTCTGATATCAGAAGAGACATCGTCGATCATAGGAGCAATCATGGATTCTTTTCCCACGAGGACGAGTTCCAGGTCGGCGTTTTCACTGCAGGCGGCTGCAGCCCCTTTACAAATCTCAAAAGGACCATGGTCTCCGCCCATGGCATCAAGAGCCAGTATCAAAAAAATCCACCTCTCTCACACTAAACAAGGGTGTTTTTGGAAACAACTGCCGCTATGAATCTCCCGACGAAAATTTCTTTTTCCGCCACTTTCGTCCTCACGCTGACGATATACTTATCATCCTTGTTGACCCCGACTTTTGCACGGGCTACCAGTGAATCTCCAACCATGGCATGCCCCTTGTATTCACCCCTCATGGAATCCACAATGACAAGGTCGGCTTCCACGACAGCTATGGCAATAGAACTTGCCTGGGCATAAATGTAATGATCCCAGACCAGGTCGGTTTCCCGGAAGGCCATTTCCCTTCCCGTTGCAAGAACGGAAAGGGCCCATTTGTTCGGTTCCAGTTCAAGAAGGTCTCCCACGACCTCGCTCTGTTTCAGTGAACGAAGCCTGCTCGTGGCTTTCTGGGCCATTGAACGCATCCGTTCCCTGAGTTCAGGAACCCCGAGCACAGCCCTGTCAAGACGGATCGTGCTGACGCTCGCCGTTAAGAGAGAGGCCAGTTCTTCATCCGTTGCAAGCGGGTTCTGTTCGATAAGTTTCAAAAGCCTGTCCTGCCGGTTTTTTTTCCTTTGAGACTTGATGGAAGTCCCCTCCAATTTGTTACCTGATAATAGCATCAGCTCTTAATTAGGGGTAAGTATAGTACCATCAATGCTATTGGTCAATAATAAAAAATAAAAAAAAGAGGAAGGTTTCCCTTCCTCCCCTATTTCCGCCCGATTACGCTTCCTTCTTTTCTTCGGCTGCTGTCTTTACGACTTTACGGCCCCGGTAATAACCGCATTCCCCACAAGCCCGGTAGTTCATGATCACTTCCCCGCAATGGGGGCAGGTGGTCACTTCAGGGGTGGAAAGAGCCCCGATCCACTCGGACTTTCTTTTATGTGTACGGGCATGGGATACCCTGCTTTTCGGC
>CAYTQC010000019.1:0-3849 GCA_964439735.1 uncultured Synergistaceae bacterium
TCTTCGGGAGGAGGCGGGGGCTGTGAAGCCGGCGGATTCGGTCCGGCGATGCTGCTTTTACTGGTTCCTCTTTGCCTGATGATGAAAAACAGGAAGTAGCCGGGGCGTTTTTTGAACCGTAAGAGGAAAAAAGTGGAACGGCCCGCCTCCGCTTCAGGTTTTGAGGCGGGTCCTTTTCTTTTTCATTCTCTCCGTTTGCCTTATGGAAAAGAAGCCCTTACAATACCCCTATTCATTCCGGCCCGGCCGGAAATTTTCGGTTTCGCCGGAGAAAGGGGTTTACACATGATCGCAGAAAAAGGGAAAAAGGTCCGCGTACACTACACCGGGACACTTGCGGACGGGGACATTTTCGATTCATCCACGGGCCGTGACCCTCTGGAGTTCGTTGTGGGCGCAGGACAGATGATCGCAGGCTTCGATCGGGGCGTGGAGGGAATGGCCGTTGGGGAAGAGAAAACGCTGACCCTTCCGCCTGACCAGGCCTACGGCGAGCGCAGAGATGACATGGTTTTCCAGGTATCGCGGGATGTTATGCCGAAAGACTACACTCCCTCGGTGGGAGACACCCTCCAGATGAGGACGAAGCAGGGAATGCCCATGAACGTGACCGTGGCATCGGTGGAAGAGGACAAGGTGCTGCTCGACGCGAACCACAGCCTCGCCGGGAAGGAACTGACCTTCAAGGTCAGGCTGGTGGAGGTCCTGGATTAGAGAGACCGTTTTGAGCCCGCTCCGAGCGGGCTTTTTTCATATCCGTTTCCGGGCGTTTATTTCCCGGGTAATCCAAAAGGAGCGTGTATAGGAAATGAATGACCGGTTTTTCTCCGCCGGGGCGGCACAAAG
This sequence comes from uncultured Synergistaceae bacterium, assembly GCA_964439735.1. Taxonomy (GTDB): domain Bacteria; phylum Synergistota; class Synergistia; order Synergistales; family Aminobacteriaceae; genus Aminivibrio. Next base: position 847 of record CAYTQC010000019.1, read on the forward strand.
GACCCGGCTTCTTTCGGAAGGGAAATCCGGGAAAGGGCCGGCAGTTTACTGGATGTCCAGGGAGCAGCGTGCCCGGGACAACTGGGGACTCCTGGCGGCCAGACAGGCTGCGGCAGAACCCGGAAGGGGGCTTGTGGTCCTTTTCTGCTTCTCACCTTCTTTCTCCTCTGCATCTTCGAGGCATTACTCCTTTCTCGAGGGCGGACTCAGGGAAACGGCAGCGATACTGGAAGGATATAATATACCGCTCCTGTTCCTGTACGGCGACCCGGGGGAAAAGATACCCGAGGCATGCCGTCTCCTCGACGCGGCCCTCCTGGTGACCGATTTCGATCCCTATCCTGAAAAGCGCCCCTGGAAGAAAAACGCTGCGGCCTCCTCAGTATGCCCCGTATTCGAGACCGACGGGCACAATATCATACCGGCGTGGATCGTCTCACCCAAAAAGGAGTTCAGTGCGGCCACTTTTCGGAGAAAGGCCGCTCCCCTCCTCGACGAATGGCTCCTGGACTTTCCGCGGCTTGAACCTCTCCCGACAGTTCCTCCTGTCCCGGAAGGCCCATTCCTCTCTCTGGACCGTGCGCTGAAGTCAGTCCGGCGAAAGGCGTACGGACCCGCCATCTCGTGGATCAAGCCGGGAGAGAGCGCCGCATCGGAGGGGCTCTCCTTTTTTATCCGGAACAGGCTGGACAGCTACGGAGACCGGCGGAACAACCCCGCAGAAAACGGCACCTCGGATCTCTCACCCTGGCTCCATTTCGGACACCTCTCACCGCAGAGGGCGGCACTTGAGGTCAAAAAGACCGGCGGTACCCCATCCCGGGCTGCCTTTCTTGAAGAGCTGTGCGTCCGCCGCGAGCTTGCGGATAATTTCTGCCATTACGGTGAAGACGCAGGGACATACGAGGGACTTCCGGACTGGGCCCGAAAGACCCTTGACGAGCACAGGGCAGATACGCGCCCTGCCCGATACCCGCTCAGCAGGCTTGAAAGCTGTGACACCGGAGATCCTCTCTGGAACGCAGCCCAGGCGGAACTTGTCATGAGAGGAAAAATGCACGGTTGGTGCCGCATGTACTGGGCAAAGAAGATCCTCGAATGGTCCGATTCGCCTGAAGAGGCCTTCTCAACCGCCCTGCTGCTCAATGACAGGTACAGCCTCGACGGGCGGGACCCCAACGGCATAGCAGGTGTTTCCTGGGCCGTGGGCGGGCTTCACGACCGCGGTTGGCCCGAACGGCCGGTATTCGGAAAGATACGGTATATGAATTACAGGGGGGCGGAAAGAAAATTTTCTGTAAGACAGTACATCGAAAAAATTAACAGAATCTCCGACGGAGAATAAAACGGCATCTTATAGTCAGTTTAGATCAGTTTTTTCCTACGCTTTTCAATGCCTATTTTCTTCTGTTTTTGCCTCTTCCGCAGAATGAAGGGGAATGTTTCACGTGAAACATTCCCCTTTTTGTATTCCTGTTTATTTTTCCTGTGGTAATTTTTATGTATTTCCAGATCCTATTGCTGTGTCCCGGGCTCCTTCCTCCATACGTGTCTTCTGATTTTCAGGGCAAACAGCACTGCGGCCGCACCTTTCAGAAGATCCGGAACAATAAAAGGGTATATTCCTATTCGTACCGTCTCCGTAAGGGTCACGGGCTTGCCTGCAAGGTAATTCAGGTTTATGTACAGGACGGAAGCCCCGATGAGGTATATGAGAGCCAGCCCCGCCAGAGCAGCCATAGTGTACCGCGAAACGGAAGGTTCCCCGGACAGGGCTATCCTTCCTACCGCCCAGGATGCGGGCATATAGGCCAGAAGATACCCGAATGTGGGCGACAGGATATACGATATCCCTCCCCCGCCTGTAAAAACAGGTACACCCGCGAGCCCGAGAATGATGTAGGCTGCCTGGGCCATAAAGGCCGGCTTTGGCCCGATAATAAAGCCTGATAAAAGCACTACCAGAACCTGCAGCGTTACGGGAACCACCGGAAAAGGAATTCTCAGAAAAGCCCCCACTGCTGTCAATCCTGCGAAAAAAGAGGCAAGTATGAATCTGCCATATTGAGAATGCATTCTTTTCGTCCCCCCTGTCATCCATATATATTATTGGTTGACAGATAAAAGCGCAATATTTCCTTTACCCTCGTTCACGGTTTTTATTTCATGGAGAGACTCATTCCAGTTCGCGGTCTTTGTGCCAAAAAATAGATCTTCAGACTGTATATACCCGTTGATCTATACTGACCTATAAAAGCCGCCCCCCTACTCCACTCTCTCCGGTAGTGGTGAAATTTCTGCTTTGACGTGTTTTCTTTCACTGCCATTTTTCTGTAAAGGCTGTCTGAAACAGGATCCGCAGGAATTACATCGTTCCTGATCTATCCTGAACGGCTGTTTTCTTGGGCTTTTTTCACTTCTTCAAGGGTTGTATTGGTAAATGAGGTTTGAAAAGGTTCTCATTGAAGATCCAGGTTTTTATTTTTTGTCAGGAATAAAAGTTGGCATATTCATCATGTATACATCGGTTCCATATTCTGTACCCTTTTTCTTCAGGATGTATCGTAGCGGCTAGTTTTTAGCTGCACCGTTCAGAAAAAAGCACCGGAAGGAAGCAATGATATTTAATAATGGATACAATATATCACAACACAACAATATGCGGATTATGCTTCATTCTGGTAATTCTTGCAGTACCGCTAGCAAGATGAAATATTCGATTTTTCCTTATTCCCCTTCCGACCGGCTGAATGATATTTTTCATTTTAGAGGATTCGAGTTCCAACCCTAACATGCAGGACCTGGATCAGAGAAAAGATTATATTGCTTTTTTCACATTATAGGTTCGGGTACCGCGTTATGTTATTCCAGATTTTTTTAATCTGAGTAATTTTGTATGGCAAACTGGCTGAAATGCTTTCGAAGTGTGGTACCTGACGGAGTTGCGGAAGTAACTTTTGTGTATTTATTCGGATTTTTCGCGGGAAGCTGCTTCGCAGATTT
>CAYTQC010000019.1:3949-14345 GCA_964439735.1 uncultured Synergistaceae bacterium
TCGGATGCCGAAGTACCGTAGGCCTCGATCAGCCCCCTGACACCGAGTTTTTTTCCTCCGAAATACCTGGTGACAATGAGGAGCGTATTGGTAACATCATACATCTGGAGGGCGCCCAGGATTGGCTTTCCGGCTGTACCGGCAGGCTCGCCGTCATCCGAGAAATACTCCCGGATTTTTTCAGTGCCTATCCGGTATGCCCAGCAGTTATGGGTAGCCTGCCGATGTTCTTCAGAAACAGCCTTCAGTTTTTCCCTGGCTTCTTCTTCGGAACTGCAGATCTTTATTGAAGCGATAAAACGGGATTTTTCAATTTTTACTTCCCTGGAGGATTCCATTGCAGGCTGACGATACCTGTCGGTCATAGAGGCCAGGCATCCTTCATTCTTTTATAGGTTTCCCGAAGGCCTTCCGCGACGACCCGCACCTCTGCGAAGACGGGCATGAAGTTTGTGTCACCGTTCCACCTGGGGACAACGTGAAGATGAAGATGGCCATCGAAACCGGCCCCGGCAACCTTGCCGAGATTGATGCCAAGGTTGAATCCCTGGGGGGTCATCACTTTCTTCAATACTTCGATGCACGTGCCTCCAAGCCTGTGGAGTTCCAGCATTTCCTCGTCGCACAACGTCTCATAATCAGCTGTATGGCGGTATGGAGCGACCATAAGATGACCCGGATTGTACGGGAATGCGTTGAAGATAACGAAGCAGTTTTTTCCCCGGTGGAGGATAAGCCGTTCCTCGTCGTTGTCTTCCCTGGGAAAATCGCAGAAAATGCAGCCTTCCTGTTTCTTCGAAACCTGGATATAGGCCATACGCCAGGGAGCAAAAATGTTTTCCATAAAACCATCCCTTCAAAAATGTTTCACGTGAAACATTTCGTTATTTTTTTCTCAATGTTTCCCTGATAAACAGCCAGCCCTGATAAATTCCAAACACTGTCGTCAGCACTGGAAGGGCGACATTCAGCCACTCCGGATATCCTGACTTTACCAGGTATCTTGCTCCGAGAACACCTAAAAAAGCATATCCTCCTATCAAGAAACCCGTGGAGAGTATTTTACCGTATACTATCAGATCGTCTATTCCCTTCACTCGTTCTCTCCTTATCTGCCGGGAAACAGTTCGTCTCCTTTTTCCTCGAGGAACCGGAAGAAATGTTCCAGCTGTTCGTGCGAAAGGCCGTCTATGGAAATTTTTGCCTTGTTCGGGCTGCCGGTGACCTTCAGGGAAATTCCCCGTCCTCTGGCCATTTCCGAAACGGTCTGGGGAATCCTTATGAAATACCGTGAAGGCGTTGCTTTTGGCTGTATAATGCCTGTTTTCGCCCGTTTTACGGCGTCCTCGACCTGCCGTACGGACATCCCTTTTTCCTCGGCGGTTCTGGCGAGAGCAATTATCGTCTCCGCTGAATCAAGGGAAAGGAGTGCACGGCAGTGACCTTCCGAAATAAGATTTTCCGCAAGCATATTTTTTACTTCATCAGGGAGCTGCAGAAGCCGTATCCGGTTCGACACCGCAGTTCGGCTCCATCCGATCCTGGAAGCTGCTTCCTCCTGGGTGAGGCTGAAGTCATCTAAAAGGTCCGACAATGCCCCGGCTATCTCAAGAGGCGACAGGTCCTCCCGCTGTATGTTTTCCACCAGCGAGATTTCCCGAAGTTCCCTTTCCGTGCCCTGTATCACCCGTACAGGGACTTCCTCAAGGCCTGCCGCCGCCGCCGCCCGCCATCTTCTTTCGCCCGCCACGATCTCGAAGTCTTCCGTTCCTTCAAGCTGCCTGACGACAAGAGGCTGTACGACACCGTGGATCCTTACGGATTCCGTAAGGGAGTCAAGGGCAACTTCATCCATCTCCCTCCTGGGCTGGGATGGATTGGGGCGAAGCTTCCGGACCGGAAGGGAGTGTATATCCCCGGGCCCTTTTTTTTCAACGGCAGCTGATTCTCCGGGCATCGAGAGGAGCGCACCCAGCCCCTTTCCTAGGGCTCTCGTTTTAGCCACAGTCCGGACACCTCCTTTGCCAGGTCGCTGTACGCCTGGGCCCCCGAGGAGGCCGGGTCGTAATAGCAGATGGGAGCGCCATGGCTCGGCGCCTCCGAAAGTTTTACATTCCTGGGAATAACGGCGGAAAAGGCCTTTTCTCCGAACTGCCGGCGCACCTCTTCAGCCACCTCGCCGGAAAGCCTTGTCCTGGAATCGAACATGGTGAGAAGAACACCGTCAATGGTCAGGTCCGGATTGAGGCTGTCCTTTACGAGCCTTACAGTCCGGGCGAGCTGACCGACGCCTTCAAGGGCGTAGTATTCGCACTGTATGGGGATGATGAGCCTGTCAGAGGCTACAAGGGCGTTGATGGTGAGCATTCCCAGCGAGGGAGGGCAGTCCACCACGGCCACGTCATACTCGTCGAGGGTGCCCAGGCTTTTCCGGAGCCTCGTTTCCCGGCTGATAACGCTCGCCAGCTCCACTTCAGCTCCTGCAAGGTCGATGGTGGCGGGAAGGATCGAGACCCCTTCCCACCGGGTCGGGACGATGGCGTTCCTTGCTTCGGTCTCTCCCAGGAGAACATCGTAGAGGCTGAAGTCGATTTCGGAGGGAGAAATTCCCAGCCCGCTGGTGCAGTTGGCCTGGGGATCAATGTCTACGGCCAGGACCGAATATCCGAGCCTTCCGAGCTCAGCCGCGAGATTGACGCACGTGGTTGTTTTTCCTACTCCGCCCTTTTGGTTGGATACCGTGAGAATGAGCAAGGGGGCGTCACCTCCACCAGTTTGTTTTTTCCGCCATGCCCGCTTTCCGGGGAAACCGGGAGGGACAGGAGGCATTTTTTTTCCACAGGATGAGAAAAAGCTGTTTTCCTTCTACATCATAGGGGACAATTGATGGAGAGGAAAGGCCCAGGCGGTTCCATTTTCCTTCAAGGGGCTCCAGTTCATCGGTATAGTGCGGCCCTTTCATGGCAAGAATGTCCCCCCCGACTGAGACGAGGGGCGACAGGTATTCGAGCAGCACTCCGGCGGAGGCGACGGCCCTCGCACCGGCGAAAGAAAAAGATTCCCTCGCCTTCAGGGCGTACTCCTCGCACCGGCTCCAGACCACACGGACATTTGACAGTCCGAGCTCCCGGGCCATGTCCCCGAGGGCGCCGCATTTTTTGCGGACGCTGTCGAGCAGTGTCACTTCCAGGTCCCGCCTGCAGATCGCCCATACGATGCCCGGAAGCCCGCCTCCGGAGCCTACATCGAGGACTGTTCCTTTTCCGGGCAGAAACGGTACGGAGCAGAGACAGTCAAGGATGTGTTCTCTCCAGAGTATTTCAGGGTCCCCGGGGCCGGTCAGGCGTATTTTACCCCCGTATGACGCAAGGGCGTCCCTGTAGCGGAGGAGGACATCCCCGTGGAATGAAAGCAGTTTTTGAACGGAAGGTTCCACAACACTTCCCCTTTCACTCGTGGACTCGCTTTCTGACATTATATACCTTTCGCCTCAGGAAAATCTCTTTTCGCGGTCTTCCCGGAAGTGTAAAATAAAAGAGAGGAGAGATGTTCATGTTTTCTATCGAATTCAGTACAGGCGGATACAAAACCTGCAGGAGATTCCGGTCATGAAGCAGGTCGCCGCTCTTTTCGCCGGGCTTGCCGCAGCAGCGTCTCTGTACGCAGGCCTTTTGACCGCCGCGTCTCCTCCCGCTGTGCCCCCTCCGCAGACGATTTCCGCCTCTATCGAGGTGAACGACGGAGACACCATAACTGCACCTGTAGAGGGAGAACGGACCCTCATCCGGTATCTTCTCATCGATACACCAGAACTGCACCATCCGGCCCGCCCGGAGGAAGAGCTGGCAAGAGAGGCGCGGGAGGCAAACATCCGGCTGGCATCATCCGGTCGTGTGAGGATCGAGTATGATCTGGAGCGGATCGACAGGTACGGGCGATTGCTGGCATACGTGTGGGTCTCAACTCCCGGGGGAGATCTGCTGCTCAACGAGGAGCTTGTCCGAAGGGGGCTCGCCCTTCCTCTTGCAATTCCTCCGAACAGGAAATACGCGGACAGGATTTTCAGCGCCATGTCAGAAGCGAGAAATGAAAACGCCGGATTGTGGGGCAGGGCGGAGCGCCGTATTTTTACGGCGGCACAGGTATGGAACGAGGCCGCTGTTCTTGCCGGATGCTTTATCACGGTACGTATGACCGTGGAAAAACGGGAGGAACGGGGAAGGAGGCTTCTCCTCAGGGAAGGAAAGCTGTCCCTGGCAGCCTACAGGGCACCTGAGACGGAAGACCTCTGGTCTCTAAAAGAGGGAGACAGGGTGCTTGCAGCAGGGAAGCTCATTCTTTCCCGCACCGGCTGTGAGCTCCCCATTGTTTCGTCGCTCCAGGTGAGCAGGGATTCCGGCTGACGAAACTCCGGAAGGGAAAAAACTTTTTCCCCCTAGTGTTTCCCACGGACTATCCACACGCGGGCATGTTATCCACAAAACCCCTTTTTTCAAGCTTTTTTGGAGGTGTTTTCTCATCTTATCCACGGACTTTTCCACATATCCACAATTCCACAGGCTTCCACAGGCCGCCATATGTGGGTTGAACAGATTGCACTTTTCGATCTTTTGCTTTCAGTAATACCACTCTATCCCAGCCATGGGGCGTAGTATATAGTTCTTTGGCAGATGCTGTATTATGAAAAAGCATCACTGGTCAAAACGAAAGGAAAAAGCAATGGCGCGAATAGGGAAAAAACTCATTCTGGCTCTGGCTGCCCTCTCTGTCCTTTTGGGAGTCCCGGTCTTTTTTCTGCTTTCCGGATACGATGCGGGGACAGGGTATTTTCAAACAGCCCTTCTGGAAACCATGAGCAGCCTCAGCGGATGGAGCATTTCCGCCGAGACCGTGTCAGGAAACCCTGTGGTCGGGTACTCTGCGGAGAATGTTCGGCTCTCCTTCGAGGAAGAAGAAACGGCCCGTGCGGAAAGCCTGGCAGTGAAGCTTTCCCTTCTTTCCCTGCTCAGGGGAAGCGTGAAGGTGGACAAGCTGTCGCTGACCGGAGCATCCGTTTCCACTGAGAAACTTTTCTCGGCTGTCCGCAGGACCGACCTTCCGGAATCGTCGGGAGGAATGCCTTTTCTGCCGGTAGTGGTGTTCTCTCCCGTGGAGCTCGCCACACCCCTCGGGAATCTTTCCCTGGATCTGCTGAGGCTTTCCCCCGGCAAGGGAACGGCCACGATCGAGGGGAGAGGAAGTTTTCTCGGCACCAGGGTGGAGATCGGAGGCTCGCTGGCAGCTGACAGCACCGTCTATCTTACGGGCGGATTCCTGAAAGCAGGGAGCACGTCTGTTTCATTGTCGGGCGAAGTCTCCCCGGAAATTTTCCTCGAAGGAATCGTGAATGATCTTGTGCTGGAAAAAGCTGCCGTTTTTTTCAGCCTCCCTTTCACTGCAAAGGGAACTGTAAATTCGACCCTTACCGTCAGCCGCCCCGGAGGGAAACTCCTCGTTTCGGGAGAGGGTGACATAACAGGCGGAGACATCTGGGACCTTCTCATGGAGGGAAGGTTCACATGGTCCGCAGACGATGAAAAGGCAACCCTTTCCCCCCTGGATGGACGTGTATTCTCCTCGCCCGCCGGGGGAAACTTCTCCGTTTTTTTCGGAGAACGGCCCTACGCAGAGATAAAGCTCGGGCTGAAAGACGTCGATTTCGACGAATGGACACGGTTTTTCCCCTGGCTTTCATTCGGAAAGGGAAAGCTGTCCTCCCTGAAGACGGATCTTGAAGGTCCCTTCGATCAGCTGAGCGGGCCGGTTTCTTTCTCTTCACAAGGAAACGTCGTTCTCGAGGGTTTTTCCGTGGCGGACCTGAAGGGGAACGTCGTTCTGTCGAAGGGAAACAGCATCGACCTGAACGCAGCGGGAAAATGGGAGGGCTCTCCCTTTACGGCGAACGGAAAAGTGCATATTCTGGAGACGGGGAAGACGTCGACGAAAGTATCGGTCAGCTCTGATAAACTCAACCTGAAATCAGCCGGGACATCCTTCGCACCGGGGCTTTCGCTGAGCGGAAACGCCAGGGGAGACCTCCAGCTGGAATATCCCCCGGAGGGCAAAATGACCCTGGCCGGGAAGCTTTCAGCTCAGAAATTTTCTGTCTGGGGGATACAGCCCGAAAACCTCTCCCTTTCGTTTTCAGGCACTGCTGAAACCATAGCGGTCTCTGCATTTTCCATGTCCCTCCCAGGAGGAGGGACACTTTCCGGGGAAGGGGGACTGAGCGGCCTTACGGGGAAAACGCCGAAAATTTCCCTTGACGGCGAGGGAAAAAACATCAGGTGGTCTTTCGTGGAATCCCTGGCTGACGGGGAAAAACCCCTTGGAGCAGAGGGGCTTTTCGATCTGAAATGGTCAGTGAAGTCTCCCCTGGCATCGCCTGCAGCGGAGTTCGACCTCAGGGGCCGGAACACCGACCTTTCGAAGACACTCCCGCTGAGGAACATTTCACTCAGGGGGCAGGTTTCCGGAAACGACCTGGTGCTCTCGGGAGGCAGCGCTGAACTGTGGGGCGGAAAGACCGGCTTTTCGGGAAAAACGTCTTTTGGCGAGAGTCCCTCCATTGCCGTCAAAGGAACCTTCACCGGGCTTTCACTGAAACAGGCGGCTCCTCAGTTTGACCTGGCGGCCGGCAAGGCGTCCGGAACACTATCGGGCGAGTTTTCCCTTTCCGGAAAAACCCGGTCCCCCGTGCTGTCGCTTTCCGCGAAGGGATCACCCGATCTTTCGGTGGAGGGCGTCTCCGTCAGCACCTTCACCGGGAAAGCGGAGGGGAACCTGCCGAAAGTCCGCGTCTCGGCTTCCGCGAAAGTTTTCGACTCTCCGGTTTCCGCAGGAGGTACAATAGAAACGGGAGGCGGAGGAAAAACCGATATTTCAGTATCTTTTGGAAAGCTTGACCTCCGGAAACTCTCTGAAATCTTTTTCCCCGGGGCGGGCCTCGGGGGGACAATGGACGGGAAGCTTGCGCTGGTGAAAAGCGGAAAGGGAAAGCTCTCAGCTGTTTTCACGGGAACGTCTCCTCTGGTCACATTCCATGGTATGCTGGCGGAGAAAGTAAAGGCTTCCGTGAAACCCGACGGCAAAGACGCTTTCTCCATTGACGCCGAGGGCACCCTCGGGAAAAGCACCGTGTCGGTGACCGGAAAGCTTGCCTTTACCAGGGCGGGAACGGAGATTTCCCTTCGCAACAGCAAAAAGATCGATATCGCCGCGACTGCTGCCGGGCTTTCGAGCCAGGCGGCAGGGAACTTCACGGGCAAGGCCGATTTTGATGCGAAAGGGGTAATCGGTGAAAAGGGATACTCCTGGACAGGAAAAATAACATCCCCTCTTCTCGGTTTCTACAGGACCGAAGCGAAGGATGTCACGGTTCCCTTCACCTGGAAGAACGGCGCCGTCGAGATCAGGAACGGCAAGGCGGATTATTACGGCGGCGCCGGGGCATTCTCGGGAAAGGTCGACCCGAAGACCATGAGGTGGGAAGGAAACCTGACCGTTAAGGGCATGGACATGGAAGGGGCCACGAAACGGCTCCTCGGCGGACAGGGAAAGGTTGCGGGCAAAGCCGATCTCACGGCCAGGGGAACGGGCACCGGGGGAATGGTGGGCATGGTTTTCGGAAGCGGGCAGCTTTCAGCAAAAGAGGGAAGCGTTTCCGGATTCAGCGCCCTCAAGTCGGTGTCGAACTCGGGAGAGATCAGGTTCAGCTCCATCCTCGCCAGTTTCAACCTTGACGGAAGAAATATCTTCCTCATGCCGGGCAGCAGGGTCTCCGCCCCCGTGGGGGACAATGTCTACCGCTATTTCTCCGCAAGCGGGTCACTGGGATGGAACGACTCTCCCGTTGACCTGAAGTGTACGGGAGACATCAATGTCCGTGCGCTCAATGCCTTTCTCGGCGCATTGCAGGGCATACTGGCGGTGGACGGGAATCCTCTCACCGACCCGGCATTCCTGCAGAATTTTCTTTCCGGGCTTCTGGGGGGAATGTCCGTAAAAGACTTCCGGGAGACATCCTTCAACGTGAAGGGAACGTGGGATTCTCCGCTCCTGACGGACATCAAGGTGACCTCCAACGCGCCTGCGGCCTCCTTTTCAAGGCCCAACGGCTCCTCGGGCAAAGATGAGACGAAGATCAAGATCACCCTGGAAATCCCCACGGGAGAGGGAAAAAATACTTCGCCCAGTACCGAGGACCAGATGAAGAAACAGCTTCTTGAGAATATAATGAAACAGATCATCAGGCCGGGGGAATCTTCCCAGGAATGAAAAACAGTACAAAGGGGATCGAATATGGAAAATAAAAGCATGGGGCAGACTCAATGAATTCCTTCCGGTACAGGACCGTTTTTCTCTCGGACCTTCACCTGGGAACACCATGGTGCAAGGTGAAAAGCCTGGTCCGCTTCCTTTCTTCACTCGAGTGCGAAAGACTGTATCTTGTCGGGGACATAATCGACGGCTGGAAGCTGGCCCGGAGGCCCGAGTGGCCCTCATCCCATTCGTCCGTCATACGGTCCATCCTCTCCATTGCGGGCAGGACTCCCGTGACATATATACCCGGAAACCACGATGAATTCATGAACGAGTTCGACGGCAGGTCCTTCTGCGGTGTGAAAGTCTGTACTGAGGCCGTCCATACAGGAGCCGACGGAAGGAAGTATCTCGTTACCCACGGCCACGAGTTTGATGCCGTCATGCAGCACGGCAGATGGCTCGCCTGGCTGGGTGACAGGGCATACGACATTACCCTGCGGCTGAACACCGGGATCAATGTACTCCGCTCCGCAGCGGGTTTTGAAGAATGGTCCCTCGCAGCCTTCCTCAAAAAGAAGGTAAAGAATGCCGTGAAGTTTTTCAGCCGCTACGAGACCCGCATCGCACGGTCGGTTAGGAAGAGCGGGGCGGAGGGAATCATCTGCGGCCACATTCATAACCCTGCCGCCAGGGCCTTTCAGGGGATCCGGTACTTCAACTGCGGAGACTGGATCGATAACTGCTCAATCCTTGTGGAACACAACAACGGCGCAATGGAGATCATCAAGGGGTTCGACAAAATGATTCCCGCACCTGCTTTTCCGGCGTTCAGGGGAGAGCGCTCAGGAGCCGCCCCGGCTGCGGACTGAACTCATTTCGGGGCAACCTGCACCCCGTCGCTTATTTCCGCCGAAGGATGGAGAATCACCTGCTCTCCCTCCGAAAGACCGTCGAGTACCTCGGCACGGATCCCGTCGTTCTGCCCGATACTGATCCTCCGTGAAGCTGCTTTTCCTTCCTCCGCGATAAAGACCGTCCAGTCTCCACCCCTTCTGAACAGTGCGCTCATGGGTACCAGGAGAGCTTTTTCGCTCTTCCTCAGAATGATCCTGACCTCTATCCTGTACCTGTCGCCGAGACGGTACCCCCCGGGAACGGGGTCCAGGAAATCGATCCTCGCCCTGACCCGCTGCTCTTCAACCCCGAGGGCTGAAATTTTCGTGAAGCCGCTCCGTTCCACCAGCGAAACCCGCCCTGCCAGGGGAACATCCCCTCCCCAGCCGGTGATCCGCACCTCTGCTCCCGGCATCACAACAGCGGCATCCACGGAAAAAAGATCCACTTCTCCTTCCAGGTCTTCAGGATCACCCACTTCAAGGATCGGGGTTCCGGCGGGGAGAGTCCGGGCGCTCTCCTCGAATACGTTCAGAACGAATCCGTCGACGGGGGAGAGGATCCTGATCTCCTTCGAAGATGATTCTGATGAACCCTGGAGCAGGGCGGACCGGGCCTGTTCGGCCTCGAATTCGGCCATCTTCAGGGAAAATCCGGCGGATTTTGCCACTTTCGACATTGACTGCATCCTGTTTCGGGCAATGTCCCAGTCCTGCCTGGATATCCCCCCTGAGGGGAGGAGCCTGTCAAGCCGTTCAAACTGTATTCGTGCCAGCTCATAATCCTCCCCTGCCCGGTCCAGTTCAGCACGGCGGAGGGATATTGCCGCTTCCGCGGCTTTCAGCCGTGCCTCACCCTCGGCGACTGCCCGGGAAGAAAGAAGACCGGCAGGCTCTCCCTTCATCACGGCCAGCACGGTCCTGTCGGCTGAGACGGTATCCCCCGGACGGAGAGCGACCCGATTGAGAAATCCGCCCGCAGGGGAGGAGATGATATACCTGTGACGGATTTTTGTTTTTCCCTCCTCGACCACAGACACTTCAAAAAAACCCCTTGTTACTTCCTCCGTCTCCACCCGGACCGGTTCAGGCCAGAGAGATACAAGCGCAGCGGCAAGAACGAGGAGTGAGACAAGAAGGAGAACCACCCTGCGCAGCATCCTCCGTATTTTCGCGTTGTTTCTGCCTGAAGTGTTGGG